>JAPLUN010000466.1 GCA_026397715.1 Verrucomicrobiota bacterium
CAGCGATGGAGCGCGTCCAGGCGACGTCATACGGCACGGTCTCGCTCACCACACCGGGCACCACGAGAATGGAGTCCGCACCGTAGGCCTTGGCATCGCGAAGGGTGGTGAGCACGCCTTGCAAACCTTCCTCGCGGATCTTTGGATCGTCATGTGTGAGCGTCTGCTTCCAGTGCGTGTGGCAGCACACGCTGGCGGCTTGCAGGCCGGACTGGCCAAGCGCATCGATCACCTCCTGCTGATTGAGTCCGCCTGCGGGCTCGACGCCTTCATAGCCTGCTTCCTTGGCGAATTTGTATTTCTCAACCAGCGTGCCCTTGATGCCGAGTGTGCCGCCCATGATGGCCTTGCGCAGCTTGCGGGCGGGTTTGGCGGCTTCTTGAGCCGTGATGCTGCCGGAAGCGGCAAGGAGAGCAGTGGTGGAGAGAGACTGGATGAAGTGACGGCGTGAAGTCATGGCGTGAGTGTACGCATATCCATGCCGTGAGTTGTCACAAACCGTCAATACAAAGTTCCGCCATTAGGCAATGCCTAATGGCGGAAGGAAAGAGATTAGCTGTGGTGGCTTGGAGCCACTGATAAACCATCGGCTCAGCCGTTCTTGGCCAGGAGCGCCTTGGCAGCTTTCTCGATCTTCGGCAGCAGGTTGGCTGGAAGTTCGGTGAGAAGAGGCAGTACGGGGCCGGTCTGGGCCACGCCGGAGAGTTCGACGGCATGATGCAGCACGAGGATGGGGCTGTGGGCATTGCGCAGATCTTCGAGGGCGACGAATTCTTCGCGGATCGCTTCAGCCGTGTCCCAGTCTTTCTTTAAGATGGCCTGGAGCAGGGCGGTGGAGCGGGAAGGGGCGATGCAGACGCAGCCTGCGGTGAAGCCGGTGACACCGAAGTCACGCAGATGGATGATGGATGGCTGCTCGCCGATGCCGCTGACGATGAGCTTGGTGTCGACAAGCTTGATGAGCTTCTTGAGATAAGGGTCCTTCTTCGGATCGGGTTCGACGATGGCGTATTTGATCCAGGAGATGAGGCCGTCGTTGACGAGTTCGGCAGCGAGCTCGGGAGTGATGTAGGAACCGTCCTTGATGTAGAGCACGGCCTTGATGCCGGACTTTTCCACGAAATGACGAATGGCCGTGGCGACACCGGCGGGCTTGGACGGGAAAAGCGTGGGCAGCAGCATCGCGGTGGGGAAGGCGAACTCGCTGAGAATCTTGGCCTGATCCATTGCGGTGCCATACATGGGGCCAACGGAGGGGACGATCCACATGTCCTCAGGTGACACATCGACGAGCATCTTCAGCAGGGAGTGGTATTCACTCGGGGCGATGTTGTAGAGATTGGCATTGCCACCATACAGCAGCGTGCGGATGCCGCCTTTGTACATGTGCTTGATGAGGCGGCTGTTTTGCGACTTGGCCAAAGACAGATCTTTGTTCCGGCAAAGTGGTGGCACAGCGATGACGGAGGATTGCAGATCTTCAAAGGTAACGGGGGTGGTCTTCATGATTAGTTCAAAGGAGCGCAGACAACGCAGGCTGCAAAGTAAAACCGGTTCAGTTTTAGGGGAGGTTTACTGTCCCTCAATGAAGCTAAGAAGATCAGCCATGTCTGCCACGCTCATGCCGGTCTCCAAACCTTCTGGCATCAGGCTCTGTCCCGAGGAGCTGCTGCCTTTGATCTCCGAACGCTGGAGTGTCTTTTCGATGCCGCCCATCATCTTGAGGGACATGCTGGATGCGGTATCGCTCGTAATAATTCCAGTCAATGTCTGGCCGTCCTTTGTATTGACCGTATAGGCGATGAACTGAGAGGCAACCTCCTTGTGGGGTTCAAGGATTGCCGTAAGAAGCGCCTCGCGACCCTTGGTTTTTACCGTAATAAGATCCGGGCCAACCTGCAATCCCATGGTCCCTGCACGATGACAAGCCACACAACGTGCCATGTATTGCAGCTGGCCTTTCTTGGCATCGCCTTGGGCAGCGATGGCGGGTTTGAACTTTGCAGTTACTTTCTCACGCGATGGCGGAATGACGGAGGCTAATGTCGTCTTTGCAGCAGAGGCGACTTTGGGCGACTTGTGTTTGAGGAGAGCCTGGACTTGGGAAGCGGAGAACTCGGTGGGCTTTACAGTGCCGGATTCCAGCAATGCGAGAGCGCGGTCTTCGCGGGCGAGGAGGGCTTCGAGAGCGGCCTCCTTGGCTTTGGGGCCGAAGCCGGTCCAGCTAGTGATGAGTGATTTTGTCACGGCGGGTGAACTGCTCTGCGCCAGCGTGCGGATGGCGGCTGTCTGCACAGCATCTGGCTGACCTTGTTCAAGGCATTGAGTCAGAGCTTCGGCAGCTTCTTTGGAGGAGGTGAGGCCGAGGAGTTGGATGGCTTCGAGGCGGGGGGATTCAGAGGCCTTGGTGTCGGAGGCTGTTGTAGCGGCTTTGGAGAAGACTGCACTCAAGAGTCCTTGGGTGTCTGCCTTTTCGATTGAGATGCCAGCTTTTTTCAAACCAGCTGAGAATGCAGCGATCCAGTCTCGGTTGGAATGCTTGGAGAGGAATGCAATGATCTTGCCATGGTCATAGTCGGTCAGCGAGAGGTCTGCGGCAGAAGCGCCAAGAATCGACAGCAGGTCGGGCAGGCTCTGCTGGAAACCTGCGGCGAGATTATTTTTTAAGAGCGGTGGCTTGGGCAAGCGCGACTGATAACCTAGAGCGGAACGATCCTCGGTCCCTCCTTTGAAGACGCACCAAATGACCGGTGCTGAATTTGTACAGATGGCTGTTTTCAACCACGCCTCAGCGGGATGTTGCTCAAGCAGCAAGGCATATGATTCGCCGAGCAGGTCAAGGCCATCCCTGGCACGGAGTAACGTAAAGAAAGCCTCCTTGTTGGCACTCATGGACACAGCCTCTTTGCTACGGGCTATCAGTGTTTCGTTTCCGCAGGCCTGCACTAAAGCGCTCATGAATCGCACCTTCGGAGACGGATCTCCTTCCACTGCCAATGCCTTGTCCAGTTTTTCAGAGGACATGTTTCCGCCCGGAGATACGGAGGTCAGAAATGGAAACGCCAGAGTGGTTCCGCGTTCTCTCACGTGTGCATCCGCATCTTGGAGTGCTTTGATCACTATGTCTTCCTTCACAGCTCGCAGCCCCGCCCGTGAGGCTATCCCCTCCAGCGTCCCAAGCGCATGCAGCTTCGCCAAGGCATTATCCCCGCTCAGCACCTTCTCCAGCAGCGGCACCGCCGCCTTGTCCTTCCGCTCAAACAGCAAACGCTGGGCGGTATCACGGTGCCAGCCGTTCGGGTGGCCGAGGGTTTGCACGAGTTCTTCGGTGCTCATTTTCCCCAGGGCGACCTTCTGGCCGATGCGCTCGGCACCTTTGTCAGGAACGATGCGGTAGATGCGGCCGCGGTCGTTGCCGTTGTTGAGGTCGATGTGCTTTTTGATCTCGTCGGGGATACTCCAGGGATGCTCGATGACTTCGCGGTACATGTCGCAGATGTGCAGGCAGCCGTCAGGGGCGTTGGCAAAGTTCACCACGCGCACCCAGGTGTCTTTGCTGGCGGCAAATTCAAAGCCGTGCTCGTCGGCGGGGCGTTCGCCGATGAGGCTGATGCCGTCCGCGCTAGGCTTGATGATCTTGCGATGTACGAGCTGGCCGCCTGCATCTCCGGTGAAGCTGTTGTTCACGAAGTCGGGGCCGTAGGCATCGCCGCGATAGATGGTGGTGCCGGTGGCACCGGTGAAGTAACCGCTCACACGGCCGCCGCCTTCCACCGCGCCTTTGACCACACCGGCAATGCGCCAGCGCGTACGGATGATGCGCCATGGCTCGTCAGGGCTAAGGCGAAAGACCTCCGCCGCACCGCCGTCCACCGCGATGCTCTGGCGTGCAGGTGGCATGGGGTAGTAGGGATTGCGGTTGGCGTATTTGTAATCGTAAACCCAGTACTGAAGGTGGTCCGAGTTTGAGCAGGCGAACTTCCGCCCGTAGTTGTCAAAGCTCATGCCATACTGTGCGCCGCCGCCTTCGAGGTCAAACTCCAGCGTGAGCGGATCAAACCAGAAGTCTTTGCCGCCGAGTTCCACGCCTTTGTCGTCCGGACGCTTCATGCAGGTGATGACGCCGCGATTGCCACCACCCGCGAGGACGTGGATGCGATTGTCCTGCCCCCATTGAAAGCTGTTCATGAGGCCCTGCACATTGAGGATTTTCAATCCGGAGCCGAAGCCGGTGAAGACCTTCTCGCGTACCTCGGCCTTGCCGTCGCCGTCCTTGTCCTCAAAGCGCCAGATGTCAGGCGTGGCACCGACATACAGACCGCCATTGGCCCAGGTGAGGCCCGTGGGCCAGGCCAGGTCATCGGCGAAGACCTGGCTGGTCTCGTAGTAGCCGTCGCCGTCTTTGTCTTGCAGCATGGAAATGCGGCCGAGGTGCGGCGTGACGTCGCGCATCTCGCTGTAGTCGATCATCTCGCAGACAAACATGCGCCCGTTTTCATCAAAGCAGACGGCGATGGGGCTGCGCACCTGCGGCTCATGTGCGGCGAGCTGGAGCTTGAAGCCCTTTTTCACCTGCCACGACGCAATGGCGTCCTTGGGCTCCACGGCGGGGTAGCGCGGCAGATCCTTGCCAGGATCCACCACCACTGGGTTTTTCGTCTCGCCGTAGGCCTTGGCGTAAGTCGTCTTCGTCTTGATGCCATCCGCCTGCGCAAAGAGCGAGGTGTTTAAGGCGAGCAGCAACAGGAGTGAACAGGTGGCAGTCTGAGTCATGGCAAGATCATACGGAGTCCTGCGGCAGCATGAACAGCCGAAAGTGGCCCATGGTGGTATTCTTGTGATGGGGATCAGCAACGAGGCGTTCGCGTGCGCTATGCGTTCTGGAGTGCGCCGGACCTCCGGCGCTTTCGCATGCCCTCAGCGGTTCGAAAGCTCCAGAGGACTGGAGCACTCCAAAACGCTCGCGCGAATTGCGGAGCCCTCTCTGTTGCCGGACCAACGTTTCAAGCCACAATCTACAGCACCGTGTCATTCACCACCTCGTTGCGCTCATTGAGCAGCAGACGCTTGGGGATGATGGGATATTCGCTCTGGCCCCAGGCCATGATGGTGACGCGGTGGCCGGTGTTGATGAGATGGGCTGCGGCGCCATTGACGATGATCTGGCCGGAGCCGGCGGGGGCGGGGATGACGTAGGTTTCCAAGCGGGCACCGTTGGTGATGGAGGTCACCAGCACTTTTTCGCCCACCCAGAGGTCGGCTTTTTCCATGAGATCGGTCGGAATGGTGATGCTGCCTTCATAGGCGATGTTGGCATCAGTGATGGCGGCGCGGTGGAGTTTGGATTTGAGGCAGGTTCTAAGCACCCTCCAGAGTGCTTCATTCGCGACGGGGGGTCAAGTATTGGCTGCCCTGAATGGATTGGTTTGATGGAACCGCAGAACGGTGGATGATGCAGCAATGAGATACCGCGACCAACGCCGCTCCGAAGCCCCGCCCCCCAGACCGCACTTCACCCCGCGTAAGAGCATGGGGCAAAACTTCCTGCAAGACGAGGAGATTGCCCGCTGGATTGGCGATCAGGTGCAGCCAGACGGTGCCGATATTGTGGTGGAAATCGGACCCGGCATGGGGGCTTTGACGAAGCATCTCGTCGGCCGGCCAAAGAAACTTATTTTGATTGAAAAAGATTCCCAACTCGCGCCGGAGCTGCAAAGCCAGTTTGAAGGCCGCGACGATGTGGAAGTCATCCACAATGACGCCACCCGCATCAACCTGCGTGCGTGGTTCAAGCACGGTCCGCTGCGCATCGTGGGAAATCTGCCGTATTCAGTCGGCAGCGAGATCTTGAATCTGCTGGTGCAGAAGGACTGGAATGTGGAGATGCTTCGGGTGGTGCCGCCGGAGGTTTTCGTGCCGAAGCCACGGGTGGACTCGGCCATCATCCGCCTCACACCGCGAGATCCTGCCACGCTGCCGGTGTTTGATCACGTGCTGTTTGACCGACTGGTGCGCATGGGCTTTTCACAACGGCGCAAGCAGTTGAAAAATCTCCTGCCCGAAGCCCCCGGCGGCTGGGAGTCGTTGATTGAGGCGCTAGGAGTCACGGGGATGGTGCGCGCAGAGGCGCTGTCATTGACGCAATGGATTCAGATCGCACGCCACTATGAGCAGCGCCACGAAGCCGACGCCGGGCAGAAGGCCAGCGAGATGTTTGATGTGGTCAATGAACGCAACGAAGTCATCGAACAGCTCACACGGGGCGAGGTGCACAAGCGCAAGCTGCTGCACCGTGCGGTGCATATCTTCGTCATCAACAAACGCGGGCACATCTACCTGCAGCAGCGTTCGCATCTCAAGGATGTGTCCCCGCTTAAATGGGATAGCAGCGCTGCGGGTCATCTGGATGCTGGAGAAAGCTATGCCAGTGCCGCTGTGCGGGAACTCGGAGAGGAAATTGGCATCCACATCGAAGCCACCGAACTCGCTACGCAGATCCCCGCTGGAGATAATACGGATCACGAATTCGTCGAGCTTCACATCGCACGACATGACGGCCCGGTGCGCTGCCTGCCCGAAGAAATCGCCACGGGAGACTGGTTCAAACCCGAGGACATCAGCGCGTGGGTGGAGGCGCGGCCGCAGGATTTCGCGAAGGGTTTTGTGACGTGCTGGAAGGCGTGGGCGCAGAAGTAGCTCGCGAGTACTTTACCTCAGCGTCCTTGGAATAAACAGCGACTGCATACCGGCAGCATTGGCTGCCTGAATGCCGCTGTTGCCGTCTTCCAGGACGAGACATTCACTGGGGACGATGCCCATCTGCTCGGCGGCGAGGAGGAACATGTCGGGGGCGGGCTTGCCGTGCTTTACCTTCTTTGGGGTAATGATGATGGGGAAGAGATCGATCAAGCCGGTGGCTTGCAGGCAGCCGCGCACGGTGGATTCTTCGCTGCCCGAGGCCACGGCGATGGGGAAGCGGCCAAAGAGAGATTTGGCAAACTCAGCCACGGGGCCTACGGCCTGCACCTCAGGGATGCGCCTTGCGAAGATTTCCATCTTCAGCTCATCCACGCTCACAGGATCAACGGATGCGCCATGCTTCGCATTCAACAACTTCACCACGTCCTGCTCCTTCATGCCTGCGTGTGCATAAAACTCCTCCTCGGTGAACTCATACGGCGCATTATGCTGCTTCAAGGCCTCCACCCAGGCGACGTAGTGCAGCGGCATGGAATCAACGAGCGTGCCGTCGCAGTCGAAGATGTAGGCTTGAAAGGGGTAGTCGGGGATTTCGAGGGACATGGGGTGAGTTCATAAACCGCACACGATGGTGGGCGGCAACCAACTTTTCGGATGGAGAGCCTGTGTAGGAAGGTGACCCAGGTTTGCGAGAGCCGGAGTGGCTCTCGCAAACGTTGAGTCTGCACTACGATGCGCGATTCACTGCGCTGAGCACCGCTTTGATCGAGGCGAGTTCGATGTTCGTATCCACACCTGCTCCCCAGATCGTTTTGCCGCTGGCGGTTTTGATCTGGATGAAGGCGAGGGCGCTGGCTTCGGTGCCGGAGCTGAGGCTTTGTTCGCGGTAGGTGGCGACTTCAAAGGGCGGCGCTCCGGCTTCCTGAATCAGCGCTTGGGCAAAGGCGGCGATGGGGCCGTTGCCTTTGCCGGCGATGCCACGCTCCTTGCCATTGATGACGAGGCTGCTGCGGCAGGTGAAGACACCGTCCACGCCATCGGCATGGAAGTGATGGAGGGCGAAGGGAGTCTCGCGTTCGATGTATTCCTTCCAGAACATGCCTTTCAATTCGGCAGCGGTGACTTCGCGGCCCAGTTTGTCCACGATGTCATTGGCGAGTGGGCCGAATTCGCGCTGCATGTCCTTGGGCAGTTCGATGCCGAACTCGCTTTCGAGCAGGTAGGCCACGCCGCCTTTGCCGCTCTGCGAGTTCACGCGGATGACTTCGCGGTATTCGCGGCCAATGTCGTTCGGATCGATGGTGAGGTAGGGGACATCCCAGATGGTTTTGTGCTCGTCGTAGCCGGTGAGGCCCTTCTTGATGGCGTCCTGATGGCTGCCGCTGAAGGCGGTGAAGACGAGTTCGCCGCTGTAGGGATGGCGTGGGGCCACGGTCATGCCGGTGGTGCGCTCATACATGTGAATGAGGCCGCTCATGTCGCTGAAATCGAGGCCCGGGGAGATGCCGTGCATGTAAAAATTCATGGCCACCTGGACGATGTCCAGATTGCCGGTGCGCTCGCCATTGCCAAACAGGGTGCCTTCCACGCGGTCTGCGCCTGCAAGCAGGCCCAGCTCCGTGGCGGCGGTGCCGGTGCCGCGATCATTGTGCGTGTGCAGGCTAATGATGAGGCTGTCGCGGTTTTTGATGTTGGTGCAGATCCATTCGATCTGATCTGCATACACATTGGGCATGGCCACCTCGACGGTGTCAGGCAGGTTCAGGATCATCTTGTGCTGCGGCGTGGGCTGCCACACGTCCATGACGGCTTCGCTGATCTCCTTGGCGAATTCGACTTCCGTGGCGCTGAAGCTCTCAGGCGAGTACTGCAAGGTGACCTGCGTGCCGCCTGCGGTAAGGCGATGCAGGCGGTCCTTGATCATCTGTGCGCCTTTGATGGCTACGGTGATGATCTCTTCCTTGGACTTTCCGAACACGTACTTCCGCTGCGCGGGAGAGGTGCTGTTGTACATGTGAATGACGACCTTCTTGGCACCAATAAGGGATTCGACGGTCTTCTCGATCAAGTCCTCGCGCGCCTGCACGAGGCACTGGATGGTGACATCGTCAGGGATGCGCTTTTCCTCGATGAGGCGGCGGTTGAACTGGAACTCGGTGTTGGAGGCGGAGGGGAAGCCGACCTCGATTTCCTTGAAGCCGCATTTCACCAGGGCATCGAACATTTCGAGCTTCTGGGAGACATTCATCGGCACGGCGAGCGCCTGGTTGCCATCGCGCAGATCGACGCTGCACCAGATGGGCGCATGGGTCAGATGGCGTGATGGCCATTGACGGTTGGGGATGTTGATCAGCGGGAAGGGCTGGTACTTGGAAGACGGATCTTTTAACATGACGGGACAATTGGAGACAGGATTAACAAGATTTCAGACTTGGACAGGATTCTTTCCTGTTCTGAGAAACTGCCGTGACGTGACGGCAAGGGGCATGACGAGGAAACACGGGCCGCCTACCCTTGCGTAAGTCGCAGGGAGAGAAGAAGCAGAGCCGTGGCTGGCGTGGTGGTCATGGACATGTGCAAGAAAGCAGAGAAGAGGCTGCGGTCAAGAGGCGCGAGTGGGGGCAGGGGGTAAAGAAGCTCAAGGATGGGCACTTCACCGTGGCTTCATGAGGATTTCACATAATAGAAGATGACTGCTGGAGTTTGCCACCACTAGACTGATGTCCATGAATGGCCGCCGTTCCTTCTTCAGCCGTGCCCTGCTCGGCGCAGGCATCATCCTGCCCCTGAATTCCTTGCTCATGGAATTCACCACGCATGCGTGTTCTTCGAGTCAATTTGATCCAATCCCCACCTGGACGCATGTGTTTCTAGTTCTGCTGATGCCAGCATCCATATGGGGGGCCTGGATGGCACGGCGTCATTCTGGGACGGCGTGGGAAACTGCCGGGGCCTTTCTGCATGGTGCCGGGCTGTTTTTCTCGATCTTGTACGTGCTGGCGATGGGCTACCTGAACTTCGCAGGACTGGTCATGCTGCTCTTCTCGCCATTATTCATTGTCGGAATGTTTCACTCGCCAGAGTCTCTGGTGGTCATTCCAATCATCCTGGCAGCGCTGGGACCACTGGCGGCGTTGGTGGCATGGCTCATGACGCTGGCGAGCACTCTGTGGGTGCCGGAAGAGAACAGACACATGAAACCGTGGCTGTGCGGACTAGTGTTTGGCTTGGTGGCGATCTTTGCTGCTGAATGGCGCATGTTGAGCGTGCGATCAGACATTCAGGCGGCTCTTCAAGCCGTTCAACGAGAGGATGGCAATGCTGCGAAGGAGTTGCCCAAGCTGCGGACAGAGTGGCGTCAGGACTTTCTGCTGCGGCTCTGCTACACAGGCGGCGGAATGAGGCATTTTGGCCTGCTGGTTTACGTGTTTGATCCCAGAGGCATTCACATTCAGCAAGATAAGGAGAGCAGAGCGAGGGAATGGAGCAGCACTGAATCCTTTGATCGCGAAACACTGCGATCGCTCTATTTCCGAGTGACGGGCGCGCCATTCAGCGATGTGCCCCCGCCGCGCAGCGGAGGGCGGACGATCTCGGGCACGCGCATGGTGGCGGATGACCGCTTTGATACTTTTAAATGGGACGCTGGAGTTGGCGGTTCAGAGGTGGGCGCAAGGATTCGAGGGCTGTCCATGAAGTCCTCGCGGATGGACTGGCATGTCAATGCGGACTCAGCACTGGCGCATGGCGAATGGACCCTGGAGTTTCACAATCAACACCGCAATGCGCAGGAGGCACGCTGCCAGATGCTGCTGCCGCCGGGAGCGTGTGTTTCGCGGCTGACCTTGTGGATCAATGGAGAGCCTCGTGAGGCGGCCTTTGGCTCACGCTCACAGGTCACACAGGCGTACCGCCAGACGGTGGTCGTCGAACGCCGTGATCCCGTGATGGTCAACATGGTCGGGCCGGATCGCGTGCTGACGCAGTGTTTTCCTGTGCCACCCAACGGCAGCATGAAAATCCGGCTTGGCATCACCGCTCCGCTGGATGCCCAGACTCCCTCGGCCTTGTTCATGCCCTTGATCGTGGAGCGCAATTTCATCATCCCGCCTGCGGCCAAGCATGCCGTGTGGGTGCAGTCACCGCAGGCGCTGGATGTGCCGGCTGGATGGCAAAAAGCAGCCGCCACTCAGAATGGCGGATGGACATGGCAGGCGGAGGTGCCCCAAGTGGAGCTGGCGAGGCTGAATTTTGGCGTGAATCAACTGCCGCTGCCGAAGGTGTGGACGATAGACAAGCTGGCGGGTAACGAGCCGCCTATTGTCATCGTGGAGCGAATCCCGGCGGCGGCTGGGAACATGCTGCGTCCGCACACTGCCAGCATTCTAGAGGCATTGAGAACCTGTGCATGGGCGCAGGGGAAGGTCACTTATTCCTGGGGGGCGAACTGGGTGAGAGCATTCCAAGTACGCACCGAGGTGGAAAATCTCAGGTTGAGCTATGGGGTGACGCAACTGCCTCCACCTAATAAGTGGATGATGGATCGAGAGGATAATGAGATCTATTTTGGCATCCGCAAACCCATCTTTGTCATTGTGGATGCTTCCGCCAGATTGCGCCCGCATGCGGACACCATCCGCGAGGCGTTGCTGCAACTGGCCGCGCAGGCTTCGGTGACGATCTGGGCGAGCACCGATGGTGAGGCAATTGAGGTGCCTGTGGCGGAGATCGACAGCCGTTTGCAGGATGCCCATTTTGCAGGCGGGCGCGATGCGGTGCCTGCCTTCAAAGCGGCGCTGCAACGTCTGCGCGAAACAAATACACCTGCCACTTTGATCTGGCTTCACGGTCCCCAGCCGGCAGATATTTCCGGGCAGGAAGGAGTCAAACAACTGCTCGAACGCAGCAGCGCACCACCGCAGATTCATGCCCTGGAGCTGGAACATGGGCGCAATAAGCTCATGGAGGAAATTTATGATGCCACGCCCGTCCTCGGCGGCCTGCGCTGGAGCGGCGGGGACGCGAATGAACTGGCCAAGACACTGCTTTACATCCGAAATGGACCCACGACCAGGGCACGCATTTCCCGCTCTACAACCGCACCTGCGCACGGCAAAGAAGTCTGGGACCAACTGGCACGGCAAGCGGTGTTTCGCGAGGTGATGGCGGTTTTCCAAGGGCGCGACCGTGTGCCCGCAGACCAGGCGAAACGCGCAGCCCAGCATCAGCTTGTGACGCCGTATTCTGGAGCCGTCGTTCTCGAGAATCAGCAGCAGTATGACCGTGCGGGCCTGAACCCTGTGGATGCAGGAAGCACGCCGCAGATACCTACGCAGGGGACGCCTGAGCCCTCCCGGATGCTGCTGTTTATGGTGGGACTGTGGGCACTCTGCCAGCGGAGGAGGAGGTGAATGGGCCCCGAGGGGTTATATCATCAAGAAGGGGTAAAACGACCTGCTTGACCACTCCTTGACCCTCTTGACTAATCTTTGATCAACCTATGACCCGATTCCGACCCTGCATTGATCTCCACGACGGCCGCGTAAAGCAGATTGTGGGCTCGTCCTTGCGGGATGATGGGACGGGGTTGAAGACGAACTTTGTGAGTGACCGGGATTCGGCTTGGTATGGAGAGCTGTATCGGCGCGATGGACTGACGGGCGGGCATGTGATCCTGCTGGGAAAGGGAAATGAGGAGGCTGCGAAGGCGGCGACGGGAGCTTTCCCGGGCGGCTTGCAAGTCGGGGGCGGTATTCGCTCGTGCAATGCGGCGGAGTATCTGGAGGCCGGGGCCAGTCATGTGATCGTGACGAGCTACCTGTTTGAAACGGATGGCACCTTCAATCAGACGCGGCTCGACAAGATGGTGGCTGCGGCGGGCAAGGACCGGCTG
>JAPLUN010000377.1 GCA_026397715.1 Verrucomicrobiota bacterium
GCAAAGGCTTTCACCGCATTTTCCAGATCAGCCCGCGTGTGCGCAGCACTGATCTGCGTGCGGATGCGCGCCGTCCCCTGCGGCACCACAGGATAACTGAAGCCGATGACGTAAACACCCCGCTCCAGCATCGCATCCGCAAATTTAGCGGCCAGTGCTGCATCGCCAAGCATCACGGGCACGATTGGGTGCTCGCCGCGTACGATTTGAAATCCCGCGCTGGTCATCTGCTCACGGAAAAAGCGGGTGTTGGCTTCCAGCTGATCACGCAGGCTGGTAGACTGCTTCAGCAAATCCAGCGCCGCGATAGAGGCACCCGCAATGCTCGGACAGAGCGTATTCGAAAACAGATAGGGCCGCGAACGCTGACGCAATAGTTCGATGATTGTTCTTCTCCCGCTCGTGTAGCCACCACTCGCACCACCCAAGGCTTTGCCGAGGGTACCGGTCAGGATGTCGATGCGGCCAATGACTTCGCAGTGCTCATGGGTACCACGGCCCGTTTTACCCATGAAGCCCACGGCATGGGAGTCATCCACCATCACCAGCGCATGGTATTTGTCCGCCAGATCACAGATCGCCTTCAGCGGAGCGATGAAGCCGTCCATCGAGAAGACACCGTCTGTGGCGATCAGTTTAAAGCGTGCACCTTTCTCATCCGCCGCGATCAGCTGCGCCTCCAAGTCAGCCATGTCGCAATTCTTGTAGCGATAGCGCTGCGCTTTGCACAAGCGCACGCCGTCAATGATCGAGGCGTGGTTGAGCTCGTCACTGATGATCGCATCCTCCGGGCCGAGAATCGTTTCAAACAGGCCGCCGTTGGCATCGAAGCAGGAACCGTAGAGAATCGTGTCCTCCGTGCCCAGGAAATCCGACAAAGAAGCCTCCAGCTCTTTGTGCACTCCCTGCGTGCCGCAGATGAAGCGCACGCTGGCCAGCCCATAGCCCCAGTGCTCCAGCGCCTCATGCGCCGCCTGCCTCACCTTGTGATGCTGCGCGAGGCCGAGGTAATTGTTCGCACACATGTTGAGCACCGCCTTGCCACCATTCGCACGCACCAGCGTGCCTTGCGGTGTGGAGAGCACGCGCTCCCGTTTGTAGGTGCCCGCAGCGCGGATGGCATCAAGCTGCGTGGTGAGATGCGTGGCGAAGGTCGTATTCATGGCTGCCGATATACTGGACACATGTCCTGTATTTTGGCAACAAGGATTTTACCTGTCCACCGATCTCGCCGTCTTCAGAACGGCATCCACCAGAGGCGCCACAGGATCAAGGCCGTGGGGATGATGCCCCGCCTCGGGTTTTTCCCAGCGGGTGACGGAACCACCGAGAGCCTTGTAACGGGCTTCGAGCACATCGGCATGTTGAGTGACCGGCACGACATCGTCCTTCATACCAAGCACCAGAAAAACAGGCACTTTGGCAGCAGCGAGGCCCTCCAGCCCATCGATCGGGCTGCCCTTGAAATCAGGCAGCTGTGCTTCGGTGATGCCGTAACTCTCGAGACATTGCTTTCTCATGGCCCTGGCCTCGGGTGTGCCGTTGGGGAAAGCGCGAAGGTCCAGCAGCGGGTTGTCTGCATAGATCGCGGTGACCTTGGTGGGATTGGCCTTCGCCCAATTGAAGATGTAGGTGCCGCCGCGGCTCATGCCTTCCAGCACAGGCTTGTCACCGAGGCCGATCTTTTGCGCTAGAGCGTAAAAGTGATTCCAGCGTTCCACAGCTTTGGGCGCGCCCCAAAACTCGACCACATCGCAATATACCAAATGATAGCCGTGCTCCAGCATGGCGATGTCAAAGGCGGGCTCATGCCCCCAGAAACGCGCACGCCACACCCATGGGCTGCCTGCGGCGGTCTTCTTCGGCGCGACGATTTTGCACGCCGCACTATCCTCGGGGAGCTTGAAGTCGAGCTCAGCAAAATCATGAAAGCTGTTCGCTGTGGTGTCGCTAACGCCCGCATCCTGCAGGCGTGATTTCAAATCATCCGCGCGAGTAGCGATGCCGAACATCAATGTCAAACCAAGGACCAGTGCGCAGGAGGCAGGGAAAGATGTCATCATCAGGTTGGACCATGATAACATGCATTGCGGACTAATTCACGCATTCAATCCAGCCAGATCAGGCGCAATGGATTTCGAAACGCGGGCAAATTCATGCCACCGACTGTGAGATGCTCTGCGCAGACCATCCGTCCTTTGTCGAGTGTCTGCGTTCGACTTCAAAACGCCTTCATCACCAGTTCGCGAAAGGCCCGGACATGCGCAGGCTCGAAACGGCCCTTGCGCTGCACCAGAAAAACCTCCTCATGGCCAAACAAGGCAGCAACTTCACGCACGACGACCTCCGCTTCTCCGGCCCCACGTTTCGGCGGCTTCACGCTGGCCGCGCTTGTACCAATGGCAATGCCGAATCCAATAGCCACATAATTCATCAGCAGGGCACGGTTCGTGGCCGTCACTGTCACGTTCATGCGTTCCGCTAGCCCGGCCTGGGCAAACACCTGCCGAATCTGCCTGTGAGAGCTGCTTTCCTCCGGAGCCAGCACCAAGGGCTGGGTGACGATGTTGGCGAGAGTCAGCTGCCGTGCGCGTGTCAGCGCATGATTCGCCGGACACATCAAATAAAAGGCATACCGCGCCAGCGCCTGATACTGAAACTGCGGCATCACTTCGTCACCAGTCGCCATGCCCATGATCGCCAGATCAGCCTCATCCTGCTCGATCACCTGCCTGGCCATGTAGGAAGGCCGGTCCAGCAGCACGAGTTTCACCGTTGGGTGATTTTGACGGTACAGAATGATGGGCCGCCGCAGCGCACCGGTGAGCATGGCCGACGGCGCCACCACCGTCAGCGTGCGGGCGGCCGAGCTTCGCTGATCCTCAAACATCGCACGCAGGCCGTCAAAGGATTCGACCAACGGCGCCGCCAGATCCACCAGCGCACGGCCATCGTCTGTGAGCGAAACCTTGGAGCCTTCCGCCACGACAAACTGCACGCCGTATTCATCCTCCAACGCTCGAATCTGCTGCCATACGGAAGGCACGGCCAGATTCATCGCGGCGGCAGTCGCCGCAAAGCTCCCCTGCCGAGACAGCTCCACCAACGCGCGAATCTGCCTGAAGCGAACTTCCTTGAAGTAACGGCGCGCAGGAGAGTCGGCCGTCGTGCCGATCCTTTGAGGGGCGTTGGGTTTGGCTTTCATCGTTAGGTCTTTCCTAACGAATATCGAAGAAGATAGCAAGAGCCGTAAATCTATGCGGACCAGTCCAGCACCACCTTGCCACAGTTGCCAGACTCCATGGCGGCAAAGCCCTTTTCGAATTCGGTGTAGTGGAATCGATGGGTGATGACCGGCTTGATGTTGAGGCCGCTTTCAAGCATCACACTCATCTGATACCAGGTCTCATACATTTCGCGGCCATAGATGCCGTGGATGGTGAGCATGTTGAAGATCACTTTGTTCCAGTCGATGGCGATCTGCTCGCTGGGAATACCGAGCATCGCAATCTTGCCGCCGTGGCACATGTTGTCGATCATGCTGCGGAAGGCGGCCGCGTTCCCGCTCATTTCCAGGCCGACATCAAAGCCCTCCTTCATGCCCAACTGCTTCTGCACGTCTTCAATCTTCTCGGTCGTCACGTTCACCGCACGCGTTGCGCCCATCTCCCGCGCCAGATTGAGGCGATACTCGTTCACATCCGTGATGACGACGTGGCGTGCCCCGGCATGCTTCACGACCGGAATCGCCATGATGCCGATGGGCCCAGCCCCGGTGATGAGCACATCCTCTCCTAGGCATTCAAACGCCAGCGCCGTGTGCACAGCATTGCCGAACGGGTCAAAGATGCTCGCGACTTCTTCATCCACACCCTCGCGATGATGCCAGACGTTCGTCATCGGCACGCTGATGAACTCGGCAAAGGCCCCGGTGCGGTTCACACCAATGCCGACGGTGTCTTTGCAAAGGTGACGCCGGCCCGCAAGGCAGTTGCGGCAGCGGCCGCACACCACATGCCCCTCGGCGCTGACGATCTCGCCGGGATGGAAATCATTCACGTTCGAACCGACCGCGACGACCTCCCCCACAAACTCATGTCCCACCACCATCGGCACCGGAATCGTCTTCTGCGCCCAGGCATCCCATTTGTAGATGTGCAGGTCCGTGCCGCAGATGCCGGTCTTGTGGACCTTGATGAGGACATCATTGATGCCGACTTGCGGCTCCGGGACATCCTGGAGCCAGAGACCGCGTTCAGACCGTGCCTTGACGAGTGCTTTCATGGTGATTGGTTATGACGATATATTGGACACTCGTCCATTAAATCGGCAACTGATATTTTTCACCTCACACCAGGATCTGCGGAATCACCTTGCCGAAATCCCGCTCCAGCCGCTTGCGTCCGGGGATTTCCAGGCGATGCGGATCCAGCCCAAGCAGATGCAGGATAGTGGCATGCACATCCGTCACATAGTGCGGGTGCTCCACCGGGTGAAACCCGAGCTCATCGGTGCCGCCGTGGATCGTGCCGCCCTTGATGCCGCCGCCGGCCATCCACACGCTGAAGCCATATGGATGATGATCACGCCCATCGCTCCCCTGGGAGCCGGGGGTGCGGCCAAATTCGGTGGCAAAGACAACAAGCGTGTCATCCAGCATGCCGCGCTGCTTGAGATCCTTGAGCAGGCCGGAGATGGGCTTGTCCACCTGCTGCGCCAGGCTGGAGTGGTTCTTCTTCAGCCCGGAATGCGAGTCCCACGCACCCGCCGCCCCATCGCCATGCTGAAGCTGAATGAAGCGCACGCCCCGCTCCGCGAGACGACGTGCCACAATCAGCTGCCGGGCAAACGGTTCCGCCATCTTGTCATCCATGCCATAGAGTTTTTTCGTCGCCGCGCTCTCAGTATCAAGGTTCATCGTCTCAGGCACAGCGGTCTGCATGTTGTAGGCCAGTTGGTAGCTCTTCATGCGCGCGGCGAGCGTCTTGTCCCCCGGATACTGTTCCGCATTCAATCCATTGAGCCGGTGGATGAGATCAAACTGGGCTTCCTGCTGCTGCCTGCCGATCTGAAACTCAGGCGCGGCATAGGTAAGCGGACTCTTCGGGTCCACCTTCAGGTTCACCGCGTCATAGGCGGGGCCTAGATAGTGCCCGTCCCGGACATCGAAAAAACGCGGCCCCATGTTGATGAAGGACGGCAGATTGTCCGTCATGGAGCCCAGACCATAGGTCACCCAGGCGCCGAGCGTCGGCACCCGTGGCTCCAGCATGTGCCTTCCGCTGTGAAACTGCACCTGCGCCCCGTGGTTGTCATCCGTGGTCCACATGCTGCGGATGAAGGCGATCTCGTCCGCACATGAGCCGATGTTCGGAAACCAGTCGCTAATCTCCACCCCGCACTCCCCGTAGCGCTTATAGCCGGTTTGCAGCGGATAAATGACATTGCGCTGCTGGCCATTCGCATCGTTCACCACCACCACGCGCACCTTTTTGAGCTTCTCCGGATTCTGCACGTCCTTGTAAGGCGTCTCGCCAATGGACTTGCCCGCATACTTCGTGAGCATGGGCTTCGGATCAAAGCTCTCCATGTGGCTCACCCCACCGCGCATGAAAAGCCAGATCACGCGCTCTGCCCGCTGGGGAATCATCGGCAGACCATCGGGCGGCTGCCAGGCTTCCTCGCCTCGCAGCATGGACGCGACAGCGATGCTGCCGAGTCCGCCGAGGATGTCGCGGCGCAGGAAAGGCGTGGGTGGAAGGCGCGGTGTCATCGCAGGGTGACGAAGTCGTTGTGGTTGATGAGAGCCTGGAGAAACAGACTGCGGTCCTCGTTCAAGGCGTGGAAGCCTTCGAGGCTTGCCTTTCGCTCGGCCTCCAGCGGCAGACGGCCCAGGATGGCAAGGAACGACTGATCGATAAATGTGGGAGCATCGAGCTTGGTCATCGACTCAGCCAACGCATTCGCACACTCACGGCTGAGCCCGCTGTTCGTCAGCGCCAGCGCCTGCTGCGGCACCACGCTTTCATTCCGGCGGTAGCACTCCAGCACGTTGCTGTTGTCAAAGACAGACAGGAACCGGTGCTCCACATCGGCATTCTGGATGAAGTACAATGAGCGCCGCGGACTGGTCTCGGCCTTGGCGGGGTCCAGACTCGAACCACCTAGAGTGAGTTCCAGTTTGCCAGAAAGATGCAGCAGGCTGTCGCGCACGAGCTGGCTTTCCATGCGGCGTGGATTCATGCGCCAGAGAAAATGATTGTCCGGATCTGCGGCGAGAGTCTGGGGATCAGCGCCCGCATTGGAGGAGCTGCGCCGATACAAATCCGACAGCACCAGGGTTCGATGCAGCCACTTAATACTCCACCCATTCTCCATGAAGCCGGTCGTCAGACTGTCGAGCACATCCTGGTGCAGCGGCGCGTTGGCACGGCGGCCAAAGTCGCCCACATCCGCAACCAACGGCACGCCAAAATGCCGCGCCCATACGTGATTCACCAGCACCCGCGCGGTGAGCGGATTGCGCTTGTCGGCAATCCATCGGGCCAGCGCCAGCCTGCGGCCCGTGCTGGTTTCGGGATAAGTTTGCACCTTGGCATTGCCATTCTCTCCGGGGCCTTCCTGCGCTTTGAAACTCGCAGTCAGCGAAGTGTATGTGTCGCCCGGTGCGGACACCTTCGTTCTGGCTTTCTCCAGCGCCTCCCGCGCCGTCTTGATCTTCTTGTCTGCATCCTTGGCCGTGGGCGCGGCCTCTGCTTTGGCAAGATCATCCTCCGCCTTGGCTTCGCCATAACGCGCTTCGGCCAGCGCCGCCACTTGCGCAGTGGGTTTGTCACCCTTGGCAAGGTCAGCGGCATGCACCGCCTTAATCATGGTGAGACGGAGTCCTGCCAGCTTCACCGCTCCTGCATCCCCAGACTTCTGCGCCTGGGCCAGCTGCTGGTCCGCCGCTGCGAGATGATCCTTCAGCACAAACGGCAGCAGCACCGGTCTGGACGAGGAAGGTGGCAGCTTCACCACCTTGGGCTCAAACGACGCGAACTCCAGCACACGCGGCACACCCGGGTTCATAGGCCGGGACTTGTCCTCATTTTTCTCATCTCCCCGCACATGGCGATAGGTCAGCTGGTCAAGGTGCAGATCAAAGACACGCGG
>JAPLUN010000402.1:0-4610 GCA_026397715.1 Verrucomicrobiota bacterium
AATCTTGGGGGCTGGGACTCGGGCTGCAGCCATCAGCAACTTCATGCCACCCTTCGCCCAAACGTACAGCAACGTTTTTGTCACATCGCCCCACCTCAAACGCTGTGCCGAACACTATTGGCAAGAGTGCCCATCGTACTTCCAGATGAACAGTCACCTGGGAAGTTCGCTTTACTCGTAGAGGCGGAAGAGGCCGCTGTGGTCGAGGTCGCCGAGGTGTTTTTCGTGGACGAATTTTTCCCACTGGGCGAGGGAGTTTTTCAGGGTGGGGGAGTCGAGGCCGACGGAGTCGGCGAGCTGGGACATGAGGCGGACGTCTTTGAGCTGGAGGGTGGCGCGGCCGCCGGGGGCGAAGTCGCGGCGGACCATGCGGTCGCCATGGAGATCGAGGATGCGGCTTTCGGCGAAGCCGCCGAGGAGGGCTTTTCTTACCAGGGCGGGATCGACGCCGGAGAGTTCGGCGAGGCGGAGGGCCTGGGCGACGGCGTCGATGGTTTGAGCGACGATGAGCTGATTGGCAAGCTTTGTCACTTGGCCGCTACCGACGGGGCCGAGGTGGGTGATGTTTTTGCCGACGGCCTGGAAGATGGGGAGGGCGCGCTGGAAATTTTCTTCATTGCCGCCGGCCATGATGGTGAGGGTGGCGGCTTCGGCGCCGACCTGGCCGCCGGAGACGGGTGAGTCGACCCACTTGACGCGTTCGGCCCATTTCTTGGTCTCGGGGACGCCGGTGGTGCCGAAGTCGATGATGAGGGCGTCTGGGTGCAGGCCTTCGATGAGGCCGCCGGGACCGAAGACGATGCTCTCGACGACATCGGTCATGGTGAGATTGATGCAGATGATGCCGGGGCCGATCTCGCGGGCGAGGTCCGGCAGGGAGGAGGCGCGGCGCATGCCGAGGGCGACGGCGGCCTCTGCGGGGGCGGAGCTGCGATTCCAGACGACGACGTCGGCTCCGGCGGCATGGAGGTGGCGTGCATTGGCGCGGCCCATGTTGCCGAGTCCGACGAATCCGATCTTGTGTCCTGTGAGAGGCTTGCTCATGAGAGTGGGCGCTTAGCACACAGGCCCTGTCATGCAATCGAGAAGGCAAATGTGCTTGCTCTTTGGCGGGCTGTTCCGCTAAAAACCCGAATGCGATTTAATGTTCAAACGGGCAATCGTGTCGTCATGCAGCTGGCAGCGCTCGTGCTGATCCTTTGCTCGCTCTTCGTTGGATGGGGAACAAGCACGTTTTCGCGCGACGAAATGCAGCGCGAAATCAAACATCAATTTCGCGGCGTGAGCGGCTTCCAAGGAATGGAGCAAATGGCCGTCAATATGGTGGGCAGAGGAATGGAAGGTGTTCCCTATCCCGTCGATGCCGCGAAAAGCGCGCTTTACCTTGGTCCGGTGCGAATTCCCTATTGGGTGGGTTGTGTGTGCAGCGGATTTGCCTTGGTGGTGATCATTCTGAACACGGTGGGTTATTCCTCAGTGCCGAAGATGATTGTGCTTTCGCTGCTTTTTATTGGAGACTTGGTGGCGACGTGGGCTGTGGTGAACATTTTGGCCAGTGGTTCTTTCGGAGCAGGAGCGCTGCTGCTGCTGTTCGGCTCGATTTTCGGCACGACTGTCGCAATGCGAGTTGATCATTCGGCGCAGCAAGCCCAACAATGCCCTTCGACACACACATGAAAATCATCATCACCGGCGGCGGCGGATTCCTTGGCTCACAGCTTGCGCAGAAACTTTTGGAACGCGGCACGTGGTGCGGCGAGGCGATCACGGAGATGGTGCTGCTGGATGCGTTTTTTCGTGGGGAGCCGACGGATGCGCGGGTGAAGCATGTGAAGGGTGACATTGGTGACCGGGCGACGGTGCTGGCGGCGACAGGAGCGAAGTTTGACGTGATCTTTCACCTGGCCTCGATGGTGAGCGGGGAGTGCGAGGAGAGATTTGATGATGCGATGCGGGTGAATCTGGAGGGCGGGCGCAATGTGTTTGAGGCGGCGCGTGCTGCGGAAGGACGGCCGCGGGTGGTGTTTGCGAGCAGCGTGGCAGTTTATGGTGGCATCGACATGTCGCAGCTGATGTCTGATGTGACGAAGCAACTGCCGCAGACGACCTATGGGATGACGAAGGCGATGTGCGAGATGATGGTGAACGACCACACGCGCAAAGGTCATTTTGATGGACGCAGTGTGCGGCTGCCGACGGTGATCGTGCGGCCGGGGAAGCCGAATGCGGCGGCATCGAGCTGGGCGAGCGGGATGTTTCGTGAGCCGCTGAATGGCGAGGCGTGCATGCTGCCGATCCGGAGGGATCAGCCGCATCCGATGACGGGGTACCGGACGGTGATTGAGTCGTTCATCGTGCTGAGCGAGGTGCCGGAGGAGAAGCTGGGCAAGGACCGGGCGTATGTGCTGCCGGCGCATCGGGTGACACCGAATATCGCCGAGAAGGTGATTCAGGAAGTGGCGGCAGAGAAAGGGATCACGCTGGGGCCGATCGTGGATGCGTTTGATGCACGGATTCAGGGGATCGTGGACAACTGGCCGCAGCAGGTGGACGGGGCGCGTGCGGAAGCGATTGGTCTGCCGAGGCCGCCAGAGCTGAAGGTGATCGTGGAACAATATGTGGCTGACTTTGGAATGAAGTAGGCTTTGCCGCGACCGTGGAATGCAGTAGCCTCACAGCATGAGTGAGATACGACCTTTTGCGAATGCGCCGCAGATAAGCTTCAACCCGCGCCTGATACTCACGGGAGTGATCGGGCTGTTTTTGGCGGTCGGTATTTTCTCGGGCGTGTATCAGGTGCCGGCGGAGTCGGTGGCGGTGGTGCAGCGCTTTGGGGGTTACTTGAAGACGGAGACTCCCGGGCTGCACTTCAAGCTGCCGTGGGGCATCGACCAGATCACGCTGGTGGAGATTTTGCGGCAGCAGAAGCTGGAGTTTGGCTTTGGCACGCAGGGGGCGACCAATCCGTATCAGTATTCGGACACTCGAGATCAGGAGGAGGAGAAGACGATGGTGACCGGCGACCTGAACACGGCGCTGGTGGAATGGGTGGTGCAGTACCACATCAGTGATCCGGTGGCTTTTGTGTTCAACTTCCGCGAGCCAGTGCCGACGCTGCGCGACCTCTCCCAAGCGGTGATGCGCGAGGTGGTGGGTGATCGCACGGTGGATGAGGTGCTGACGATTGGGCGTCAGGAAATGGAGACCCGATGTGCTGAACGCCTGCGCGAACTGGTGGCGACGCTGAACATGGGCGTGCGGATTGATCAGATCCAGTTGGGCAACATCAATCCGCCGGCGGATGTGCAGGCGAGCTTCAGCGATGTGAACCGTGCGAAGCAGGAGAAGGAATCTGCCATCAACACGGCGAGCGGGAATTATTATCAGATCATCCCCAAGGCGCGTGGCGAGGCGGAGCAGAAGATCAAAGGTGCTGAGGGCTATGCGGCCAAGCGTGTGAATGAAGCGGAGGGTGATGCGGCTCGTTTCACTTCTGTGCTGGCGGAGTACCTGAAAGCGCCGGAGGTGACGAAGAAGCGCCTGTATTTGGAAACGATGGGCGAGGTGCTGTCACAGGTGCCGGGCAAGATCATTTTGGATGACAAGGCCTCCTCGTTTCTACCGCTCATGAATCTCCGCCAGGCGGAACCGCAAACCAACCCTGCCCCTGCCACACGATGAAAGCCTCTCTTGTTTTGATAATTGTCCTCGCGCTGGGGATCGTGGCGAGTTCAGGTTTGTACACCGTGAACGAGACTGAGCAAGTGGTGATCACGCAGTTTGGCAAGCCGGTGGGAGAGTCGATCCTCAAGGCCGGACTGCACTGGAAGACGCCATTTGTACAGACGGTGAACCGGCTGGACAAGCGGGTGCTGGAATGGGACGGGCCATCGGCCAACATGACGACGAAGGACAAGGTCATCGTGGTGGTGGATGTGTTTGGGCGCTGGGAGATCGACGACCCGCTGGTTTTTTTCCGTCAGCTCACGGACGAGCGGCGTGCGCTGTCGCGGCTGGATGACATTCTGGCGAGCGAGACGCGCATCGTGATTGCGAAGCATGACTTCATCGAAGCGGTGCGCACGACGAAGGACCGCAAAGCGATCCGTGATGTGGCCAACACGACGACGACGGGGAGCGCGCCATCGAGTGCGGATTCGCGTCTGGGCGTGCTGCCGCCGATCACGTATGGTCGCGTGGAGCTTGAGGCGGAGGTGCTGAAGAATGCGATCCCGAAGATCGAAGGGTATGGCATCCGGCTGCTGGATGTGCGCTTCAAGCGCATCGACTACGATCCTTCGGTGAGCCAGTCGATCCATCAGCGGATGATTTCTGAGCGTGAACAAATCGCGAAGCTGCACCGCGCTGAAGGCGAAGGCGAGGCGGCGAAGATCAATGGCGAGCGTGAGCGTGATCTGGCGACTATTGAGTCTGAAGCGTACCGCAAGGTGCAGGAGATGGAAGGGACTGCGGATGCGAAGGCGACAGAGATTTATGCGAAGGCGTACAACCAGACGCCGGAAGCTGCGCAGCTGTTTGAGTTTTTGAAGACGATGGAGACTTACAAGCAGCTGATCACGGCGGATACGACGATGATCTTCACGACGGAG
>JAPLUN010000402.1:4617-34539 GCA_026397715.1 Verrucomicrobiota bacterium
TCGCTTTTTGAAGTCGAGCAATCCGCAGGCGGTTAAACCGGCGGCGGGGGGTGCTGCGAGCGGGGAGTTTACGCCGCTGCACAAGCTGCCGACGTTGATGGAAGTGGGGCGGTGAGGGCGGCACAGAATCTGAGCCAGACGGGCTGAAGCCCGAACAACGTACGAAGAAGCAGAACGGCGGCGGCCGTGGAGGTGTTTGGCAAGATGTGGAGTTTCCCTGCGTTTCACCGTGCCGCATGAGACTCCCAACCTTTCTCGCCACCGCTGTACTTGTCGTCGTTTCCCAGGTTCACGCCGCCTCGCGGCCGAATGTGCTGTTTATGATGGCGGACGATTTGAACAACAGCCTGGGGTGTTATGGGCATCCGCTGGTGAAGACGCCGAACCTGGACAAGCTGGCGGCGCGGGGAGTGCGATTTCAGAATGCGAACTGCCAGTTTCCGCTCTGCGGCCCGAGCCGGAACTCGATGCTGACGGGTCTGTATCCGAACAGCACGGGCATTTTGACGAACTCCCAGCTTTTTCGCCAGACGATCCCGAATGCGGTGAGTCTGCCGCAGGCGTTTCGGCGGGAGGGTTACTTCGCCGCGCGCATTGGGAAGCTTTATCACTATGGAGTGCCGAACTCGATTGGTACGAACGGGCATGATGACCCTACCTCGTGGGAGCTTGAGCTCAACCCTGCGGGCTGTGATCGATTGATCGAGCATCCTGATATTTTCTCGCTCCTGCCTGGGAACTTTGGTGGGACTCTGAGCTGGTATGCCTCGCCACGGCCGGATGAAAAGCACACGGATGGACTTCAAGCGAAGGATGCGGAGTGGGTGCTGGAGCGCTGTGCGAAGGAGAAGGATCGTCCGTTTTTTCTCGCGCTGGGGTTCTTCCGTCCGCACACGCCGTATGTTTCGCCGGAGAAGTGGTTCAAAGGCTACCCGGAGGCGGAGATGCCGGTGGTGCAAGGGGTGAAGGAGGATCAGGCGGACCTGCCTGTGCCTGCGCTCGGGAGTTACAAGAAGGAGCAGGACAAGCTGACCGATGATCTGCGCAGGCAGGCGGTGCAGGCGTACTTTTCCGCCATCAGCTTCATGGATGCGCAGGCGGGCAAGGTGCTGGATGCGCTGGATCGTCTGGGACTGGCGGAAAATACGATTGTCGTGTTCACCAGTGACCATGGCTACCAACTGGGTGAACATGGGCTGTGGCAGAAGCAGAGCATCTTTGAGGAGAGCGCCCGGGTGCCGCTCATCATTGCGGGGCCTGGGGCCAAGAAGGGCGTGGTGGCCAATTCTCCTGTGGGATTGATCGATCTCTACCCAACGCTGGCCGAGTTGTGTGATGTCAAAGCTCCTGCGAATCTGCAGGGGCAGAGCTTGGTGCCGATGCTGAAGGACCCGACGGTCAAGGGTCGTGGCTGGGTGCTGAGCCAGGTGGTTCGCGGAGGGGGATTCAAGCGCATGGGTGCCAGTGCTGCGAAGGGCGATGACGGGAAGCGGATCTTTGGTTATGCGCTGCGCACGGACCGCCACCGCTACATCGAATGGAACGAAGGTGCTGCGGGCAAGGAGCTCTATGATCATGAGACGGACCCCAAGGAGCTGACCAATCTGGCGGACAAACCTGAGCAGGCGGAAGTGCAGGCAAAGCTGGCTGAGCAGCTGCACGGCATTGTGAAGACGACGTATCCTGCGAGTGGGAAGACGCCGGAGATTCCCCAAGGGAATGTGATGTATGCGCCTGAGCTGGTGGATCCGCAGGGCGGCAAAGCGAGCAAGGAGTGACCATGCAATCCAAGGTGGCCAAGGTTCGTGCATCCAGCACCGCCTTGACCTCTCCCCACCCCCTTCCCTTCATCCACTTTATCGTCCCATGAAACCCCTGCTCCTTCTCCTTTCGTCATTCACCCTGCTGCACTCCGCCTTCGCAGCCGAGACGCCGAACATCGTGCTCATCAACATTGATGACCTTGGTTATGCGGACATCGGGCCGTTTGGGGCCAAGATCTCCACGCCCCATCTGGACCGCATGGCAAAGGAGGGGATGAAGCTGACGAACCACTACGCCGCGCCGGTTTGCACCCCTTCCCGCGCAGCGATGATGACTGGCTGCTACCCGAAGCGGGTGCTGCCGGTGCCGCATGTGCTGTTTCCAGCAGCGGCGGTGGGACTGAGCCCCAATGCGACCACGGTGGCGGAGGTGCTGAAGGGAGCGGGTTACGCCACTACGTGCATCGGCAAATGGCATCTGGGCGACCAGCCGGAATTTCTGCCGACCAATCAGGGATTCGACAGCTACTATGGCATCCCTTATTCCAATGACATGGGGCCGGGAGCGGAGGGATCGAAAAGCAATCCTGACCAGCCGCTGCCGAAGGCTGGCGCCAAGGGCAAAGGCAAGGCGGGTGCTGGCAAGGCTGACGCCGAGCCGGAGACGGGCATCAAGGGGCCGACGCAGCCGCCGCTGCCGCTGGTTGAAGACCACAACGTGGTGGAACGCGTCAAAGCCGAGCAGCAGCACACTTTTACCCGTCGCTACACGGAGCGGGCGGTGAAGTTCATCCGCGAGCATCAGAAGAAGCCGTTCTTTCTCTACCTGCCGCACAATGCGGTGCACTTCCCGCACTACCCGCATCAGGACTTCATGGGCAAGTCAGGCATCAGCCTGCAGAAGGACTGGGCGATGGAGGTGGACTGGTCTGTGGGGCAGGTGCTGGACACGCTGCGTGAGCTGAAGCTGGACTCGAATACGCTGGTTATTTTCACGAGCGATAATGGGGGTCCGCTTAACCAAGGCGCGGACAACACGCCGCTGCGGGGAAGCAAGGGGAGCACGCTGGAAGGGGGCATCCGCGTATGCACGATCGCGTGGTGGCCGGGGAAGATCGCCGCAGGTTCGAAGACGAATGAGATTACGGCGCACATGGACTGGCTGCCGACCTTTGGCGAGCTGGCGCACTGCAAGAGCGTGGGAGAGCTGAAGCTGGACGGCAAGGACATCTCGCCCGTGCTGCTGGGCCAGAAGGGTGCGAGCGGGCACGATGTGTTTTATTACTATATGGGCTTCAATCTGCAGGCGGTGCGCAGCGGACCGTGGAAGTTGCACCTCGGTAAGGGCGAGCTGTACAATCTCGATGAGGATATTGGCGAGGCGAAGAATGTCGCGGCTGAGCATGCCGACATCGTGGCGCAACTGGAGAAGCACGCGGAGACGATGAAGGCGGACTTGGGAGACAAGACCAAGGATGCGCCGGGCGTGCGTGAACTCGGGCGCGTGGAGAACCCGCAGCCGCTGATCAGCGCCGATGGAACGGTGCGCGAGGGGTTTAACAAGATCGCCAAGACACTGCCATGAGATCTGTGCTGTTTCTTTTTCTCTCTGCTGCAGCTTTGGCTGCCGATGCGCCGCTGCTGAAGGATGACTTTCTTCTGCCGGATTTCGAAGGTCGCCGTGCCTTACGGGGTGAATGGAAATTCGCCGAAGGCAGCGCGACCTGCACGCAGGACGATGAGTTGTATAAGAAGAACAAGGATCACGGTCCCATTCTTTTTTACGACCTCGCTTACACGGACGCGGTGATCCATTTTGCGGTCAAACCGGATGGGGCGAACAAGATGGTCGTCTTCACGGCCAATGGCGCGGAGGGGCATGTGTTTCGGCTGGTGTTCAGCCAGGCCGGCATGGGTGTGCGGGCTTTCCCACCGGAGGAAAAGGATCATAAGTCGATCTCGCTGGGAAATGAGGCTGCGGTGGAGCTCAAAACGGACGGGTGGACCAAGGTCAGTGTGGAACTGAGGGGAACCAAAGCCACGGTCAAGGTGGGGGAGTTTGCGAAGACGTATGAGCATGCGTCGATCGCACGCGCGAAGACGAATCTGAGTGTGGGCTTCAGCTATGGCACGGTGAGTGTGACGGAGCTGGTGGTGAACAAGTAGGGGTGTTCTGGCGCGACAGCGTGCTGGTGTGTGCTGGTCCGCCGACCATTCGTGAGTTTCGTTGGCCTGCGGAAAGCGGTAGCTGCGCTCGTTCCTCGCTGCGCGACCGCAGTCCAAAGGGCTGGCATTCGTGGCGCGGGGCTGGGGGATTGGCGGAGCGCCGCACACGGAGTGTGCGGAGCACTTTGCTGGCGCCTTCGCGATGCGCTTTGGATGTTTTCATTGTTTGAATGAGGCGGACAGGAGTGTCCGCGCTCCCTTCGACTGCTGCGCTTTGGCGGCGGTTGGTTGGGGGGAAGCCAGCCCTGGCTGCACAGATTTAGAGGCCGCCGAGTTTGCAGATGCGGTCCCAGTGTTTGGTTTCGACGGGGGTGATGGAGAGGCGGTTGCCGCGGCGGAGGATGAGCATGTCGGCGAGTTTGGGATCGGCGCGGAGCATGTCGAGGGTGACGAAGGTTTTGAAGTCGGCCTCCCACTTCACATCGACCATGAGCCAGCGGGGTTCTTCGCGCTTGCTGCCCTTGTCGAGGTATTCGGAGGAGGGGTCAAACTGGGTGTGATCGGGGTAGGCTTCCTTGACGATCTTCACGATGCCGGCGATGCCGGGGACGTCGCAGCTGGAGTGGTAGAAGAAGCCGAGGTCGCCGAGAGACATCTGGTCGCGCATCATGTTGCGGACTTGGTAATTGCGCACGCCGTTCCAGGGCTCGGTCTTCTTGGGGCGCTGCTTCAGGTGGTCGAAGGAGAAGACGTCGGGTTCGGATTTGAGGAGCCAGTGGTGCATGGGATTGAACCACGGAATACACGGAATACACGTAAAGGGAAAGCCAAGTTAGAGATGGTCTTGTCGATGGGACCTGGTCAGTGGATCGACGGCGCCGTTTGCTGAAGGGCGCTGAACCGCACATGGAATGTGCGGACCACGTCACGCTGGGTTCGCGGTGTGATGGTGTCTAAAACGCCGATGCCATTTGTGAGGCCGGACTACTGGAGTGGGCGTGTGTTTATCACGCGCTCAGAGACGGGCGGGCTGTCGCCACACCCATCCCATGAACGGACAAGTGTCACAAGGCTCACACGGTGATCAGCCGATTGCGGGCGGTGATGGGCCAGCGTTCGGTGGTTTTGAGGCCGTCGATGATGTAGGCTTCGCCGTGCATGGAGACGGTGGGGCAGACGTGGCGGGGGATGCCGTGGAGGGCCTGGCCGATGGTGAATTCGTGGGCGCGCTCGGTTTCGAGGACGAGGTGCTCTTCGCTCTGCATGATGACGGTGGCGTCGGGCAGTTCTTCGAAACGGACGCGGGGATGCGGATTTTCCGGAGCGACGGATTTGTGGCCGAGATCGAGGGTGATGCGGTTTTTGCCGGGCTTGCTGATGACGCGGGTCAGGAGCACGGCGGCGGGCAGGAAGGGAAGATCGGCGGGGTATTTGTCGCCATAACCAAAGTCCCAGAGGACTGTGGTGCCGGGGCTGAGGGTGCGGTCCGGATACGTGGCGTGAATGCCGAAGGTGGGGGAACCGCCGGCGACGAGTTCTTTGACGATGATGCCCTCCCCCTGGAGGCGGCAGCGGAACTGGAGGACGGACTCGAAGGCGGCGTCACAGCGCTCGCGACGGACGTCGAGGCTGTCGTCGTGAATGTGGCCGTCGTAGCAGTGGATACCGCAGAACTGGAGGCGGGGGGTGTCCTTGATGACGTGCGCGAGCATGGCGGCTTCATCGCTGGGGACGATGCCGGTGCGGCCCATGCCGCAGTCGATTTCGATGTAGACACCCAGGGTGACATTATGCTGCTGGGCGGCGGAGGCGAGGAAGGTGATGGTTTCCTCGGCATCGGCGATGCTGGAGAACTGAGTTTCCGGGAACTTGGCCGCGAGATCGGCGAGGCGATGGGCATTGATGCCGACGCAGGGCATGGCGAGGAGGACATCTGTGGCACCCACGGCGGCGCACATCTCGGCCTCGGCAATGGTGGAGGTCTTGAACCGTGTGATGCCGAGACGGATCTGCATGGCCATGATCTCCGCCGTCTTGTGCGTCTTCACATGGGGACGCAGGCGTTTGGGGTCGCCGGCAATCTGGAGCATGAGGGCCAGATTGTGCTCGATGCGCTTGCGATAGAAGAGGAGCGCAGGCGATGGGATGTCAGCTTCGTTTTCGACGTGGAACCAGGCGGGATGCATATGTGGGCACACCGTGGCGAGGACGCCGGGCGCGGTCAAATGCGCGCATGCAGTGGATTTTTGAAATTCCGACAGGGGGACGCACGGCGGAGCAGTGCTAGCGCAGGAACCCCATCATGGGTCTATTGGGCCCTTTTTGCGGGTGGGGTTGGGCTGGGCTCATCTCGCGGAGCGAGATGGCTACTTTAGGTGTTCTTGGGAATCCAGTCGCCTTCGCGGTAGTCGAGAGGCTTCTCCTTATCCATATCGTGCTCCAGCTTGACGGGTTGGAACCCACTGCAGCCAGGGAGCATCAACAAAAGGGCGGCGAGAAGAAACAGGGACGGTTTCATGGCACGGAAGATGCGCCTTCCTCATGAAGGAGCAAGTTAACAAATCGACGGGATGAAATCCGTTCATGCAGCGGCCGCAGTGAGGGCTTGACCGGGCAGCCACACGCCGTCAGCATCGGGGCACCATGACCCGAGCCTCCATCGCCTTTGCCTTTGCCGCCCTCACCACCACCGCCATCGCCGGGGAGAATTTCCTCGTCTACTTTGGTACCAACACCAATGCGAAGAATGGGAGCAAGGGGGTTTATGTGTCCCGGTTTAACACGGCGACCGGAGAACTGACGGAGCCTCAGCTAGCAGCGGAGGCTGGCAACCCGGGCTTTCTGGCGATCCATCCTTCGAAGAAGTATCTGTATGCCTGCGGGGATGTGACGAAGTCCGATGGCAAGAAGGCCGGGGGGATCAGTGCGTTTGGGATCGACTCAAAAAGCGGCAAGCTGACGCTGATCAATCAGGCTGCGACGGCGGGAGCGGGCCCCTGCCATGTGAGCGTGGACAAGACGGGAAAGATGGCGACGATCGCGAACTACGGCAGCGGGAGCATCGGTTCTTTTGCGATCAAGGAGGACGGCTCGGTCTCTCCGGAAGTGAGCTTTTTCCAGCATGAGGGCTCAGGTGCAGACCCGAAGCGTCAGGCGGGACCGCACGCGCATTCGGTGAATTTCAGCCCGGACAACCGCTTCGCCTTTGCCTGCGACCTTGGGCTGGACAAGGTGCTGATCTACAAGGTGGACACGGCCAGCGGGAAGCTGACGCCGAATGACCCGCCCTTTGCCAAAACACCGGCTGGTGGCGGGCCGCGCCACCTGGCGTTTCACCCGAGCGGTAAGTTTGTCTTTGTGAACAACGAGATGGGGATGTCCGAGACGGTGTTTGCCTATGATGCGGAAAAGGGCGCGCTGACCGAGGTGGAAACTGTCTCCACGCTGCCGGAAGCGGACCGTGGCATGAAGGGCCTGAGCACGGCTGAGTCGGTGGCGCATCCGAATGGACGTGTGGTGTATGTTTCCAACCGCACGCACGACACGATCGCCGTGTTTGCCTGTGATCCTGCCACCGGGAAGCTGACGCTGCTGCAAAACGTGCCTGTGGAAGGCAAGATCCCCCGGAACATCTGCCTGGACCCGACTGGGAAGTGGCTGATCGCCGCGCATCAGGACAGCGCCACGGCGGCGCTTTTCAAGGTGGATCAGGACAGCGGCAAGCTGACCTTCACCGGCACGAAGGTGAACGTCCCGGGCAGCATCTGTGTGCGGTTCCTCGCGCTTGATTAACCGGCCACAGCCTTTACTCTCATACCCCCCCCAAAACCCCCAGACTATGACCCAGCTCGATCAGCTCAAGCAGCACACCGTGGTGGTCGCCGACACCGGCGACTTCGAAGCCATGAAGGCGTACAAGCCTCAGGACGCCACGACCAATCCTTCCCTCATCCTCCAGGCTTCGCAGAAGGCTGAGTACAAGTCGCTGTTCGACAAAGCTGTGGCTGATGGCAAATCCGGCGGCGTGGACGCTGTGATGGACAACCTGGTGGTGGCCTTTGGTCTTGAGATTCTCAAAATTGTCCCGGGCCGTGTTTCGACGGAAGTGGACGCCCGTCTGTCCTTTGACACGCAGGCCAACATCGACAAGGCACGTCATTTGATCAGCATGTACGAGAAGGCTGGCATCGGCCGTGAGCGTATTTTGATCAAGATCGCCTCCACGTGGGAAGGCATCAAGGCGGCAGAGGTGCTGCAGAAGGAAGGCATCAACTGCAATCTGACGCTGCTTTTCAGCCTGGCGCAGGCCGTGGTTTGCGCCGAGGGCGGCATCAAGCTGATCTCTCCTTTCGTGGGCCGCATCCTGGACTGGCACAAGAAGAGCACGGGCAAGGATTTCGCCGGTGCGGAAGATCCGGGCGTGCAATCCGTGACGCAGATCTACAACTACTACAAGCACTTCGGCTACAAGACCGAGGTGATGGGTGCGAGCTTCCGCAACAAGGGTGAAATCACCGAACTCACCGGCTGCGACCTGCTGACCATCAGCCCGGGCCTGCTGGGTGAACTGGCTGCGAGCGAAGACGCCATCACGCCGAAGCTTAACGCCGCGAACGCGAAGTCCCTGAAGATCGAGAAGATCGGCAGTGACGAGAAGACCTTCCGCTGGTTGTTCAACGAAGACGCCATGGCGACTGAAAAGACCGCTGAAGGCATCCGCAACTTCGCGAAGGACATCGTGAAGCTGGAAACGATGGTGGCTTCGGCTTTGGGCTGAGACTGAGCCGAAAGAAGGAAAAGAGGAGAAAAAATCGGAGAAGAAGTTCTCTGATTTTTTCCTTTTTTGATTTCTTCGGCGTATCCCCTTTTGATTATGCTGACCAAGCGCATCATCCCCTGTCTCGACGTGAAGGAAGGCCGTGTCGTCAAAGGCACAAAGTTCCTGCAACTGCGTGATGCCGGCGATCCGGTGGAGTGCGCGCAGGTGTACAATGCGCAGGGAGCGGATGAGCTAGTGTTTCTGGACATCACGGCGAGCCATGAGGAGCGCAAGACGATGGTGGATGTGGTGGCACGTACGGCGGCGAGCTGCTTCATGCCGCTGACCGTAGGCGGTGGCATCCGCACGGTGGCAGACATGCGCGAGATGCTGCTGGCAGGTGCGGACAAGGTGGGGATCAACACGGCTGCGGTGAAGACACCGCAGGTGATTGATGAGGCGGCGAATGCGTTTGGCTGCCAGTGCCTGGTGGTGGCGATCGATGCGAAGCGCAATGCGAATGGTTCATGGACAGTTTACACCCATGGGGGCCGCAATGCGACGGAGCTGGATGCAGTGGAATGGGCGGCTGAAGTGTGCCGACGCGGTGCCGGTGAGATTTTGCTGACGAGCATGGACTCGGATGGCACGAAGAATGGCTATGACATCGGGCTGACCAAAGCGGTGAGCGAGGCGGTGACGATTCCGGTGATCGCCAGCGGTGGCGCAGGGAACATTGACCACATGGTGGATGTCTTGAGAGACGGGAAGGCTGATGCGGTGCTGGCGGCGAGCATTTTCCACTTTGGTGAGTACACCGTGGGGGATGTGAAGAAGTATCTGGGTGAGCGTGGGGTGCCGGTGAGGCTGTAGAAGGCGTGGGCTTGCCTGATGAGGGTGAGCGCTTAATTTTGTGGCATGAGTCTCGAGCATTTTCCCAAGCTGGCACGGCTGCCGAAAAGGAGACGCATGCAGCTGGCTGACGAGTTGTGGCTTTCCTGCATGGATGACCGAAGCAAGACGCCGAAGTGGCATCAAGAGACTTTGGAACAGCGGTGGAGTGGTTATCGAGATGGTGAGGTGAAACGCATTACGCTCAAGGAACTTGAACGTCGTCTCGCCAAGCGGTGAAGACACAATTCGTGGAATTTTGGAGCTATGGGAGGTTGTATCGCGCTGACGCGTGGCGGTGCGAATTGCAGACGCTGCTGGTGGGCGTTGGATGTGGCGGAGTGCTGGATTTGCTTCACGGTGTGATGGCTATTCCCAGGGGAGCACTCGCCAAGGCTCGGCACCCCTGGGCTGAAATACGGAAGGCCGTTGGCCTTCAAGACAGAACAGAGCCCGCAGGAGCTAAACAAAGACTGCTTCGCTGTGTCTGGCGCAGCGGGAATCCGTGATTCTCTGCTTGGAATCCCACACGTCATCCGTGTAGGATTTGGGAATGACTCCAACCCATCTCTCCCGTCGTCAGTTCGGAACTCTTGCCAGTGTCAGTGCCATTGCGGCGATGCTGCGGACGCAGATTGAAGCGGCTGACAAAGCGGCGGCTGGTGGGGGCAAGGTGCGGCACTCGGTGTGCAAATGGTGCTACAAGCAGATCCCGCTGGAGGAGTTTTGTGTGGCGGCGAAGGAGATCGGGCTGGAGTCGGTGGAGCTGCTGAATCCGGAGGATTTTGCGACGGTGAAGAAGCATGGGCTGCACTGCGCGATGGTGAGCTATCCGACGATTGAAGCTCCGGGCGGTGTGAAGCTGGGGCCGATTCCGAAGGGATGGAACCGCGTGGAGCATCATGACCTGCTGGTGCAGGCGTATGAGCCGCTGCTGCAGACGAGCGCAGAGGCGGGATTTAAGCAGGTGATCTGCTTCAGCGGGAACCGCGATGGGATGAGCGACGAACAGGGACTGGAGAACTGCGCCAAGGGGCTGACACGGCTGATGCCGCTGTGCGAGAAGCTGGGGGTGACGCTGGTGATGGAACTCCTCAACAGCAAGGTAAACCACCCGGACTACATGTGTGACCACAGCGCGTGGGGCGTGGCCTTGTGCAAGAAGATCGGATCGCCGCACTTCAAGCTGCTCTATGACATCTACCACATGCAGATCATGGAGGGGGATGTCATTGCCACGATCCGGCGGGATCATGAGTACTTTGCGCATTACCACACCGGCGGAGTGCCGGGACGGGCGGAGATTGATGAGACGCAGGAGCTGAATTACCCGGCGATCATCAAGGCGATCCAGGAGACGGGATACACCGGATATCTGGGGCAGGAGTTCATTCCGAAGAGGGCGGACAAGCTGGCCTCGCTCAAGCAGGGGGTGCAGATCTGCACGGTGGCGTAGTGATTCCCGATGTGCATTCATGCGGTCAGCGAACTGCATCAGGACAAGCCATGCTTCATCACCTCTCCTTCGCCGTCACGGACATCGCCCGCGCCGGGGCCTTCTACGATGCCGTGCTGGCTCCGCTGGGTTATGGGAGGGTGTGGGAGGATGAGACGTTTGTGGGGTATGGGACGGAGCCGGGGAAGGATGTGTTTGCGCTGAAGCTGAGGCCTGAGAATGCCTGCGTGCCGGGGGATGGATTTCATGTGGCCTTTACCGCGCCATCGCGGGAGGCGGTGGGGGTGTTTTACGAGGCTGCGTTAGCGCATGGGGGTACGGACAACGGGGGCTCGGGGCTGCACCCGGAATATGGGCCGGGTTACTTTGCGGCTTTTGTGATGGATCCGGATGGGTATCGGATCGAGGCGGTGATCACGGAGGGGGCCTAGCTCAGCCGCAATAGGCCATGCCGGTGGGGCATTGAACTTCGCAAGAAGGGCAGATGGCGATGATCTCATGGTCGGCTGCAAAGCCGGTGTATCGTGTCCTGAGCTGCGTTTTCCCGCCACACAAGGGGCATCGTACCCGCTTCATGTAGAATGCGGAGAGGCAGGCTACAAAGAACATGCCCAGTCCCAGACCAGCCATTTTTCCTGGAACATTCCACGCAGAGCCCGGCCACAGCCAGTGCAGCAAGATGGAGATCCCCATAACTGAGATGGACAGCAGGATGCCGCGAACGATGAAACGCTTTTTTGCCGAGACGTAGGAAAGCACGCTTCTGTCGAACTCCTCGGAGCTGCGAAAGGCTTGTTCATGATTGGCAATGGTTTTCATTCGCCGGCATTTAACGCCGGGTGGAGGGGACGGGCCATTGCAAAACCAGCCGATGTTTTGCATCGATGGATGGCGCATGAATGAACTTTTTCAGTGAGCCTGCCAGCAGATCAAGGCACGATCTTCACGGGCGTGCCCACGGAGGACTCGTGATAAAAAATTTCCGCCATGCGGTGCGGGAGACGGATGCAGCCGTGGGAAGCGGGGTAGCCGGGGAGATAGCCTTCGTGCATGCCGGTGGCACCGGTGATGCGCATGAAGTAAGGCATTTTGGCTGCATCAAACAAGGCGCCTGGCGGGCGGGGGTCCTTGCGGACGTCGATCTCACGCTTCAAGACGGTGCCATCCCTGCTGATGTAATCGCCGAACAAGGAAGAAGCATGATCGATATCTTTCTCAATGACGGCGAAATTGCCGGCCCGGGTGGCCATGCCTTCACGACCGGACGAAATCGGCGAGATGCCGGCGAGCTGGCCGGCCTTGTAGAAGTAAATCTTCTGCTCGCCCAGACGGATGACCATGCGAGGTGGTCCGACCAAGGAGTCGCCGTTCCACTGGCCCTCATCAACGGCGGGAGCCAGAAGTCGCGAAGCTTTCCGATCCCGTGGCGGAGGCTGTTTCTTTTTCACCACGATCCGCTCAACCCAGTAGCCAGTTCCCCCGGGAATCGGACGACGGATGTAGGCTACACTTTGATCAGAGCAAGCGATCAGGCTGACCGATAGCAGCAGCAGACCAAGCCGAAGACACAGTGCGTGGGATGACAAGTTCACGCAGCCGGGTAAAACACAGCCCCCTTCGACTCGCAAACGATTTCGAGGGGACGGGGGTCGTTCAAGGCTACTTTGAGTCGACTGGCACCAGTTTCTCCAGCTCCTCCGTGGCTTTTTCCCACTCGGCGGTGAATTTGGGGATCTTGGTTTCGACGGCTTCCAGCTCGGCGCTGAGGACGCGGAACTGGGCGGCGTCGGCATAGGTGGCTTCTTCCTGGAGGAGATTGACGATCTCGTGCTTGCGCTTGTCGAGGGTGGCGAGTTCCTGCTCGATTTTGAAGATGCGCAGGTCGAGCTCCTTCTTGGCCTTGCTGTAGGCATTGCGGGCATCGGCCTCGGCACGGCGCTGCTGCTTGCTCTTGGCCTCTTTCGGCGCGGGAGCGGCGTTGTAGGAGGTGGGCTGGGCGTTGTGCAGGGTAGCGGTGAGGGCCTCGCGGGCGGAGCCGGCCTTGGACTTGTCGAGGTAGTACTGGTAGTCGCCGGCGTAGGGGGTGATGACGCCGGCGCTGACGTGGAGGACGTGCTTGGCCATCTGACGGATGAAGTGCACGTCATGGCTGATGAAGACGAGGGTGCCTTCGTATTGATCGAGCGCGCCGATGAGGGCGTCGATGCTGCCCATGTCGAGATGGGTGGTGGGCTCGTCCATGAGGAGGAAGTTGGGAGGATCGAGCAGGAGGCGCACGAGCACGAGGCGTGATTTTTCACCCCCGCTGAGGACGCCAACGGGCTTGAACACGTCGTCTCCGTGAAAGAGGAAGGAGCCGAGGAGGGTGCGGCACATGTTTTCACCGGGACGGCTGGGCAGATCCATGGCGGACTGCAGCACGGTGTGGCGCATGTTGAGCACATCCCCGCGATACTGGGCGAAGTAGCCGAGTTTGACGTTGTGGCCGAGCTCGTAGGTACCGGCCTGAGGTTTGAGGGCTCCGGCGAGAAGTTTGAGGAGCGTGGATTTGCCGGCGCCGTTTGGGCCGACGAGCACGGTGCGCTGGCCGCGTTCGATCTCGAGATCGAGACCGGTGTAAACGGGCTGGGTGCCGTAGGCGAAATCGACGTCCTTCACGCGGATGACGCGCTGGCCGCTGCGCAGTGGCTGCGGAAAGCGGAACTTGACGGTCTTGGCATCGGCCACGGGGGCATCGACTTTTTCGATGCGGTCGATCATCTTGGCCTTGTCCTGAGCACGGGAGGCGAAGTTGGCTTTGGCTTTGAACTTGTCCACCCAGGCCTGCATCTTGGCGAGCTCGCGCTGCTGATTGTCGTAGGCGCCCTGGAGCTGCTCCATGCGGGCGGCTTTTTCGCGGGTGTAGTCGTCGTAGTTGCCGGTGTAGCGGGTGATCTTGCTGTGGGCAACTTCGAGGATGCTGTCGCACAAGGCATTGAGGAATTCGCGGTCATGCGAAATCATGAGGATGGCACCCGGGTAGCTCTGGAGGTAGCTCTGAAACCAGATGAGGGATTCGAGGTCGAGATGGTTGGTCGGTTCGTCGAGCAGGAGGAGATCAGGCTCCTGCACGAGGAGACGGGCAAGGTGAGCACGCATGACCCAGCCACCGCTGAGGGTGCGGGCGTTGCGCTCGAAGTCGGACTCGCGAAACGCGAGGCCGCTGAGGATGCGCTTGGCCTTGGGCTCGACCTCCCAGCGCTGATGTTCGTCCACATGACCGGTGGCGAGCTCCAGCACGGTGACATCTTCAATGGGGGCGCTTTCCTGGGGCAGGAAGCCGAAGGTGATGCCGCGCTCCATGACCACCTGGCCATCGTCCGGGACGGTGTCGCGCAGCAGCAGGGAGAAGAGCGTCGATTTGCCGGCGCCATTCGGGCCGATCAGGCCGATTTTTTCGCCACGGTTGATGTGAAACGACACCTGGCTGAACAAAGTGCGGCCGGCGTAGGTTTTGCTGACATTGGAAACGGAGAGCATGAGGGAAAGGGGGCGCGCACTGTGGCGATGAAATGGGCCATGTCGAGTGTGCAGGCAATGTGCTTCCGACCCGGAGAAAGCGATAAAGCCGCCAGTGGCGAGCGTTTGGCTTCCCTGCATGCACACTTCCCGGCTCCTCATGACATTTTTTGGCTCGCTCTCAGCGGGCATGGCGCTTTCAGCAGACACAACCAGCGTGACGCCCGGCTGGCCTCAATTTCGCGGGCCAAATCGTGATGGCATCTCGACAGAGACCGGTTTGCTTAAATCCTGGCCTGCGGAGGGACCAAAGCTGCTGTGGGAGATTAAAGGAGCGGGTGGCGGCATGGGATCTGTGACGGTGGGCAAGGGGCGCGTGTTTGTGGTGGGCAACCGCAAAGAAGGAGTGTCGCTTACGGCATTCGACCTGGCGACCCAGAAAGAAGTGTGGAGCACGGTGGTCAGTGACAAGCGAGACCAGCCGAATGGCGCGCCGACGTTTGACGGAGAACGGCTGTATTCCGTGAGCAAGGACGGCATCCTGGCCTGCTGCGATGCGGAGAGCGGCGAACTGCTGTGGCGCAAGAGTTACACGGCGGATCTGGGCGGTCTGATCATGAGCGGCTGGGGATTCAGCGAGTCACCGCTCGTGGATGGCGATCTGGTGATCGGCGTACCGGGCGGAAATGAATGCATCGTGGCCGCGATGGACAAGAAAACCGGTGAGGTGAAGTGGAAGTCCTCAATGCCAGCCGAGGTGGGCAAGCGTGGCAAGGATGGCGCGGGATACACCGGCGTGGTGATCTCCAATGGCGGCGGCGTGAAGCAATACATCACACTGGCGGGCCGCGGACTGGTCAGCGTGAGGGCGAGCGATGGCAAGACGCTGTGGACTTACAATGATGTGGCCAATGGCACTGCGAACATCCCCACACCGCTGGTGTGGGATGAATATGTCTTCACGTCCTCAGGTTACGGCACTGGCGCGGCACTGCTGCAGCTCAAGAAGGATGGCGACGGCGTGGCAGCCGAAGAGAAGTATTTTCTCAAGGCGGCCACGTTTCAGAATCACCACGGCGGCATGGTGCGCATCGGTGACTACATTTATGCGGGCAGCGGCCACAACAACGGCATTCCGGTGTGTCTGGAATGGAAGACCGGCAAAATCGTGTGGGAGCAGAGCGAGCGTCCCGGCCGCGAAAGCGCGGCGGTCATCAGCGCGGAAGGCGAACTGTACTTCCGCTGGCAGGACGGCACGATGGGCCTCATCGACGCGACGCCTGCTGGCTACAAACTGCAGGGAAACTTCAAACTGCCCGCCGTGAAAGGCCCAAGCTGGCCCCATCCGAGCATACATGACAAGAAGCTGATCATCCGTGCCCAGGACCAAATTTTCTGTTACGATCTCGCGACACGGTAAGGGCATTGATTTGCGCAGTGTCGAGCGCGCAGGCGAGGATGCCGCGCGTTGCTGAGAAAATGCGGGCTTGGCAAAGCGGTTCGGCGGGTATTATCCCCATTCCATGATGAGATTCCTTTTTACCCTGGTTTTCGGCCTGCTGCTTGTCACGACTGCGATGCATGCCAATGGGGGTGGGTATTCGAAAGGCGTCGTTTCGACGTCGGCTTTTCAGCCGATCGGTGTCGAGCAGGTGGAGATGCTGTCTGAGCTTTTGGAAATCAATCTGCACATCGAGTATGCCGACGTCCGGATTGAGTATGTGCTGCACAATCCGGGGAAGAAGGTGACGGTGGAGTGTGGGTTTCCGGCGGTGTTTGACAACCCTGGAGGGTATCCGCCGCCGCTGGCCCCGGGACAACGTGCGACACCGCGCAAGCCGCAGGAGCTGGAGGCGTTTTCCCTGCTCGCCGATGGGAAGGCAATCGCGGCGAAAGTGACTGAAGACGAGGCTGTTGTTCCGGGTTTCAGCGTGCGCAAGATTGCATCCTGGCATGTGGTGAAGATCCCTTTTGCAGAAGGTCAGACGCGGCACATTCAGGTGAGCTACCGAAACCCTTATCACATCTCCTTTCATTCCGTTTCTGAGGACTGGACTCGGACGGCCCCCAGCCTGACGTATGCGTTTTCCGCCGCTGCGCTGTGGGCAGGGCCGATCAAGCAGGGCACGGTGATCGTCAACGCGACGTCCGTGGATCCGGCGAAGGTGCGGTTCAACCATCCCAAACGTTTTGTGGGAGAGAAGGGCACATGGAAGTGGTCGTTTGCCGATCTTGAACCCACGCTGGAGGATGATCTCGTCATTCAAACGCACCTGGATGAGCATGGGTATAATGGAGGCTACCTCGCTGAGGGTGGCGAGTGGAAAGACGGCTCCCGCAAGAATGCACGATGGATGATGAAGGCAGGATTTACCGCCACCGCCTCGTCATTCCTGAAGGAAGCAGATGGGACCGAACACAAGCCTGAAAATGTGAGGAGCTGGCTAAGAAGTTCAGCCTGGGTGGAAGGCCATCCCAGCGACGGGGTGGGTGAGTTCATCACACTGACATTGAAAAAACCCGCCAAAGTAGGCCGCGTGAGAATTGTGAACGGTTTCGCCAGGTCCCGTGAACTCTATGAGGCCAACAACCGCGTGATGATGCTCAAGGTCAGCGTCAATGATGGCAAGCCTTTCAATGTGGAGGTTCCAGATGAGTTTTTGCAGGAGGAACGTTTCTGGTTTGACCTGCCTGCAAACTCTGAGCTGGTGAAAACCGTCAAACTGGAAATCGCCGCGATCTATCCTGGCACCACTTACAGAGACACGGCCATCTCGAGTGTGGAACTGCTCGTACCACTGAACAAAACGCCCAAGATCCAGCCTGCGCGATGAAGGCGTGGCCAAGTATCATTGCCACAGCCGGGCGCCTCGCCTCTATGCATTTCCTTGTCCTTTCATGAAGACTCTCCATATCGCTTTTTTAAGCCTGCTTGCGGTTTCGAGCGCCGTTGCCAACGGGGGTGGTTATGCCACTATCAGCAGCAAGACTGCTGGGCCGTTCCAGCCCATTGGCATCGATCAGGTGGAAATGCTTTCGGAGCGTCTGAATATCGATTTGCACATCGAGTATGCGACCATCCGTGTGGAATACCTGCTGCACAACCCGGGAAAGAAGGTCAAAATTGAGGCGGGCTTTCCCGTCTCTGAGACTCCACCCCAATACGTGATGCCGGGAACTCCTGCGCCGGTCACCGATCCAAAGACCCGGCTTGCCACGGCTGTCACCGAAAAACTGCAAGGCTTTGAGGCCACGCTCGACGGCAAGCCGCTGGAATTTGAACTGGTGCCTGACAAGCTGGAACTCAAGAACATTGGTCCCGCAGGAGCGGACCGGAGCGTCACCGGCTGGTACAAAGTGAAGTTCAACTTTGACGCCGGCCAGGCACGCAAGCTGAGCGTGACTTACAGGCAGAACTCACTCGGGAGATTCACCTACCTCTTTTCTGCGGCAGGAATGTGGCAGGGGCCGATTCGTGACGGCCTTGTCATCGTCCGCCCAATGGGTCGTCCCAAGGCTGAGATCGCTTTCAATCATCCGAAACGTTTTGAATGGAAAGAGGATCATTGGGAATGGGCCTTCCACGATTTCGAACCGACTTTGGAAGATGATTTGGAAATCCAGGAGCCTCCCGACCAGCAGACAGTTCATTTTGATATCACCGACTTCGACGAGTCGAGTTCCAAGGAGAGGCTGCAAGGGGTTTATGCAGCCAAGGGCGGCAAATGGGTGAACGACCGCTATCGCGCTGAAAGGTGGGATGTCCAGCACAGCAGCTATCAGGTCATCGCGAGCTCCGAACTGCCGGAGGAAAAGGGCTTGAATTACAAGGCCGAAAACCTTCGTTTTTGGACTGCACGTGCATGGGTCGAAGGCGTGCCTGGCGATGGCTTGGGCGAATCGCTTGTGATCAAACCTGATCAACCTGCGCGGATCCGTCAGATAGGAATCATCAATGGGTATGCCAGCACTGATGAGCTTTATCAATCCAACGGCCGCGTCTCAGCGCTGGATGTGAGCGTCAATGGAGACAAACCCTTCCGTGTGCTGATTCCCGATGAACGCCTGGGGAGCCGCATGTTTTACTTCGATCTGCCTGCATCCAAGGGCATCGTGAAGTCCATCAAGCTCACCATTGCCGGCGTCTATCCTGGAGCGAAATTTCATGACACGGCCATCAGCCGCATCGTGCTGGTGCAGCCGCTGGACAAGGCTCCGAAGGTCATGCCGGTTCGCTGACTGCGATGAAAGCCACATGGATCTTATGCTGCTTTGTCGGCCAGGCCCTGGGGCAGACGCTGCCGGTTCACATTGAAGAGTCGCATGCGGGTGCGTTTTACCATTTGGTGGAGACGCTGCCACTGAGGGAGGCGCATACGCTGGTTTTGATTGATGCGCATTGTGATGCGAACGGGATGGCGAACTCGGATGAGGTCCGCAAGGCGATCCGACGCGGGCCGACAGTGAAGCAGCGGGCGGAGATGCTGGCGGAGTGGCGGCGGACGGGGAAGATCCAGTGCTACAACTGGATCGAGCCGCTGATGCCTGCGCCGATTGCGGAGGTGATCTGGATTCCTGCGGCGAGACTGAGCGAGGCGGAGCGGGTGGCGCTAGAAACGGATGCGCGCGAGTATCTGGATGCGCATGAGGAGGCGCTGCCGAGGGAGGAGGGAGCGCTGGGGCCGCGGTATCGGGTGCAGAGTCTCGAGGGCTTTGCGCTTGAAGCGCAAGGATGGCCGGAGTCGAAGCCGGTGGTGGCGAGTGTGGATCTCGATTATTTCGCGAAGAGTGCGGATGCCGATCTGGCTCCGCAGATGGAGGGCCTCATGGATCTGCTGCTGCGCATGCGTGCGCTGCGCGGGCTGAGCTTTGCGATTTCATCGCCCTATCTGCGAGATGCAGCGCAGGCGGAGCGGCTGACGACGCTGGCGCTGGATGCGGCGTGGCGGATTCCGAATGCAGAGGTGCATTTTGATCCGTTTGCGAAGACGGGGCCGGATCGCTCGCTGATGGCGCGGCTGCTGGAAAGGCAGGGCAAGAGACTACCGGCGTTTGATGTGACGAAGGCGGGGCCGGAACTGCTCAGCGTGCTGCTGGAATACTGGCGGCACCCACAAGCGGAGGAACTGCTGGCGGAGTGGGCGGGGGCACCTTTTCAGCACCGGATTGAAGCGCAGGGAAAGCTAAGGACAACGAACGGCACATGGGAGCTGGAGTTTAATCCCAAGACCAGCTTGGAACTGGTGCCGCCGCCGACGGGTTCGAGGGTGCGCTGGTGGGCATTGGTAGCGGCGGACGCCAGCTACCGGATCAGTGATGCGAATCTGGGGTTTGCCGTGCAGGCACCGCGCTGGATGTGGCGGAAGCGGCGGCTTTTGGCGGAAGGCCCTGCGCTGGGAAGTCTGACAGTCGAACAGCTCACGCGCGGTGTCGATTGTGGCACGTTTGAGATTTATGCGGAGATCATCCGGGATGGTGAGAGCACGCGCACGCCCGCAGAGATCGTCCGCCTGAGCAAAGCGGGGACGACGGGTGTGCGGGCGGAGTGGAGCCGGCAGTTCGGGCTGCCGTATGTGTTTGATTCACGTCTGCTGGTACGCGGCACGCAAACGGGAGCGGAGGCCTGGTATGGGGCGGACTGTGCGAACTTCATCACGGCGGCGCTGAGGGCGGAGGGGTGGCTGCTGCCGTGGGGCAGTCCGAATGATGTGAAGCCGTTTTTGACGCGCTGCGATTCACGGGAGACGCCGCTGCTGATGCATTTTGGATCGCATCTGGCGGCGTTGTGGGAGGACCGTCCTCCGGTGGGGAAGCTGGATGATTCGGACCTGTGTGTGCATCAACTGGAGGGGCTGCCGGAAATTCTTTCGTTTGGGAAGCTGCGACAAAAAAGAGCGGAGCCGGTGCTGATGACGATCAGGGAGCCGAAGGAGGTGATACGCATCGCGATTTGCGGGGATTTGATGCTCGGGCGCAGCGTCGCTGATCATGTGGATCCGCTGAAAAATGTGGCTCCGATTTTAAAGCGGGCGGATCTGGCGCTGGGAAATCTGGAGTGCGTGATCGGGACGGTGCGGCCACGAGATCGCCTTCAATTGATCGCGCCGCCGAAGAGTGTGGGCTGGCTGCGTGAAGCTGGGGTGGACGGTGTGAGCGTGGAGAACAATCACGCGCTGGATTTGGGTGCGGAGGGGCAGGAGGCGACTCAAGCGGCGTTGCAGGCGGAAGGCATCGTTCCCATTGGTCCGCAGATGAAGATCTTTGAGGTGAAGGGCAAGCGCATCGCGGTGGTGGCTTTTGATGATTCGCGGGAGGATGGAGAAGTGCCGGAGCTGCAGGTGAAGGCGGATTATGTCATCGCCCTGCCGCATTGGGGCAGAGAACACCGGACGACACCAACTGCGAGGCAGCGCGAGGTGGCGGTGAAGCTCATGCAAGGCGGGGTGAATCTCATCGCGGGCAGTGGTCCACATGCCCTGCAGCCGCTGGAGCACAGGTATGCGGGCAGCGTGGCCTTTTCTCTGGGCAATGCTGTTTTCGATGGCCCCAGGCCGGATGCGGAGTGGGACCGGGGCGCGGTGCTGGAGGTGACGCTGGACGCCCAAAACTGCCGGGCGGTGAGAATGCGCCTGATCGAGGTGCGATCGCTCCCGGCAGAATGATATGTGACGAAACTCCGGCTTGGCGTGGGGCGTTCTTTGTGAAAGCTTGGTCGTCTGCCTATGAAATTGAGCCTCATCTCATTGTTTGCCCTCTCCGCTGTGTCTTTGCAGTCGGCGGAGGATTTGTCGAAACCCATCGAAGCTCTGCGTGCGGTGGGGAAAGAAGGCCAGGGAAATGAGGCGGCGGGGAAGGCGTGGCAGGAGATCGTGAAGGCGGATGCGGCGACGCTGCCGGAGGTGCTGAAGGGCATGAACGGGGCGAATCCGCTGGCGGAAAACTGGCTGCGTGCGGCGGTGGGTGTGATCGCCGATGAGGCGCTGAAGGCGAAGAAGCTGCCGGTGCCGGCGCTGGTGACGTTTTTGAAGAACACGCAAAACAGCCCGGGAGCGCGGGTGGTGGCGTTTGATCTGATCCACCGAGCGGACGAGAAGCTGGCGGAAGAACTGACGCCGACGCTGCTGGAGGATCCGAGCTCGGACCTGCGGCGGCATCCGGTGGCGAAGCTGATCGAGGTGGGCGATGCGGCGCTGGAGAAGAAGGACAACGCAGCGGCGATCGTGGCCTATGGCAAGGGATTGGGCGGAGCGCGTGATGAGGACCAGATCAAGGTGCTGGCGAAGAAGCTGCGCGCCCTGGACCAGAAGGTGGACCTGCCGAAGCATTTTGGATTTTTGATGAGCTGGAAGATGATCGCGCCGTTCAGCAATGCGGATCGCGCCGGGTTCGACACGGTGTATCCGCCGGAGAAGGAGCTGAAGTTTGATGCGGTCTATGAAGGCAAGACCAAGGAGGCGAAGTGGGTGGACTTCACCAGCACGGAAGAGTACGGCAAGATCGACTTCAACAAGCCCTTCGGGATGGAGAAGAGCGTGGTGGGCTACGCGGCGACGGATTTTTTCAGCACGGAAGACCGGCCGGCGGAAATCCGGATCGGCTGCAAGGACGGCTGGAAAGTGTGGCTGAACGGCGAACTGCTGTTTGCGCGTGATGAGTACCACCGCGGTGCGAAGCTGGATCAGTACAAGCTGCCCTGCCAGCTCAAGAAGGGAAAGAACACGATCCTGGTGAAGTGCTGCCAGAACGAGCAGACGGAGCAGTGGACGGTGGAGTGGGAATTCCAGCTGCGTGTGTGTGATGCGACGGGTACGGCGATCCTGGCTGCGAAGTGATTTTTTCTCCGGCAACATCCATGACGACGAATCTCAGCGAGCGGCCAACCTTGAAGCTGGGCATTGCCTTTGCAGGGATGTGCGTGCTGATGCTGCAGTATGCTCTGCGAGAACTGCAGAACCTTGATTTCGCATGGACTGGCTGGTTGATGGCTGCTGGCATCACCTGCATCGGCATTCGAGTTTCGTGGGTTGGCATTTTTCGATCGGCCTTCCTCCACTGGCTCTGGGGCTGGATGTGTCTGCTGGCAGGGCTTTTTGCGCTGGCCCTGCTGACGGGACATATCATGGGCTGGCTGCACTCTACCGCCCCGCCGTGGGAGTTCCTCCCTGAAGCCCTTGCTATGCCTGTGACCAGCTGGCTGCTGTTGGTAGACCGCGACGTGGCCCGATACCGAACCCATCTTCAAAACTTAGAAAACAAACGTTCCAAACTTCGACTGGAGGACTAAACTTCCCAAAATGACGACGACGACAACCTTATCGATTTGCCTTTCAATGTGCTTGGTCGCGAGTGGAGCGCGAGCCGACTGGCTGCAATTTCGCGGGCCGAATGCGACGGCGGTTTCCACCGAGACCAAGGCCCCCGGGGATGACCTGAAGGTGGCGTGGGCGGCGGATCTGCCGGGGCGAGGGCTTTCAGCACCGATTGTGGTGGGAGACCGTGTGTTTGTGACGTGCTCCAGCGGGCCGGGGCAGGAAACGCTGCATGTGTTTTGCTTCAACGCAGCGGATGGCACGAAGCGCTGGGAGCGTGCGATGCGCTCGACGGGACGCACGATGACGCACAACAAGACGTGCGTGGCGGCGAACACGCCGTGCAGTGATGGGGACCGGGTGTTTGCGCTGTTTTCCTCGAACGACCTGTTTGCCTTTGATCTCGATGGGAATCTGCTGTGGCTGCGCGGGCTGACATTTGACTATGCCAATGCGAGCAACAGTTTGGGGATGTCGCAGAGTCCGGTGGTGCTGGATGGGACGCTGGTGGTGCAGAGCGAGAATGACAGCGAGTCCTTCGCGGCGGGCCTGGATGTGGCGACGGGCCGCAACAAGTGGAAGCTGGAGCGCCCGAAGGCGGCGAACTGGACGAGCGCGACGGTGTGGAAGAACACGGTGGCCCTGCAGTCGAGCAAGGGGATCCTGGCGGTGGAACCGGCGACGGGAAAGACTGTGTGGGATTACAGCGACGGGGCGAGCACGATCCCATCGAGCGTGGGTGCAGGCGAGACGCTGTATGCGGTGTCTCATGGCATCACGGCACTGGCACCTGAGAAAGGTTCGGTGACGCAGCTGTGGCGCAATGAGAAGCTGAATCCCGGCACGGCGAGTCCGCTGGTGCTGGGTGACTCCATCTATGTGGTGAATGGCGCGGGCGTGCTGATCAAAGCGAGCATCAAGAATGGTGACGAGGCGTGGAAACTGCGCATGAAGGGCCCCTTCAGCGGCTCCCCTGTGGCGGCTGGAAAGCGGATCTACATCGTGAATGAGCGTGGCATTTTTCAGGTGATTGATCCCGAAGCGCCTGAGGGCAAGGTGTTGAAGGAAATTGAGCTGAAGGAAACCGTGCTGACGACGCCTGCGGTTTCCGGCGGGGCGATCTATGTGCGCAGTGACGCGAAACTTTGGAAGCTGCAATAATGGCGACCACGGACGAGCCTGCAGCAGAGCCTGAAGAGCTGGATGTTTCCATCACGAGCGAGGTGGAGCAGGAGACCTCGCGTGCACTGGGGAAGGAGACGCGCCAAGTGCTGTTTGCCGTGCTGCTGGTGGCGGCTTTCATGGCGCTGGCGCATTTCACAGGCCTGAAGGCGTGGATCACGAATGTGCAGACCTGGAAAGAGATGGTGCGCCAATTTGGCTGGGGAGCGCATGCGATCTTCATGATCGCGTGTGCCGGGACCGTGATGCTGGGTGTGCCGCGTCTGCCGCTGTGTGCCGCCGCCGGGCTGGTCTTTGGTTTTGGTGAAGGTCTGGTGCTCTCGCTGGTCTCATCGACCCTGGGGTCCTATGGAGCTTTTATCTTATCACGCCATGGGTTCCGAAGAGCGGTTGAATCGCGGGCGGAAAAGTGGCCGTGGCTCAAAAAATTGCTGAAAAAGCCTTCCGTGCTGCGGGTTTTCTGGGTGCGGCAGCTGATGGTGCCGGGCCTGGTCTTGAACGTGCTGCTGGGCATGACGCCGGTGAAGCACACGCGTTTTCTGCTGGGCACGCTGCTGGGCTATCTGCCGCTGAACGTGGCCTTTAGCCTCGTGGGCAGCGGATTGGGCAAAGGGAGTCTCGCGACGACGCTCACACAACTCCTCGCAGCCATGGCGGTGATCAACATCGCCGCATGGCTGGTGTATCGAGTGATGAAGAAGCAGAAGACGAACGGCTGAGGCAGGCTCAATTCATGGCGTGCCAGGTCAGTGTGTGATGTTCCGCATCCTCAGCGTCGGTTTGCAGTGCCGATGCCGCGACAGCACCGCAGCCGACGAGCACGACAACTGGGAAGATGAGGATCAGCAGTGGGAGAAGCATGATGAAGGCGAGCGGGCCAAGCACGAGGCTCAGTGCGATGGTCTCCCAGCCGAACTGCTTCAGATGGAGCCCGACTGGAGGTGTGCCGTGCTGGCCGCTCTCCACAAAAACGTGCTCCTGGCGGAGCCAGACGAGCAGAGGGCGCAGGGCCTGACGGAAGGGCCGGAGGAAAGTGGCCTTCATGCGTCGGAACTGCCAGACGCGGTGGAGATTGCGGGTGACGAAACGCGCTTCGGCGTTGTGAGCAGTGGCGGCTTGCTGAAACGAGGCCGCCTGTCCTCGTTGAGGTGCAGGGATCGTGTTCATAGGTTTGGTGGTTGTTATTTAAAACGATCCGCCCACCCGCTTTCTGACACAAACTCTCCCGAACTCAGCAGCCCCGGCCATGCATGGAGCATGCGCGGCATCCGGCGCAGAGGTCACAACTGACCGTGTGCGGATTTTCCAGACACTTCGGGCAATGGACGCAGAGCATGCAAAACGGACGCTGTGTGCTGGTCACGCTGGAAGCGCAGGGAATTCTTTTGGCAGCACTGTCCGATACAGAACACGCCCTCGACGAGCGTGTTTTGATGGGTTCCAAAACATCAGTTTTCATGAGTGCGGGGGTGAACAGGCACACGCATCGAACTGAACCGAAAAACGCGCTATTGGCAGACCTGCCAATACGTAACTTTTTTTCACCCGCGTTGCACATCGCATGCTCCTGCGCAAAATCCTGCATGCCAGTGAATGCCGGGATGAAGGAACAACCAGCCTTTTTGAAGTGGAGTGGAGGCGTGTACACACTCCAGGGCCCCTGCTTCATTGGCCGTCGTTCGGACAACGATATTCCCATCAGCAATGTGCAGGCTTCACGACGCCACGCGGTGTTGATGAATTTGAATGACGACTGGTGGATCAATGACCTGGGCAGCCGCAATGGCGTCATCGTCAATGGACTGCGCCTCAGCTGTGCCCGCCGGCTCAAGAACGGAGATGAAATCCGCATCGCCAATCAACGGCTCCTTTTCTCCAACTCGTCACAACCTGCGCCGCATCACAGCTCCATAATGGGCAAGACCACGGAGCTTGCGCCTCAGACCATGAGCGATGCGCCGCTCTCTTCGGCTGCATGCGAACTCCTGATCGTCACGCAACAGGGAGAGATTCTCGAAGGCGACAAAGCAGCCCACTGGTTCTTTGGCAAATCTTTGGAGCGCGCTCCCGGCGCCCCGCATTATTTTCTGCCTCCAACCGTCCGCCAATGGCTGCAGCAGCTGGCCGACGAAAATGAGAACATCTTTCCTCCGCTGGAAATGGAGCAGGAGGGGCACCGCATCGTGCTCTCGCTGGCGCGTTGCAAGGACAACCGTTTCTATCTGCTGGGCCGTGTGGAATCACTGCAGGTTTCCATCGAACGACTGCAGAGTCTCGGCCTCACGGAGCGTGAGGCCGAAGTGATGCACTGGGTGTGCGAGGGCAAAAACAACCCTGAAATCGCGCAGATTCTCGATGTGACGCTGCACACGGTGAACCGGCACAACGAACACATTTTCAAAAAGCTGGCCGTGGACAACCGGCACAAGGCCATCAAGACCGTGAAAGAACGCCTGGGGGTGTGAAACGAATTTTTTGATTCGTCCCACACCCACGAAAGCGGGCAATCGAGTTACTTCACCACCGGAGTCAAAACCATGTTACGGAAGTCCACGTTGGTGTGGTCGCCCTGGAGGTAGAGAGGGCCGGGCTTGAATTCGTCGCTGCTGATGGCACCGCCCGTGCAGCCGAGCACGGGAGCGTTGTCGATGATGGTCTTGCCATTGAGGATCACGGTGAGGTGGCGGTCCACCAGGGTGATGTCAAGCGTCTGCCATTCGCCAATCGGCTTCTCGGCGGCCACGCTCGGGGTGATGCGGCTGTAAAGAGCGCCCATGTGGTGTGAATCAAGCGGCTGACCGAAGCTTTCCATGACCTGCACTTCATAGATGCCACGGAGGTAGATACCGCTGTTGCTGCCTTCCTGGGTGCGCACTTCGGTCTTCAGATTGAAGTCTTCGAATTCAGCGTCTGTGCGCAGATTGCCGAAGTGCTTGTCCTTGGCCTTCACCACGCGGTTTTGCAGGATGCCATCGACGACGCTCCAGCCGTTATCGACGCCTTCCTTGAGCAGACGCCAGCCGGTGAGGTCCTTGCCGTTCAGGAGCTGGATGGGTGCGCCGAACTTCACCTTGGAGAGATCCGGGGCCGGTGGCACATCAGCGATGCGCTTACCGGCGAACTCCTGTGCCTTGCCGACTTCCTTGCCTTCGGCATTTTTCTTGGAGGTGGAGAGTTTCAAAACTTCGCCCTCGGCTTTGGCAGTGATCGTTTCGATGGCAGCCAGCTTGCCTTCCTTGTTCTTTTGCTCGCGAGTCACGATGAGGGTGTCGCCTTCGACCTTGGTGCTGGTGGTAGGCACTACGCTGCCGCCGCCCCAGAGCACGCTGGAGCTGAGGGAGCCGTCTTTGGACTCCACGCCGAGCCAGCCTGCGCCGCCGCCAGGGATGGTGAGCGCCCAGCGGCCGATGAAAGGATTGTCGGCGGCATTCAGAAGAGTGCCGAGACTGAACACGGCGGCAATGGAGAGGGGGCGAAGCGAGAGCAGCATATGAGAGCGGGTTGGAGGATTGAGTTGAGCGGGAATTAACGGGATTATTTGCGCTGATCCTTCACACAGTCAGGATCAGCGGGTGTTGGGGTGCCGGTTTTATCGACCGGGTGATTGAAGAGGTACTGCCAGACGGCTTCGTGGATGAACTTGCCATCCTTGTCTTTCACCGCCGCGCCACCGGGGGTCACGGAGCTGTGGGCGCGTTTGTCGTCACCTTTCACATCGGCGTTGGTGATGAGGCGGCGGGTGTTTTGAAACGGAGGAGCGCTGATGTCGACATCCACAATGGGTCCGAACTGATTCAGCCCCATCATCTCCCAGGAACGGCAGTAGTGATCAGCGGACCAGCCGCCATCGAGAACATGGCTGAAGCCGAAGATGCGGTTGGCGGGCGTCGCGGAGGGCAGCGACTGCCAGCTTTCGAAGTTGTCACGCGGACCGCAGAAGCAGACCACGCGATCCACTTTCTGATGCTTCGCGAAGCGGGCGGAAGTCGTGGCGCCGTGTGATGCGCCCGACAGGATCACTTTGTCCCAGCGAAGACCTTTGCCGTCTTCGCTGATGAACTGGCCCCACTTGCCTTCGGGATGTTCCTTGGCGAGCCACTTCACGAATTGAAAGGAGCGCTCCATGATACTGTCCGGCTGCGGAATGCTGACGAGGTCGCTGCGATCCTCGCCGATCGAGGCTTCGAGACGAATGTCCCCCAGGGTCTTGCCATCATTCAGGCGGGCCGGAGGGATGATGCCGAACCACTTGTTGGCGTAGTGCACCTGAATGGCATGCAGGCCGTAGCTGTTCAGGCGCTCAAATAATGGAGCGCTGTGGCCCATGAGCCAGATGACGAGTTTGCCCTGGGGTTTGACCTTCACATCGACACTCGCGTTTTGGAGGTCCTGCGGCTTGCCTTTTTTGTCGGTGAAGACGAAATCGATTTCCGGATGCTCCTTGGCGCGCGGGTCGATTTCGCTGGCGCGTTTTGAGATGGTGGGTGCAGCATTGAGGGTGACGCTGAGCGCCAACAGACAAGTGAGGATGTGTTTCATAGAATGGTTGTTGGATCTGTTTCCGGAGGGGCCAGAAATGGCCCCGTTACGATTCGAAGCGAAGGTCGGCGGAGTAGGAGCCGACGCTGCGGATCGTCGCGCCATCGGCACGCGTTTGATTGAGGGCCTTCTGCACACGGGAATCGGCGGTGGAGCCTTCGATCTCGATGTAGAAGCGGTACTTGTTCGGCTGGCCACGGATGGGGCGTGATTCGAGACGCTTCATGTTGATGTCGTTCTCACTGAGTGGTGTGAGGAAACGGCACAGGCTGCCGGGGCGGTCTGGGAGCTCCACGATGAGCGCGGTGCGATTGTGTTCGAGCCCGGGAGTGTTGGCCGCGTGCCCGATGAGATAGAACTGCGTGATGTTTGGCACCTCGCCAGCAATCGGGAAGTGCAGGATCTGCAGGCCATGACGCTCTGCGTTTTGGCGTGGGCCGATGGCGGCGGCTCCCGGTGTGGCGACGGCTTTTTCGGCTGCTTTCGCCGTGCTGGGCTCCACCACGCGCTTCACATCGGGATAGTTGGCCTTGAGCCAGTCATCGCCATGATAAAAGGGCATCGCGTGGGAATGGATGGAGGTGATGGGCGCCCCTGCCCTGCCGAGCAGCGCGAGCTTCACATCCAGCGTGAGTTCTTCGAGAATGGACAAGGTGCTGCGGGTGTCCACCAAGCGATCCACGGTGTCGATGATGAAACCGCCGGAAGAATTTTCGATGGGCACGATGCCCAGTGCGTCTGGATTGGTGGCGAGGAAATCAAAGACATCGCCCACGTTGTCGCGCAGGCTGACCGCCACGCCGGGAAAACGCATCTGCGTGATCAGATGCGAAAAACTGCCCTCGGGACCGAGGCAGGCGATGGTTGGCGGCGGATTCATGCGAGCCGTGCATGCTGCGGTGGAGGATGCGCATGGTCAAGTTGAGTCGTGCTTATCCAAACTACTCAGGCGGTGTTTGCATGCCTTGGGCGTGAGTTTGGGTGAAGCAGGGCACGGTGAAAGCGTGTTGCGGACTGTGGGAAGGCATGGGGCATGACGTGAGCGCTGGGCTCATCTCGCGGAGCGAGATGGCTACTTTATTTCAGCGCGACCTCGCGTTGATTGCGGTATGCGCCTCCGCTGGAAAATCATCTTCATCACCCTGCTCTTGCTGGCGGCAGGCGGCTGGTGGGGGCTGCCGTGGCTGCTGCCGCTGCCGGAGGCGCTGCTCAAGCCGCCGCCAGCTTCCACGCTTTATCTTGCCCGCGATGGCACGCCGCTGCGGCATTTGCTGAACGAGGATGGCACGCGCTCTGCACCGCCGGTGAAATACGCTGAGATTCCGCCCGCTCTGGTGCATGCGATGCTGGCGGCTGAGG
>JAPLUN010000646.1 GCA_026397715.1 Verrucomicrobiota bacterium
GCGACATGCTGCGGCCGATTACGCCAGTTGGATTGTCGATGAAGTGCCCGAGGCTGCCGCTCAAATCGATTCACGCTGCGTCGAAGCACCGCGCTTCATCAGCGGCCTTTCGATGGGCGGCTATGGAGCACTTCGGCTCGGGCTGCTGCATCCGAAAAAGTTTACGGCCATCAGTGCGCACAGCAGCATCACCGACGTGCCACCGCAGATGCGGGACTTTGTGGAGGAGACCTTGGCAGAATTTGAACTGGCCGAAACCGAGCCTCTGGCGGTCATTGACTGTGCGAAATTGAACTCTCGCCTGCCGCATCTGCGCTTTGACTGCGGCAGTGAAGATGTCTTGATCGAACACAACCGCACGTTGCACCGCGATTTGGAAGCCTCAGGCATCCCGCACATCTATGAGGAGTTTCCCGGCGGCCACACCTGGGACTACTGGCATGAGCATCTGGCGGACACGCTGCGGTTTTTCAGCACCTGTCTCAAACAGGGTTAAAAGATGAGCTTTAACTCTTCGACAATGATGACATCGCCCATCCGAATCACGGGGTCGGGCATGAGCGTCATGCTGGTAGATTTTTTATCCAATTTGATGAATAGGCGCTGCATGTAGCTGCCAGTGCCTCGGCGCAGGATTACACGGCTCTTGTTGGCAAATTGAGCGAAGCCGCCCGCTTGCTGGATCGCCTGAGAGACCTTGATCTCTTTCGACATATCCACCGGATACTTTCCCGGCTTCACGACCACGCCCGTCACCATATACGCATTCTCGTTCCGCAGCCGGTTGATCATCCTCGTCGTCACCTTGGCCTCATGTTCATCATAGGGGCTGCAACTTGTAAGGGCAAAACAGAGAACGGCGTATATCAATATGCTTGCATGGTTGTTCATAGGCCCGGGCATAGACCCAGAGATGCTTGCTGATGTTCATTTTGATACAGCCTCAGAAGCCGAAGATCGAGCCCCCTCGACTGTACACAATGATAACATCACCAGCCTTAATCGTTGGATCATCTTCGCTCGCATCCGTTTTACGCATGATGGCATCCACGTTAATGAGCAATCGCTGCTTTAATTTACCCGTCCCCCGGCGCAGAACGACATGACTCTTGTGCGATACAGAACAGAAGCCCCCGGCGCGTAAAATCGACTGCGAGACCGTGATGCGTGAAGATGCAGTTGCAAGCGAGTAACGCCCTAGTCTCTGCACGGCTCCGAACATTGCATAGCTGTTGCTCTGCTTCAGGTTCGCCATGTAGTCCTTCGTGGCCACAGACTCCGGATCGTTTGAACAAGCGGAGAGCAGCAGCACCGCTCCACACAGGAAAATGGAAATAATAGAGCGCAGCAGATTCATGACGTTGTTACTTCTTCACCGACCTCGCCTTGTCCGTGTAAAACACCATCGGCAGGCTCAGGTGCTCCTTATCGCCCACTGTCTGCCCGACGAGCGGAATGAGGTTCTTGAAAGGAAACTCAGGGCTGGGGGCAAAATCGCGGTCGAAGGCGAGCATGGGTCCACGCACGATGAGATCACGCCATTCGGCATAGGGGCCGGTGTAGATGTCGGTGATGCGCTCGACTTTGGCTGAGACAGGCGTCATCACGAAACCGGCCAGCTTCACACCACGTGCCTCGGCTTTTGATTTCATGACTTCGTAGTCGCCGCGCTGCGTGCACAGATCCACACAAGGCACGTCCCCATACCAGGCGATGAATGCAGGCGAGTCTGAGAAGACGAACTCATTCTTCTCCATGAGCTGTGGCAGAAGTGAAACACGCTCCGGCAGGAAGGGCGGCCAATGGGGCGGAATTTTGCCGCCCATGGTCAGGCCAAACTTCATCAGCACCGGCAGATTCACCGCCAGTGGCAGCGCGGTGATGAGCAAGGCCACCAGCGGCGCACCCCAGCGTGCCATGAAGTCGCCGGACATGTGAAAACGGGACCACAGCACCACCAGCATCGCTGCACCGAAGGTACACATGGCGGGCATGAGCACGATGTACAGAGCATTGTCATCCTTCTCCTTGTCAGCCAGACCAAGGAGGCCCATGCCAATGGTCACGCAGGCGAAAACAACCGCCAGCGTCCAGCGTGCAGAAGCCGCATCCGCCTTGCGAAAGCGGTGCATGAGTGAAAGGAAAAACAGCAGCGCGGGCACGACATATCCCAGATGCGCCATCAGCAGCCCCAGCTGGTCCTGCCAGCCGAGACCGACACGCCGCAGCAGGTCATCCACCTGCAACAGCGGCACGCTGGGGGAGAAGTCACGCAGCAGCAAATCATGCGCCACGGCAGAAGATTGCGCCTGGAACAAGGCCTTGATACCGCCTAGAGGGTCTCCACAGAGCTGGACATTCCACCAGCCCCAGGCGGCCAATGTCAGCACCGGGAACAAGGCAACCACAATGGCTCCAGCTTTCCCGCGCGGAAGAAACACCACCATGCCGATGATGACTCCCGTCACGATCCAAAGTGCCATCCAATGCGTGAGCACCATCAGCGAACAGACAATTCCCAGCAGCGTGAGCGGCACAAACATGCCGCGATTTTCCACCGCACGTCCCGCAGCCGAGGCATACAGACGAAACGCCAGCGCAAACAGCAGCACCAGCAGCCCACGTGGCGCACCGCTGACCATCAGCTCCCACGCTGGCTCACACACCAGCAGCGCGATGGCCGCGATGGCTGCGACCTGTTCGTCAAACAAGCGCCGTGCTGCGCCATGCGTGAAAAAAATCGTCAGCAAATACCACGTCACGCCGAAACACGCGATCACTCGGTCCAGCATGAAAATCGCCCCGCTGGTCACCGGATCATAAACCTCCCAGCGCTTCAGGAAACGAAACGCCACCGACCACAGCAGCGGCTGGAGCGGCGGCTGCACAGTCTCGGGCATCGCCAGCGGCGTCGGTTGCTTCTGCGCCGAATCCATCTGAGACCAGGCGTACGGCTCGATCACGTGCGTCTGATACGAGCCCGTACGGGCGATCTGCCGCGCGAGCTGCGCCTGATTCATGCCTTCAGCACTGCTCAGGCCGCGAAACGTCACAAACACATGCAGCAGCGCCATAACGATGGCGGCGGCATAGAACACCAGTCGAAGCAGAGCGCCGGGGCCGGAGGAGTTGGGAGACATGGTCGTTACATGCCACAGACGGGCCCTGCGTGCCAAGAACGATCTCGCATCTCACTGATGTGGCTCGAAAATCACCCCGCCACACTGGCGCTGCCCATCCGCGCCTGCACAGCGCCAGTACCAGCGCACCGCAGGCTTCACAAACGACCCCAGCTTGCCTTCTAGAATGCGGAACTGCCCCAGAAGCTCGCCGCCATCCAGTACTTGGAGCGAACGCGCCGCCACGGTACCTGACAAGGTGCCACCCTTTTCCAAAATGACGGGGCCTTCGCACACAAAATCCCCCGATGCATGGCCCGCGACAGTGACCGAGCGCGCCCTCACCTCCTGCAAAAACGTCACTTCACAACCAGCGCTCACTTCAAGGCGATCACAGACGATGCTGTCTGCAATGAGTCCGTCCATGTCGATCGTCCGAGAAGGCAGCTCCAAAGACTCCTGCTCGATGCGCTGCAGCTTTTTCATGCAGATCGGGCAGGAAGGCGTGGCAAAATCGCCAGCCGTGGTGACGACGAAGAGAAAATCACTTTTTTCAGTCGGCAGAGCCCGCACGGCGGCATCCAGCGCCATCGCATCCACCGCTTCAATGCGCAGTTCCTGCGCCGTGCTCAGCGCCGCCGGGCTGAAACCCGCAGGCGCGATCAAAATGCCGCGGGTGTCGCGCGCGGTGCGCAGTTCCTGTGCAAAACGCTGCACCGTCTCCGGTGTGGCCCCCCATTCATTCCATGGGGCGGTCTTCACCATCGCCCGCCGCGCCTTCGCCGATCTGGGCTCCTCGATCATGCCAAACAGCACCGCGCCGTCCGGCATAGTGCGTGAGCCCGAAAGTTCGCAGCCTGCCTGCGTCGCAATTGCACGTGCCAGTTCTGAAAGGCGCGCCCAATCCAGGCATGCGATCAACTCAGGCGACCAGCCAGCCAGCCTGTCCACGCCGCCACTCCGCCGCAGGGAGAAACCTGCTTCTTCGAGAGTGACAAACGGATCTAGCATGGGCGGGATATGGCTGGAGGCTGGATTTGAGGCGCTGGTTTATTGACACCGAACGGCGGTACCAAAGCACATTCAAGCGAAGCACCAACCCTATTGATCAAGCCATTCACGAAACTGGCAGACAAGACCTGACGGCGAGCAATCCGCCTTGCCGCTTCTCCAAAACCCTGTTTCTTCCGCGCCTCATGTCGAAGGCCGTCAAAACAGAAGAAACCAAGTTTTTCCAAACCGGAAGCGCCAAGGAACCGTTCACGTTCGCCAGTGGCGCTCAACTGCCTGAAATCACGGTCGCCTACGAAACCTACGGCAAGCTCAATGCCAGCAAATCAAACGCCATTCTGCTGTTTCATGCCCTCTCCGGCAGCCAGCATGCGGCGGGAGTCACCCGTGAAGTCCCCGGCACCGACGAACGCTGGACGGAAGACATCCACAATGGCTGGTGGGATCTGTTCATCGGCCCGGACAAGGCCCTGGACACCAAACGCTACTTCATCATCTGCGCCAACTACCTCGGCGGCTGCTATGGCAGCAGCGGACCGGCCTCGATCAATCCTGCCACCGGCAAGCCCTATGGCAGCACCTTTCCCGAAGTGCGCACGAGCGATGTCGTGAAGTCGCAGCTGGCCCTGCTCGACAGTCTGGGCATCAAAACACTCCACGCAGTCATTGGAGCGTCTGTGGGAGGCCTGCTGGCGATCAATCTGGCCACGCTGCACCCTGAGCGTGTGAAACTCGTCGTCCCCATCGCCAGCGGCTGCCGCACCACGGTGCTCACACGCCTCACGTTGTTCGAGCAGGTGCTCGCAATTGAAAACGACCCACACTTTCGGGGCGGTGATTTTTACGAGGGCAACGCACCCGAATATGGCCTCGCCCTGGCTCGCATGATCAGCCACAAAACCTTCGTTCACCTCGACGCCATTGAACGCCGTGCACGGCAGGACGTGAAGTCCGGTGGAGCATCGCTCTCGTGGTATCGCGTGCAGCACAACGTCGAGAGCTACATGCTGCATCAGGGCAAAAAATTCGTGAAACGCTTCGATGCCAATACCTATCTGCGCATCGCCGACATGTGGCTGCGCTACGATCCGCTCGGGGATGCCGGGGTGACAACGTATGCCGATCTGTTTGCACGCAGCGCCGCAGCCGGGCAGCACTACCTCGTCTTCAGCATCGACAGCGACTTCTGCTTCTACCCCGAGGAGCAGGCCGAACTCGTCAGCCACCTGGAAAAAGCCGAGGTGTCAAACATGCACATCACCGTGCATTCCGACAAAGGCCACGACTCCTTCCTTCTCGAACCCCAGCTCTACACCCCGCATCTCTCATTCACCCTTGATGGCCGCTGGAACAAAGGCTCCGTGGACCGACCAGTGCAGGAGGTCGAATAACTCCCATGTCCATGCAACTCACATTCCTCGGCACCGGCACCTCCGTCGGCATTCCGGTGATTGGCTGTGACTGCGCGGTGTGCCGCAGCACCGACCCCAAGGACAAGCGGCTGCGCAGTTCCGTGTATATCCACACGCCTGAAGCGGCATGGGTGGTGGATACCGGGCCAGATTTCCGCATGCAGTGCCTGCGCGAAAACATCCGCAGCCTGGATGCAGCCATCTTCACGCATCCGCACATGGATCACCTCACCGGCTTCGATGACCTGCGTCGTTTCACCACCGAGGCGGATCATTTCCTCCCGATCTACGGCACACCGGAGTGCCTTGCCGTGCTGGAGCGCATGTTCATCTACGCCTTCAATGGAGAGAACCGCTACCGCGGCTACTTGAAGCCGTTCCCGAAACCGATTCATGGCCCTTTTCATCTGGGCGAAACCACGATCACCCCCCTGCCCGTGCAGCACGGCAAGGTGGAGACGATCGGTTTTCTCTTTACACGCGGCGGGAAAAAACTCTGTGCCTACATCCCGGACTGCAAAACGCTGCTGCCCCAGTCGCTCGAATTGCTGAAAGGGGTCGATACACTCATCATCGACGCACTTCGCCACACGCCGCACCCCACGCACATGAGCTTTGAGGAAAGCCTGGCCGTACAGCGCGAGCTCCAGCCACGCCAGACCTGGTTCACCCATATCCAGTGTGAGATCATGCACTCGGTTGAAGACCCCCAACTTCCATCCGGAGTGAACATCGCTTACGATGGACTTAAACTGGAGTGGACTTGAAATGAGCCCTGGTATTCCAATCCTGAATCAACAGACACGCAGCAGAGCCCCTGCGAGAGCATTCATTCGTCATTTTTGCCTCCTCCTGATGCTCACACTTTCCGTGCGCGCCCAACTCATCGCCGACTGGGATGCCACTGCTGAAACCGCCGTAATTTTCAATCCAGATTACCCCGGCTCTGCCGAGCTGGCCTCCTACTACGCTAATCAGCGCCACATCCCCAAGGAGCGAGTTATTGGACTGCGCTGCTCGCAGGAGGACTCCATTTCACGTGGTGAGTTCGAAGCCCAGCTGCGCGGCCCCCTGCTGCAGCTTTTTGAATCCAGGCACTGGTGGAACGCAGAACCGCCCACACCAGGCAAGCCGCTCACCGGAGACGGCATCTCCTCCCCCCCCCCGTCCAGCAAGGTGCGCGTACTGGTGCTCATGCGCGGGATACCCTTTCAAATCCGCCGGGCAGCGCAAAAGCCCAAACAATCGGAGGAAGACGAGGCTAGCGTCGACTCTGAACTTGCGGTGCTAGGCCTTAACAATCCGCCTGTCAAAGGCGGCCTGCGCAATCCCTACTTCGACCAGCAGGCGCGTTTTCCCCATGCGCAAAACTCACTTGGACTCCTGATCGTCGGCCGGCTCGACGGACCTGATGCTCCCACCGTGAAACGCATGATCGATGACGCGATCTATGCCGAACAGACCGGGCTGCTTGGCCGCGCCGTC
>JAPLUN010000132.1 GCA_026397715.1 Verrucomicrobiota bacterium
GACTTCACCTTTGCTCAAACTTCATCTCGGGGCTTTCAATTATCCGCAGGAGGGGTGGTACAACACGGACATCACGCCGCATATCTGGGTGACGATGATTCCGGGGCTGCCGCAGCTGCTGCGGAAGATGGGACGCATCACGCAGGCGCGGATGGAGGAGCATGAGCAGGGTGTGTTTAAAAAGCTGCACTACCTGAATGTGACGAAGCGGTTTCGGCTGGCGGACAACAGCTGCCAGTGTGTTTTTAGCTCGCACATGTTTGAGCATATTTTTGTGTGGGATGTGCCGCTGCTGCTGAGTGAGATCCGGCGCGTGCTGGCTCCTGGCGGGGTGGTGCGGTTTGTGATCCCGAGCCTGGACCACTACGTAAAACTGTATGACCCTGAGGACCCGACGGCGATGCTGATGGGCATTCTGGAATACGATGGCACGGGGGTGAAGAACCGGCATCAGTGGATGTACACGGAGTCGTCGCTGTGCAAGCTGCTGGAGAAGCATGGCTTTGTGAATGCGCGGGCGTGCAAGTATCGCGAAGGGAAATGCGCGGACTTGGAGAGGATTGATAATAGGCCGGAGAACAGCATTTATGTGGAGGCGGAGAAGCGAGTGGGGTGAGGGGTGTGCGATCGGCAAGTGATGCGGGCACTCCTGCCTGCAACAGGTGCCTTGGAACGCCCATGCAGGCAGGAGTGCCCGCATCACTTCAGAGCATTCGTGAGGCTGCGGCAGGGACGTTCGTTTTTGCCGCAGAGGAGCAGAGAGGCGGAGGGGGCAGAGATGGTTTGTCACATAACGCTTTACGGGTAATGATTTGTGGTGGCTTGGCGCATGGCGAACCCGGAACATTTGGCGATTCTCAAGCAAGGCGTGGCGGTGTGGAATGAGTGGAGGGAAGTCAATCAAGGCACGCAACCCGAGCTTAATTACGCTGACCTTGTGGGACAGTTCCTCCCCAAGGTGAACCTCAAGGACGAACCCATCGGCGTGATCGACCTGCTGGCAGTGATACTGCTGCGAATCGGTGCGATTTTGTGGGCAGCCTACTTTCTGTTCTTCAGCGCCTTGATTTTTTACGCACAAGGCGGACCCAGCACAACTCTAGACATAAGTATCGCGGTTGGAGTAATGCTTTTTCTAATGGCGGGCGGCATTTGGTTTTGGAGAATTAGCAACGAAATCCGCAAAGACCAGCCGTTCAGACAGATCGCGACCTGGTGGAGGAAGCGAAAACTAGCACGTGCCGGCGGGCATGATTCATCTGCATACCAGCTGCCCTCATCGTGAACAAAAAGTCATCGAGCGGACAGTGGCTGACCCATTGCGGGGTTCCAATCGCAGATACTGGACACCAAAGGTCTTGGGCTCTGCGATGATGGACGCAACACCGTTGGTGTTGGCGCTTGAGAGCGTGGTGGGTGGTGAGGTGACCCAGGGTTCTGCGAACCCTGGGCTTAATTACGGAAGGCCTTTGGCCTTCGGGGAGAATCCAGACCGGCTTCCCTCTTCGCCAAGGCTACGAAGGACGAGAAAGCCGGGACTACAATACGGCGCTGGATGAATCGTAGTGGAATGATGCTAGCGGAGATTCCAGAACGGGCTGCTGCGAAGCCGCGAAGCGAACCCCGAACTACGAACGGAGAGTGCGGCCCCCTCCCCTGCTCCGCCCAACTTGAAACTTTAAACCTTTAACTTGGAACTCTTCCACGCGGCTACGCTTTCATCTCGCTGATCTGTTTGGTGGCGATGCCGATGGGGCGATCAAGCGGCACACCGGCACACGCCAGCATCGTTGTTAGCAGGTCGCCTTGGTTGCCTTGGGTGGTGTCCAAGAAGCGGCCGGTTTTGACGGTGCCGCCGGCTTTTCCGGCGAGGATGAAGGGGAGGTTTTCGCGGGAGTGTTTATTGCCGTCTTCGAGACCGGAGCCCCAGAGCATGAGGCAGTTGTCGAGGAGGGTGCCGTCGGCTTCGCGGATGCTGTGCATCCTTTTGATCATATAGGCGAACTGATCGATGTTGAACTTGGTGATGGCGGCGACTTTGGTCACCATTTCGGGGCGGTTGTTGTGGTGGGTTTGGGAGTGGTGCTCGTCTTTGAAGCCGAGTTCGGGATAGGAGACGCCATTGGGCGTGGAGCCGATGTAGGTGCTCACGCGGGTGGTGTCTGTCTGGAAGGCGAGGACGTTGAGGTCACACATGACCTGCATGTATTCGCTGCGCTTGTCGCCGATGGGGATTTTGATTTCGATGGGCGGGGTGTCGGTGGCGCGGTGGCGGCTGGGGGCGAGGCCGGATTTTTCGAGGGCGGCTTCTTTTTGGCGGTACTCGATGGCGGCGATGCGGCGCTCGACGGCGCGGACGCTGTCGAGGTATTCATCGAGCTTTTGCTGGTCGTCCTGCGGGAGCTGCTTTCTCAAGTCGCGTGCGCCGGTGATGACGAGATCGAGCATGGAGCGATCGAGCGCCTGGGCCTGGGCGACGGCGGCGCTGGTGGGGCCGCTGCTGCCGGGGGTGTTGCTTTGATTGAAGAGGCGGTTGAGGACGTTGCGGGGATTGATCTCGGCGGGGACGGCCTGGGTGGCGGAGCGGAAGCTGCAGTGGGAGTAGTAGCCTTCGTTGAGCCCTTCCTGATTTTCCTTGTGCGTCTGCGGCATGGTGGCGAGCTCGAGCGACGGGAGGGCGGTGAGTGCGCCGATGTAGTTGGCGGCGATCTGATCGGCGGAGATGGCGATGTTGATGCGGTTGCGCTGGCGTGCGTCCGGGAGCTGGGCGGTGAGCCAGGTGGAGAGCTCCAGGGCGTGGGGTGCGCCATTGAAGGGGGCGATGGGGATGCCGCCGATGCCTTTCATGAGGAGGCACTGATCCAAGACGCCGCGCAGGGACTCAAGCGCGGGCGGCGGTGTGGTGAGGTAGCTCTCGGGGGTGGCGGGCCAGAACTGATCCATGATGACGCCGTGGGGCATGTACATGAAGCCGAGGCGGACGGGGGGACGTGCTGCTGCGGCGATGGCGGCGCTGCTTTTTTTGGCGGTGTCTGCCCAGCCCATGACTTCGAGCAAGGGGAGCGCGAGGGTGGTGCCGAGGCCGCGGAGGCAGGTGCGGCGGGAGATGAGGGGGCTTTTTGACATGAGGAAGGTCGAATGACGAAGGCGGTGGGGACTGAAAACTGAGAATTGTAAACTGAGAACAGAAAAATGGCGGAGGGCGCTGTGCGTGAGATTTGTCTGCGTATTTCTACTCGGGGTCGTGATGGATTCTATCGTTTAGCTGAGGGGGGAACGAGGGGGCGCGCCTGAGGTGTGAGGGGCGGTGGTGAGGGACTGGTATGCGCGCAATTGTTTGCAGACGGGTGGTGGTGGCTCATGCTAGGCTTTGATTTATGAGCCTGATCCCCACGCGTTTGTTGATGCTGTCTGCTGTGCTTTGCCTGACGGGGTGCCGGTCTGTGGAAAGAGAAGGAGATGGAGACAGCGCCCGGTTCAGCATGGGCAATTCCTTTTACTCAAGCGAGTACATCATGAAGAAATCGAGATTGTCGCATTTCACGATCGGGTACAACGGTGCGGACAGAAAGAGGACGAGTACGAAAAAACTCACGCCGGAGGAGCTGGCGGCTTTTTGGAAGGCCCTGGAAGAGACAGGCGTGTACCGCTGGAGGACTCACTACAAGCCCAGCCGAAATTCGATCTGCGATGCCAACAGTTGGGACATCACGATCTACAAGGAGGGCAGGAAGGTGTTTCAATCGGCCGGATATGAGGCGTTTCCGAGCGATGAGGATCCGCAAAAAACTACCTCGTTCGAAGAGACGGATCGCTACCTGCGAGTGATCAATCTTTTTGAAACGGACCCGCGACATCAGGCGAGAGTGGCACCGCTGAAAAAAGAGCACGACTGAAGCAAAAGTACGAGGGTGGAGCCGAGGCCGCGCAGGCATCTGCGCAAAATTGCCCCCCTGCCCTTCGATCTTTCACCGCAGCTGCGCCGCCGCGATGAACGTGGCGTGATCACTGAAAATGGATTGAGCGGAATGGCTCGTGAAAAAATCAGGTTGCCATACATTGCTCTGCAATGCATAGTTGTGCTATGAAGCTTCAGAAAGAACTTACGGCGGCCTCTTCGGTGCCGCTTGTGCTGTCGATTCTCGCGGAGGGGGACAGCTATGGGTATGCGATTATCCAACGGGTGAAGGAGCTTTCCGGCGGGGAGATTGAATGGACGGATGGCATGCTGTACCCGGTGCTGCACTGGCTGGAGGACCACGAGCTGGTGCGCAGCAAGTGGGTGGACTCGCCGACGGGCCGCAAACGAAAGTACTACCATTTGAAATCCGAAGGCAAGCAAGCCCTGCGGAAGCAACAGGAACAGTGGACCCTTGTGAACAGTGTACTCAACCAACTCTGGAGCCCCAGCCATGCATAACCTCGATCTATCCCTCGCCGGATGGCGCAAAGACATGTCACGCACACGCGGCCTGGGGCCGGACACGCTGGACGAACTGGAGAGCCATTTGCGTGAGACGATTCACGCGCTGGTGGAGTCTGGAACGCCGGAGCGGGAGGCGGTGCAGCGGGCGATGGAGATGCTCGGGCCGGTGGGTGAGGTGTCGGCGGAGTTTCAAAAATTAAGCCCGGCCACGTGGCTGCCCGTGAGGATCGTGAGGGTGATCGCGGGAGTGTTGGCTGTGGTGCTGCTGGCTGAGGTGCTGGTCATCTTTCAGCAGCGTGAGTGGGACGTCTGGCTGGGCGCGCATGTCTTCGTGCTGGGGCTGAGCCAAGTGGCGGAAGTACTGCTGTGGGTGCTGGGGATTTGCTTTGTGATTCAGCGCAGCTTTGCGGATTTTTCGACGCGTCGCGCGGAAGCTCTCGCGCGGGTGGTCGGTGTTTTCACCACATGGGCCTGTGGGCTCACGTTGCTGGCCATGATTCTCGGCATGGGGTATTCGCAGCAGCGATGGGGCCGCCTGTGGGGCTGGGCTCCCACGGAGATCAGCGGGCTGTGCGTGCTGCTGTGGCAGGCAGGGTTTCTAGCGGTGCAGCGGTACTGGCGGCCCAGCGTGCGCAGCCTGTTTGTGGCGAGTCTTGCGGGCAGCGGCATCGTAGTGACCGCGGTGTACGGCCCGGTGCTTTTCGCCCTGGGAGTTCATGCACATGGCCCTGCGTTTTTATCACTCAGGCCCATTCTGCTGGTGCTCGCTGTGAATGCTTTGTTCATCTTGGTGGGGCTGGCCCCGGCGGGGTGGCTGCGATGGAGGAAGGGCGTGGTGTCGTGATGAGAGGGGATCGACGTTGAACTGAGGTTTGGTGAGACTTTGAGCTGTGGCTTGACGCAGATCGCATTTTTTGATTATTTGCATCCTGACCCCATTTTTCCGGGGGATGGGAATGCGGTGATTTTCGGCCGGGATTACTTCCGGATTTTTTCGATGAGCAGTGCGATGAATGTGAGCGCTGCGGGGCCCAGGGTGATGAGTGCTGCGGTCCATGAAAAACCGACCGTAAAGGTCGGGTAACTGGTGTGAAACATCACGCCGAGGGTGAAGAGAATCAGGTGGCTGAGGCCGTTGAGCTTGAGGATGGGCCGCCACATGGCGGGACCTTCAAAATAAGCGAAGGGCAGGATGACGAGGAGCACGGAGGAGATGACGATGAAGATCCAGATGGCCGGGAGGATGAGTAGCAAACTCAGCGGGGGTATGGCATAGGCCAGAAGGGGTGACGGCGGGGTCATTGGCTCCAGCCTCCGGACTTGTCCATTCCGATCAAAATCATCTCCACGGCTTTGTCCTCGGAGGAGGCTTCGCCGGTGATGTAGGCCTGCGACCAGGGGGCATTCTGCGCAGGCATGAGGTACTCGATGAAATACATCTGCTTGCACACGGTGTGCACCCTCACAAACGAAGGCGCGGACTGCGTGTCTTGAGAGAGCAGGCAGAGGTCGAGTCCTGAAGTGAGTCCATAAATTTTTCGCTCATCCGGCAGGTCGCGCAGGCGCTGGATGAGGGCCAGCATGGCACCATCGTCATCATACTCATACGGGCGGGGATCTTCGGGATGGATTTCTCTGCCGTAGTACTCCTCCAGCGTGCGGTGCTTTTGATCCTGGCAGCGGGTGAGATGCATGAGGGGGGGGACTTGAGGCTGGATGCTCGCGTGGAAGTGATTTACGATGCCTTGCTCCAACCGCCGGACTTTTCCATGGCGGTGAGGATCATCTGCACGGCTTCATCTTCGGAGGTGGCCACGCCACGTATGTGGGCGTGCGGCCAGGGGGCTTCCGAATCGGGCATGCGGTATTCGATGACGTAGTGCTGCTTGCTCAAAGCGATGAAGCTCACGTTCCAGGGAGAAGTAAAGGTGTCTTCCGCGAGGAGCCAGAGATGATAATGAGAGGTGAGACCGTAAACACGGCGCTCATCCGGCAGGGCG
>JAPLUN010000461.1 GCA_026397715.1 Verrucomicrobiota bacterium
TCTACCTCACCTACCGGGTGATGTTCTTTCTGGCGAAGCGCGGCCTGTCAGAGATCAAGCCGGAGGCTGTGGCGGACTTCATCACGCTGGTGTCGCTCTTTGGCCTCGTGCTGGGCGGACGGCTGGGCTACATGCTGCTGTACAATTTTGACGAGTTCATCCATGCGCCGTGGACGTTCTTCCTGCTGAACCAAGGCGGGATGGCGAGTCATGGCGGCATCGCGGGAGTCACGCTCTTCTGCGGCTGGTATGCGTGGAAGCACAAGATCTCCTGGGCGGGAATTGGCGACTCCATCGTCTGCGGCGCTCCGCTGGGGGTGTTCCTGGGCCGCATCGCGAACTTCATCAATGGCGAACTCTTTGGCCGGGTGACCACGGTGCCTTGGGCTGTGAAATTTCCAACCGAGCTGACGCATGAGGACTTCATACGCCAGGGGGGAGATCCGGCTCTGATGCACGAGATTTATGTGAACGGCCTGCAGCACAGCCCGGACATCATCGCGTATTTTGAGAAGCGTCGCGGCGGCCTTGCCGAGCTGGAGCAGATCCTGCACCCACGCCACCCCTCCCAGCTTTATGAGGCACTGGGCGAAGGGCTGCTGCTCAGCGCCATCCTGATTTTCATCCGCCTGCGCTTCCCCAGGCTGCGCCAGGGCATCATCACCGGGCTGTTCTTTTTCCTGTACGCCATCGCCCGCATCGCGCTGGAGTATGTGCGGCAGCCGGACAGCGGATCAGCGATGATTCTGGGCCTGACCAAGGGGCAGTTTTTCTCCACTTTCATGTTCATCGTGGGTGGACTTTTCATTGGCTACGGCCTGAAATGGGGCAAGAGCCCGCCCGGGCCAGAAGGGGCCAAAGCTTGATTTTTTCACCGTCGGGCATTCACACGGCGGACCTGAGCGGTTAGGTCGTACCACCGGCACTGCACCTGGGTGCATTTTGTTCCTTGTGCGGAGGCGGTTCACGTTCCAAAAGCCTCACGAATGCTTCTCGGCTACTACATGCACGACCTCAGCCCCTTCGTGATCCGCTTCACGGACAGTGTCAAAATCCACTGGTATGGCCTGGCCTACGTGCTGGGATTTTACCTAACCTACCGAGTGATGCGCTTTCTCGCACAGAAGGGGCTCTCCGAGATCAAGCCGGAGGCGGTGGCGGACTTCATCAAGATGGTGGCGGTCTTCGGCCTCGTGCTGGGCGGGCGGCTGGGCTACATGCTGATGTACGACTTTGACCACTTCATCCACGAGCCATGGACGTTTTTCCTGATGAACCAAGGGGGCATGGCCGCCCACGGCGGCATCGCAGGAACGACGCTGTTCTGCGGCTGGTATGCGTGGAAGCACAAGATCTCCTGGGCTGGCATCGGCGACTCCATTGTGTGTGGTGCGCCGCTGGGCATCTTTCTGGGCCGCATCGCGAATTTCATCAATGGCGAGCTGTTTGGACACGTGACCACGGTGCCGTGGGCGGTGAAGTTTCCGACGGAGCTGCTGCATGAGGACTTCGTAAAACAAGGGGGGGATCCGGCCCTGATGCACGAGATTTATGTGAACGGCCTGCACCACAGCCAGGACATCATCGCTTACTTTGAGCAGCGTCGCGGCGGCCTTGCCGAGCTGATGGAGGTCGTGCGGCAGCCGGACAGCGGATCAGCAATGATTCTGGGCCTGACGAAGGGGCAGTTTTACTACACCTTCATGTTCATCGTCGGTGGCCTTTTCATCGGCTACGGACTGATCTGGGGCAAAAGCCAGCCCGGGCCTGCTGCGGCCAAAGCTTGATTTTTCAGCAAGGCTATACAAAAGCGGAACTCGGTGGCGTTAGGGTGGTCGTATAGTACCTTGCTCACGCATGGAAACCACCTTTGACTGGAAAAGCACGTTTGATCACCTAGCACCGCAGCTGGTGCTATATGCGCGCCAACTGGTCGACTCCAAAGCCGATGCCGATGACGTCGTCCAGCAGGCCTTTGTGCGCTGGTGGCGGCGCTTTCCCGAGGGAGACTCCAGCCACATCCCCCTGCTCTACGCCGCCGTCCGCACCATTGCCCTGGATCAGCGCCGCTCCGACCACCGCCGGGTGAACCGGGAGGCGAAGTCCGAGATCGCTGTGGCAGGGGAAAACGCGCCCGCCTTTGACCCCAAGCCCGAACAGAAAGAGACTGCCGCCATCGTCGAAAAGGCGCTGCAGACCCTGCCCGAAGATCAGCGCGAAGTCATCACGCTGAAGCTCTGGGGCGACCTCACTTTCAACGAAATCGCCGCCATGACCGGCAGCTCGATCAACACCATCGCCGGTCGTTACCGCTACGCGCTGCAGGCGCTGCACAAGAAGCTCGGGCACCTGCGTGCCGATCTTCTCGGTGAATCCCCCTCTCCCGCCATCAACATCCTACCCTTTTCACCCACCACGGAGGCCATGTCATGAACAACGAAATCAACGAACAAGAACTCGAAAACCTGCTGCGCGGTCTCGCGCCAGCAGCAGCCTCCCCTGCCCTGGTGCAGCGGGTGGATGATGAACTGAAACTGGACATGAGCTGGCTCAGCACCAGCCGCCCGAAACCCCGACAGCAGCCGCGCTGGCTCATGTCTGCAGGCTGGGCCGCGATGGGTGCCGCCGCAGCCTTTGCCGTGATGAGCTACCTGCCAACGCAGCGCACTCAGGGTGGTGCAGCATCGCTGGCCGCTGCGCCCGCCACCATTCGTGAATGGGATGACGAGCATGGCAACAGCATCCACCGTGGCCGCAGCCTCAATGATGACAAGCTCGCTCTCGTCGTGTCCCGCGAACTCGGAACGTGGGTCGATCCACGCTACAGCTCGCAGATGACCGTGGACATCTCCAGCAAGCAGCAGCTCCTGCAGCCCGTTTCCTTCAGATAAGCAAGGTCCAACCAGCCTAAGCCCAACCCTTCCCAACCATGAAACTCCCCCACACATTCCTCATCGCCTGTCTCGGCGCTGCACCGCTGTGTGCCCAGCAGGTGGAGCCTAAAACGGAAGCTCCCAAAACGGCCCCTGCTGAAGGTGCCGGTGCCAACGGTGGCGTGAAAACTGAAGGTCAAAACCCGAACGCTCCATCCGGCCATCACCATTCGCGTGGCAATGCCCAGCCTCAGCCGGAGCAGAAACCGGTGGCCTACATCGGTGTGCTCACCCGTGAGGTGCCGCCGGAGCTGCGGGCGCAGTTCTCCCTGCCGGAAGGCTTTGGCCTGCTGGTCGATGAAGTGCTGCCGGACTCTCCCGGCAAGACGGCCGGATTGAAAGTGTACGATGTAATGGTGAAGTTTGAGGATCAGCAACTCGTGAACATGGAGCAGTTCATGGCGCTGGTACGTGCAAAAAAGAAGGGCGATGTGGTGCAGCTCAAGGTCATCACCGGTGGCAAGGAAACCCAGGTTTCAGTCACGCTGGGCGAGCATCTGGTCGCGGCCAAAGAGCATCGTCAGCATCAAGACGGATTGGCAGGCGGGATGCATCCCTTCAATGGCGAATCGTTCCAAGGTAGTGAGCAGCGCGGCTTCCAGAATCAGAACAACGCGATTCATGAGCAGTTCGAACGCATGCGGAATTTTCAGAAGGAGCTGCGCGAATACCAAGAGCGCATTCAGGAATGGTCGAAGGGCGGCAGCAAGGGCCCCATACCGCAAGCGCCCACGCTCAATCTGCCCGGCCATGGCCAGCAGCCTGAAGGTGGCGGACGCACCAGGGGCCATCAGACGCAAACTGGCCTTTCCATTCCACCCGGAACCGACCTGCAGCGCTTCCATTTCTCCCAGTCCCAATCGGCGGCCAACGTGACGCGGCGCGACGATTCCGGTGAATTCACCCTCAAGAACGAAGACGGTAAAAAGACCTTCATCGCTCGTCCGAAAAACGGTCAGGAACAAAGCTGGCCCATCAACACCGACAAAGAACGCGAGGCCGTGCCGCAGGAGTTTCGCGACAAGCTGCGCATGATGGATGGCGCGAACGGCGGCGTCCGCATCGAGATCCATCCCCGTCCGGGTATGAATGCACCGGGCAATCCTGCGCCTGCTGGCGGTGGCAACGCTCCGGCCTTGCCGCCGGTTAAGGCGCAGACGACTTCGGCGTAGGAGCAGATTTGGGGAGAGCGGCTTTCAAGCTAGCTCGCCTCCCTGCCTTTCCACATTCCAAGGACGGCGTACCTTTTTGAGCGCCCGCGATGCGGTAGACCCGAAATTTCGGACCCGCACAGCGGTTCCCTACCAGATCTGCGGCACGCGCTACTCTGGATGGTAGGGATGCGCTGTGCGCGTCCCTAGAAGACTTCGTCCCATTGTGGACTGCTGCCTCATCGCATACCCCCTTTCCAAAAGCTCCCACAGCGCACACGCCCTGGCGCTACATATGCCTGTATCAGTTGAGCGTGGTATACTGGGACAACAAAAAAGCGGCGACAACTCATTGAGTCATCGCCGCTTGGATGATTAGAACTGCTGCGCAGTTTCTTCCTTACTTCGCTGCCAGCGCTTCTTTGATCGCGGCGACCACGGCAGGTGCATCGGGTTTGTCGCCGGGCTCGAAGCGCTTCAGGATCTTGCCATCACGGCCGACGAGGAACTTGCCGAAGTTCCACTTCACGTCGCCCGGGAAGGGGGAGGTCGGGCCGCTGAGTACCTGATAAAGAGGGCTCTTGTCGGCACCCTTCACGACGAGCTTGTCGAACATCGGGAAGGTCACCTTGTACTTCAGGGAGCAGAACTCCTTGATCTCGGCATTGGTGCCGGGCTCCTGGCCGCCGAAGTCGTTGCAGGGAAAGCCGAGCACGGCCAGGCCGTCTTTCTTGAACTCTTGATTGAGCTGTTCGAGCTGCGCATACTGGGGGGTCTTGCCGCACTTCGAGGCGACATTCACGATCAGCAGCACCTTGCCCTGATAAGCTTTCAGGGAGGTGTCTTTGCCGTCGATGTCTTTGAGGGGGACATCGTAAACAGATTTGGGAGCGTCAGCCGCGCTGAGAGCAACGGCGAGGAGGAGAGAGGAAGCGAGGGTAAGCAATTTCATGGGACGACACCAACGCGCCAAACATCGCTCCTCTTTGCAACAATCGCAGATCCGCGGTTAACATCACCTGCCCAGCACCAGCGTGGCCAAGGGCGGAAGATCGACGACGATGCTCCAAGGCTGGCCCTGCCAAGGGGTCGGCTGGGCTTGGAAGCCTGCACCGGCGCTGACACCGGAGCCGGCGTAGTTCGGGGCGTCGCTGTTGAGGAGTTCGCGGTAGCTGCCGGCATCGGAAACGCCGACACGGTAGCCTGGGCGGGTCACGGGGGTGGCGTTGACGAGGACGGTCACTTTGTCGCCATCGTTCGAGGAGCGTGTGAAGGCGAAGATGCTGTTGTCGGCATCGTTGGCGTCCAGCCAGTGGAAGCCGCCGGGCTCGTGGTCCTTGGCGTAAAGTGCAGGACGGGTGGTGTAGAGGTGGTTGAGATCTTTGACGAGCTTTTGCAGGCCGCTGTGCTCCTCACCAAGGAAGAGATGCCAGTCGAGGCTGCTGTCATGCCGCCACTCATTCCACTGGCCGAATTCACCTCCCATGAATAGGAGCTTTTTGCCGGGGAAGGTCCACATCCAGGAGAAGAACATGCGCAGGTTGGCGAACTTCTGCCAGCGATCCCCGGGCATCTTGTTGATTAGGGAGCCTTTGCCGTGAACGACTTCATCGTGGCTGAGCACGAGGATGAAGTTTTCATCGAAGGCGTAGATCATGGCGAAGGTGGCCTCGCCGTGGTGATACTTCCGATGCACGGGATCTTCCGCCATGTAGTGCAGACTGTCATTCATCCAGCCCATGTTCCATTTGAAGCCAAAGCCGAGACCGCCAGTGCTGACGGGCTTGGAGACGCCAGGCCATGCGGTACTTTCTTCCGCGATGATGGTGGCACCGGGGTGCTTGGCGTAGCAGACGGAGTTCAGTTCGCGCATGAAGGCGATGGCCTCCAGGTTCTCGCGGCCACCGAGGTGGTTGGGAATCCACTCACCGGCATTGCGTGAATAATCGAGATAAAGCATTGATGCCACCGCATCTACGCGAAGACCGTCGATATGGAACTGCTCCAACCAGTAGAGGGCGTTGGAGATGAGGAAGTTCTTCACCTCATGGCGGCCGTAATTGAAGATGAGGGTGCCCCAGTCCTGGTGCTCGCCGAGGCGTGGGTCGGCATGTTCATACAACGCGGTGCCGTCGAACTTGACTCGTCCGGATTTCCAAAGCGGCTGGTCGGCGCGAAGTAACCGGTGACCTGATAGCCCCAGGAGCCGTCAAAGGGATGCTCGGCGATGCCCATGATCTCGATGTGCGTGAAGCCGAGGCCTTTGACATAAGGGATGAGATCGTCCGCGAGCTCCTTGTAGGACAGCCAGCGGTTGCCCTCGCTTTCTTTGCGCTTCCAAGATCCGAGGTGAACCTCGTAGGCGCTCATGGGGGCGTGGTAGAGGTCGCACTTCGCCCGCCTCTGCATCCACTCATTGTCGGACCAGCGGTAGCGCTCCATGTTGAAGACGAGGCTGGAGGTTAGCGTGCCATGCTGGGCGAAGACGGCGTAGGGATCGCTCTTCAGGCACATGTGGCCGTGAGCGTCCACCACCTCAAACTTGTAATGCGTCAGCTCGGTGATGCCAGGGATGAAGATCTCCCAGATGCCGGCTTCGATGCGGTTGCGCATCACATTCATGCGGCCATCCCAGCGGTTCCAGTCTCCCACAACGGAGACGCGCTGAGCATTCGGAGCCCAGACGGCGAACTGGCAGCCGGCGATGCCGTGCACCGTCTTCAGCCGTGCGCCCAGCACCTCCCACAGGCGCTGATGGGTGCCTTCGCGGAAAAAGTACATGTCCTGATCTCCGAGCTGCAGGCCAAACGAATAGGGATCGCTGAGACGCGTGGCCTCACCTTCAAACGGGGTCACTTCGAGCTCGTAGAGTCCTTTGGGAGTGACTGCTTCAAAGTAGCCGTCTTTGTGCAGCTTCTCGGCCACCACGCGTTCATTGCCTACAATGACCGCCACTTCCTTGGCGTAGGGCTGCACGGTGCGCACCACCTGCTTCCCTGCCCCGGCCTCATGCGCCCCCAGGAAAGCGAACACATTTTGATGTCGTGCAGCCAGCACGGCTTCGATCTCGGCTTTGTGGGAATATTGACTCATCAAAGGCACTCATGGAGCCTTTCGACCAGAAAGCAACGGCTCTAGCATCTCCTGCACGATTCGTGACCACGCGAGCCGCGCCATCATCTGCCGCTGCGACTGCCGCGTCTGGACGGCGGTGTCTTTCGTAATCTTGCGTGCGAGGACCTTGGTGGAGGCTGTGAGCTTGAAAAAAGTGGCTCCCACCGCCACCTCCCGATGCGCTGGAATGCAGGAGCAGTACACCGGCACACCATGCAGCGCGCCTTCGATCAGAGGCAGTCCGTAGCCTTCCTGCGTGCTGGGCAAAAACAGCAGATCCGCCATGTGGTAGAGGCTGCGCACGTCGTTGTCGGTCAATGCTGCTTTTTCACCGAGACAACGTACGCGTTTGGTCACGCCAAGTTCTTTGGCCAGCTGCTTCAATTCACGGAAGTACTTCGCTCCATCAGACTGATGCGGATCAGGGGCTGCCGTGACGAGGTACAAAGCTTCGGGCAGCTCCGCGAGCAGCCGCAGGCCGAGCTCGATGTTCTTCCGCCGCACGAAGCGCGTGGGTTGCAGCAGCACCAGCCCTGCGTGCTCGAGTTTCAGCTCACGCACACGTTCGGTGAGTCCCAGGACGGCAGCGGAGTCACAGCCATTCGGGATGACGTGGATCGGCGCCTGCGTCACCGTTGCGTAGTCCTGCCTACGGAATTCTGATACCGCCACATGCACGGCCTCCGGCACCTGATCCCACCAGCGAACATCATGCACCCAGTTGATCCAACGGATATCGGGGCGGGAACGTGTGAGTGCGATGAGCTTCTTAGTCCATGCAAGATCGAAGGGCATGGTGAAGACATTGTGAACGATGACGGCGTCCCAAGGTGCCATGTGCCATTCCTCACGGGTGAGGATTTCAACCTCATGTCCCAGCATTCGCAACGCGGCGGCCTGCTCGCCAATGACGCGTTCCACTCCACCGATGACGGGAGGTTTTGAGTAATGAAGAATGGCTATCAACATGAAAGAGGGGGCAATAGTGACACTTTATGGTAATTATAGCTACCTAAGGAACGAGCTTTATTTGAGTGTGGATTGATTTATTTTTTCCCGGCCAGATTCAAAGTCCGCCTTCCCTGCTCTTCCAATTCCAAACCTAGAACAGGAATGAGTGCAAGCAACTCACGGCCAATGGATTGCCCATTCATAGATGTCTTCGTGCCTGATGCGGTTACATGGGAAAAGTGCAGGCAGTTCATTCACTCTGAGTAAGACAGCACTCGGCATCAAAGGCTCATCTTTTTTACCACCCATCTTAACTTTTAAGGTAGGTACTCTTTATGGAGGCTGTATTGACGCATAAGAAGTGGAGTTCATTCGCTTCCTCAAGGCCAAGCTAGGCGGCTCGCATCATCCTCTGCATTGGGCTCAGGCTCGAACCACGATCTCCCCCTCTTGCCCAGCAAAGCGAGGAGTTTTTGGCGAACTTTTCCGCATGCCGCCATAGGAAGCAGCGAAGGACGACGATGCACCTAGAAAAAAGTGTACGCATGATGCTTGACATACCTCAGCATTTTAACCTATGACGTTAATCTCATGAAAACGACTACCCCCTTTGTTTGGATTGTTTTTTCTCTCGGTCTGTTCGCCATGCTCCCAGCGCAGGCCAAAGACGAAACGGTGCGTCTGTCCTACCCTTCCAAAGTCGAGGCCTCGAAGGGCAAGGAGCGCGAGAAGCTCTTTTCTCCCTGGATGACGAGTGAATCCATGCGCAGCTTTATCGATGACAAGCGGACCAAGGGCGAGCAGATCGTCTTCTTTGAGTACAACAACACCAATGGGCAATCGCGCGGTATTTTTGTCAAACTTAAGCTGAGCGGCCCATTCTCCCGCTGGTCCTTCACCAACGAAGCCGCCATGGAGGAAAAACTCAACAACGAGATGAAGGCCGGCCTCCAGCCTGCCTTCATCTCACGCAACGTCAGCGGCGCCTACAGCATGCTGTTTGTCTCACCCGGAGACTTGGTAGCTGTACGCGCGGAGCTCACGAAACTTGGCATTGGTGAGCCGAGGCTGAAGAAGTAAGCGTGCCGGACTGAATGGCTCACACACTTTAAAGTCATGAAAGCGACTGCACACTCTGTCTGGATTGCCTTTTCCCTCGCTCTGGTCGCCTTGATTCCGGCACAGGCCAAAGACGAATTGCGGGTGTCCTATCCGTCCAAAGTCGAGTCTTCGAAAGGCAAGGAGCGCGAGAAGCTCTTTTCCAAATGGATGTCAGCTCAGGCCGCCCTGGCTTATAACGAGGAAATGTGGAAGAAGGGCCAGAAGCTGGTTTACTTCGAGTTCGACAGCGCCCAGAACCAATGGCGCACCATCCACTCCAGCAAGATCAAGTTTAAGGGCGGGTACTCCTGGCGGGCGTTCATTGACGAAAAGGAGATGGAGGCCCAGCTCAACACCGAAATCAAGCTCGGCCGCCAACCAGCTTTCATCGTTCGTGAAAATGGTGCTTACGCCATGCTGTTCGTCTCGCCTGAGGATTTGGACGCCGTACGCACAGAGCTCAAGGCACTGGGCGTCGGCGAGCCGAAGCTGAAGAAGTGAGCAGGCCGGGCTGCCGCTGAACAGCGTGGCTCACACCACGATATTCACCAGCTTGCCCGGCACCACGATGATCTTCTTGGGGGTCTTGCCTTCCATGAACTCCCGCACGCGAGCGCTGGCGAGGGCGAGTTTTTCGAGCTCCTCTTTCGTGGACTGAATCGGCACGCGGGCTTTGTCGCGCAGCTTGCCATTGACCTGGAAGACGATCTCCACTTCGTCCTCGATGAGGGCGGCGGGATCGTACTTCGGCCAGGTGGCGTCGCTAAGCAGACCCTGCACAGCGAGGTCAGGGAACTTGCTGGCGATGCGTGCGTTCAGATCATCCGCAATGTGCGGTGCAAAGGGGCTGAGCACCTTGAGGAAAGTAACGACTGCGGAGGCGGGCATCACTTCCTCGGCGATGAAGGCCTTGGTGCAGATCATCATCTGGCTGATGGCCGTATTGAAGCTGAGCTTCTCAATGTCCTCGCCGCATTTCTTGATGGCCTCGTGCAGCGCTTTGGTGACCTGCTTGTTGGCAGGTACGTCTTGCAGCGCAGCGGACACGCTCCACACGCCTTCTTCACTGACTTCCATGACGAGACGCCACACGCGGGCGAGGAAGCGGTACACGCCCTCAACGCCCTTCATGCTCCAGGGTTTCACCTGCTCCAGCGGGCCCATGAACATCTCATACAGGCGCAGCGAATCCGCGCCGTACTCTTTCACGACGTCATCGGGGTTCACCACGTTGCCGCGTGACTTGGACATCTTCTGGCCGTCTTCACCGAGGATGAGGCCTTGATTCACCAGACGCTGGAACGGCTCCGGCGTGGTGACGTAGCCGAGATCAAACAGCACCTTGTGCCAGAAACGGGCATATAGCAGATGCAGCACGGCGTGCTCGGTGCCGCCGACGTAGAGATCCACGCCACCGGGTTTGCCGCCGCCCATCCAGTATTTCTCAGCCGCTTCGCCGACAAAGCGTTCGCTGTTCTGCGCATCGCAGTAGCGCAGGTAATACCAGCAGGAACCCGCCCACTGCGGCATGGTGTTGAGCTCACGCGTGGCCGTGGCGGAGTAGCGCACCCAGTCGGTGGCTTTGGAAAGAGGAGGCTCAGGCGTGCCGGTGGGCTTGAAGTCTTCCAGCGTCGGTGGCAGCAGCGGCAGTTCGCTTGCAGGAATGCTGCGATGATTGCCATCTTCCCACACGATTGGGAAGGGCTCGCCCCAGTAACGCTGGCGGCTGAAGAGCCAGTCGCGCAGCTTGAAGTTCACGGTGCCTTTGCCGAGCCCTTTTTCTTCGAGCCAGGCGGCGATCTTCTTTTTGGCTTCTGGAGTGGAGAGACCGTCAAGGAAACCGGAGTTCACGGCGATGCCGTGGTCCGTGAAGCCCTGCCAGTCTTTGCCTTCGGGCGGCTGCACCACCTGCTTGACCGGCAGTTCAAACTTTTGCGCAAACTCGAAGTCACGCTCGTCATGCGCGGGCACGGCCATGATGGCGCCGGTGCCGTAGCCCATGAGGACGTAGTCGGCGATCCAGATGGGGATCTGCTCGCCGTTGACGGGATTGATCGCATACGCGCCGGTGAAGACGCCGGATTTATCCTTGGCGAGTTCGGTGCGCTCCATGTCGCTCTTGCGACCTGCTTTCTCACGATACTCTTCGACGGCAGTGATCTGCTCTTCGCTGACGAGAACATCGACCAGACGGTGCTCAGGCGCGAGCACCATGTAGGTGGCTCCAAACAGCGTGTCAGGGCGTGTGGTAAAAACGGTGATCGTCTCTTCGCTGCCGGCCACCTTGAATTTCACTTCGGCGCCTTCGCTGCGACCGATCCAGTTGCGCTGATGCAGCTTGATGCTCTCCGGCCAGTCGAGGCCGTCGAGTTCATCGATCAAACGCTGGGCATACGCGGTGATGCGCAGCATCCACTGGCGCATTGGGCGGCGCTCCACGGGGAATCCGCCGACTTCGCTTTTGCCGTCCACGACCTCTTCATTGGCCAGCACGGTGCCGAGCTCCGGGCACCAGTTCACAGGCGCGGAGGACACGTAGGCGAGGCGGCGTGAGTCGATCTCTTCGCGGCTCAGTCCCTTCCCTTCGAGTTCGGCGATGGGATGCGCTTTGCCGTCCTCGCCGACATAGGAGTTGTACAGCTTCAGGAAAATCCACTGCGTCCATTTGAAGTAGCCGGGGTCTGTGGTGTTCACTTCACGATCCCAGTCGTAGGCGAAGCCGAGGCGCTTGAGCTGGCCGCGGAAGCCTTCGATGTTCTTCTCCGTCGTGGCACGCGGATGCTGGCCGGTCTTGATGGCGTACTGTTCGGCAGGCAGGCCGAAGGCATCCCAGCCCATGGGGTGCAGCACGTTGAAGCCGGACATCTTCTTGAAGCGACCGATGATGTCTGTGGCGGTGTAGCCTTCCGGATGCCCGACGTGCAGACCCGCGCCGCTGGGATAGGGGAACATGTCGAGCACGAAATACTTCGGCTTCGAGGCATCGAAGTCGGCATCACCGGGGTTCGGAGTGCGGAAGGCCTTCCTGGCCTCCCACACGTCCTGCCACTTGGGTTCAAACTCAGAGAATGGGAAGGCTTTGCGCTGCTCGCTGCTCATAGGGGGCGCGAAACAAGGCGAGGGTCGGAGAGAGGTCAAGGTCGCTGCGTGGGCAAGTTGGGGTGCGATTGGAGATCCAGCCGTCGAATGAGACGGGGTCTATTTGAAGTGCGGTCGCGCAGATGCACGGTGCAAGCCTGCATCGGAGCTACCGCTTTCGAGCGTCTCGTGGCACGCTTGAGCTGACCGGCTGGCGAAGAATCACTGGCTCCCGCTTCCGTGGATTTCCAGGCACGCGATCACCACCTAGCCCGTCGAAAGCGGTAGCTGCGTTCGTTCCTCACTGCGCGACCGCAGTCCATATATCAGAGAGTGAGCAACCGCGCCCCTCTACTTGAACAGCTTCGTGCCCGCCTTGAGGTGCGCTTCGTGCTCCATCATGCGGAGTTCCACACGCTCGCGGATGGTGCGTTCGCCGATGCCGTCGTGCTTGGTGGCGACGAGGGCTTTCAGGAGGTCGATGAGGGACTTCAAGTCATCCATCATGACGTACTCAGGAACGATCTGGCGGGCATCGTTGAGATTGTGGTAGTTCCCCAGCGGAATGGAGATGCCCGCACTGCGGACACCTGCGGCCTGGGTGGCGGTGGCTTCACAGGCACCGGCGTCAAGCAGGCAGCGCTGCACGCGGATGCCTTGCTCTTTGGCGGTGGTCATCAGCACGGCCATCGCTTCGCTGTCGAAAATGGAAACACGGTCTCCAACGCGGAGGATCGGACCGCCGCCCATGACGGCACCATTGACGGGACGGCTGGTTTCGAGGGAAAGGAAAACGCTGTCGGCACCAAAAGGCCAGTTTTGCGCAAGGTGCCAGGCTCCAAGCCAGCCCACTTCTTCCGCACGGGTGAAGGCCGCATGCACGGTGGTCTGGATGTTCAGACGGGCGAGATCGAGAAAGGTCATCACGATGGCCGCGCAGCCAATGATGTCGTCACAGGCGGTGGCTTCGATGCGGGTGTTGGTGATGTTCACCGGGAAATTCCAGGTAGCGATCTGCCCCTTGGCCTTGCGCAGGCCGCGCTTCACACCAGCGTCCACTTCCAGCTGGCCGACACCGCCGAGGAAATCCCATTCATCACGCTTGGTGCTGCCGGGTGGCTTGATGAAAGCGGGGTGGTCCATGTGGGCACCGAGCACCCAGGTGGGCTTGCTCTTGGATTTGCCGTTCTTGTACGTGGCCAGCAGGTTGCCGAACTTGTCGCGCTTCAACTTCACATGCGGACAGTCTTTGAGCAGCGCCTCGATCTCCGCACGAACATGGTATTCATGAAACGGGCCCGTCGGCTGCTTGAGGAGTCGCTTGAGAATGTTGTTGAGGTTGGTGGCGGGCATGCGCCATCCTAAAGCGAATTTATGCAAACACCAAACGCCACGTGAAGCAGCTTCGATTTTTCTTCGAGGCCGCCGCCTGCTTGGCTACGGCATGTGGTTGCTGTCACGACAAGGCTTTGTGGTTGATCGCAGGCATGCGCCGTCGTAACACGAAACGTCCCCCTTTTACCCTTTGTGAAGAAGCTCCGATATTCTATTGAGATCAAGCTGCTGGATCTGGCCGTGTGGCTGCTGCCACGAGTGCCGCGTCACGTGCTCATGGTGCTGTCACGCGTCCTTGGCAGGCTGGCCTACTGGCTGGATGCGCGCGGACGCACCACGGCGCTGGACAATCTGCGCTGCGCTTTTGGCGATCAGTACACACCGGCTCAGAGGGCAAAAATCGCCTGCGGCTCCTACCAGGTGTTTGCGCGCACCTTCGTGGATTTGTTCTGGTCTCCGCAGCTCAGGGCAGACAACTGGCAGCCGCATTTCGACATCATCACGGACGCCGCCGCTGAAGGAAAAGCACGTGAAAATGGCGCGGTCTGGGTGACGCCGCACTACGGCAATTTTGAACTCGTCAGCCAGATCTGGGGCTTTCGCGGCTTCCCCTTCACCGTTGTGGCGCAGGATTTCAAGAACCCTGCCATCACGCACCTCTTTAGAAGACTAAGGGAGCAGTCCGGCCACACCTTCATCTCGCAGGACAATGCGATGATCAAGCTCATGAAAGCGCTCAAGCGCAAGGGGCACGCGGGACTGTTGACGGACCTGAGCATCGCCCCCGGCAGGGCCGCAACGGCGATTCAGTGCTACGGTTTGTGGACCTCGGTGCCGACGCTGCATGTGGAACTGGCGAAGCGCCTCGGTCTTGCGATCATCACCGGAGTATGCCGACCTTTGGATGACGGACGCTATGAGGCGCATCTGTTTGAAGCCATTGAACCCAAGCCGGAGGATGACACACGTGAGGTGACGCAGCGCATCTGGGACCTGTTTGAGGCTGAGATCCGCAAGCATCCCGAATGCTGGCTCTGGATGTACAAGCAGTGGCGCTACCGCCCGGTGGGCGAACTGAGCGTGCCGCACCCGGATTACCCGAATTATTCCAATCTCAGCGAAGCCCTCATCCAGATGATTCCCGAAGCCCTGCGTCCGCAGAAGTAGGAGGACTCAATGTCTCTGAAAGAGTTCGCCAAATGCGCCTGTTTTTCCATTGCCCAGTGTGATCGGCGCTCGTAACCCTCACACCTTCCAAAAACCAACCCGCCAATGTCCATTCCCCATCTTCCTGCCCTCCGCAAAGGCCGCCCCTATGAGTCGCTCGACAAGGCTCAGGTCAAAGATCACAAAACCGGCGAGGTCTGCGCCGAAATCAGCCAGGTGAATGCCGGCATCGTGCGCAAGGATCTGGCGAAGATCGGCGAAGCCCGCGCCGCGTTGAAGAAATTCACCGTCGAGCAGCTCATCGAGATCACCGCGAAGGCAGGCGAGCTCTTCCTCAATGGCACCTTGCCCCTGGGTGACAAAGGTCACACGCAGACGCCGGAAGAATACATCGCCACGCTTTCCCGCACCAGCGGCCTGCCGCACGTGATGGTGAAGCGCAACATGGCCAAGCTGCACTTTGCGCTGACGAACATGAAGATGATCCTCAACGGCCTCACGCGCGGCCTGGATCTCAGCGTCATTGATCGCGGCTTTGGCACGCAGTCCGGCTGCCCCGTCTCCTACTTCCCCACCACCAAGTCCCTTGGTCTGGTGATGCCGAGCAACTCCCCTGCGGTAAATTCCCTCTGGCTGCCCGCCATCGCGCTGAAGATCCCGGTGGTCATCAAGCCGGGCCGCGAAGAGCCGTGGACGCCGTATCGTCTCATCCAGGCTTTCATCGCTGCAGGCGCACCTGCGGAGGCCTTCGGCTTCTACCCGACCGACCATGAAGGCAGCGGCGAAGTCGTCAAGCTCAGCGGTCGCAACCTCGTCTTTGGTGACGT
>JAPLUN010000057.1 GCA_026397715.1 Verrucomicrobiota bacterium
AGTGCCGAATGCCATACATCAATCGCAGGGGCAGAACCTTTCCAAAGATCAGGTAAGCGAACCAGGCCACTGCTCCCACAAAAAGAGCCACCAGCCACAGTACCACGATCACTTCCCAAGTATTGCGGCCAAGACCGCCCACATTCCAGGCCATGAGGGTGAGCGGAAAGTTCGCCGCCCAATGCGCAAGAACAGCACCGCCAAACCCCAGCACCCAACGTCGCCGCAAACGGGAAAGCGTTATGGCCACAAAAGCGCTGTGAAACACGCAGGTCATCAACCGCTCACTGATGTAGCCGCCAAACTGATAAAACGGCAGCTTAGCCAAAGCAGGCTGATGGGAGACACGCTCCGCGACGAACCACATCTCCCCCAGCGCAAAGCCCAGCCCAATGGCGAACGCATAGCGGGCAAAATTCTCAGGCCGCACGTCGCGCAAGATCGCAGGAATCAGCAGCACCAGCAGCTTCGCAGGCTCCTCCGTCAGGGGCGCATACAATGTCACCAGCCATTGATAAGCGGTGGTTGTTCGATTCAATTGTCCGACCAGCCAATGGTCCAGCGGCAGGCGCACAAAGTAGAAAGCCAGCGGCTGAAGCGGCAGGCAGATCAGCACAGATGCGAACAACAGCCAGCCTGTTGCTGGCTTGTCCAACTTGCGAATGAGTGTGCCAAAGCCAACGATGGCGAGAAGGCTTGTTAGGAGGGCGGCGATGTTGATTCCGTGCATTTCAGATATCATTGGGAAAGCGTATCTACACCATGCTTAACGACCATAGAGCGTGGCGCGTCTCGATGCAGTGCTTGATTAGACGGCTTTGCTAAATTCACTGGTGACGTCTGCAATCGAATGAGCAATCACGAAACCTGCGAATCCGATGGAGGAGCTGATGTTCCAAGCTTTATAGCCCCCGGCTTCGATCTTCGCCTGATAGCTGGCGCGATCGTCTCGATCCCAATGAGGCACACCGCCATGCTGTTGCGCCCAATGCAGGATGCGTTCCCAAAATTCATCGAGAACCAGCGAAACCGGCACCTCGTCGATACCGAAGATAATCGTGCCACCGGCGTGAACGAAGTGGTAGAGTTCAACCCCGCTAAAGCAGACGTGTGATTCCTGACCCGCCAATTCGAGATGAAACACGATCTCGTCGCCAAAATGCCGGACTTCGTAGCCATAGAGATTAAAGTCATGGCACCGCATGCTTATCGCCCCTCCTCGGGTAGAAGGTGGTACTGTCGCATGATGCCAAGCCATTGTGCATGGGCTGTGGCACACTCTTCACGCTGGTCACTTGAATACGTAGCCTCCTGTTCAAGACATCCAGCAATATTGCTGAACTGGTTGAAGTCTGATGCTGCCATGGGTAAATTGGCAGCGGCATAACATCGACGCAATGTGTCGAGCCAGAGCAGAAGTGCATCGAAACGCTCGCGGTCGAATACGCACGCACAGGCTAATCGGTCGAGAAACTGCGAACGAATGTCGTGGAACTCAGCGCGAACGCGACTGCGAACCTCGTCGTCGCGCAGAGTGGACTCGCGTGGCGGCCTAAAGAACGGATTCGCTGGAGGGTATGAAGTCATGGCGGTTTTCATGGGAAGACTGACTGGTGGCATGAGGTCAGGCCTGCTTCTCGATTTCACGGAGTTTGAATGTGGCGAGCTTCTGAAAGCGCTCGAACTCGCTTTGCGTAAGGCAGGCAAAAAAGGCACACTGGCCGAAGTCGGTGTGGTTCGAGTAGATCCTAAAGGGAGCTCCATTGGATTTGAGGAGCTTGTCGAACTTAATAACGATATAAGGATCAAGCCAATCGTTGTCCACCTTGGCATCCCAGTGGATGGGCGAGCCTGCCAGATCAAACTCAACCCAAGCCTTTCCTTCCTCGATATCGACGTAGTCGGTGATTTTGGATATGGGCAGGCTCTTTTCGGACATTTGATGCAACCGGGCAACAACATCGGCATAGGCGCCATGGTCTTCGACACGCTCATAATCACACATCCACAACCGATGGCAGAGCGGTGCAAACGAACCACGCTCCATCTCGAAGCCGAGGGTCGGAATGAGTTCTTTAAAAGGCGAGGCTTCGTGTTCTTCCTGAGTATGGAACATGTAAAGATCTTCGACTTTGGCTTCGTTGCTCAGGGTGACGCCACATTCAGCCAAAGCTTGGAGCTGTTGATCCAGTGGCATTGTCGACCGATTCTTTCGGAATAGGGAAAACATGTCTGACATGCTAGCAGAATGACGATTGACCTAAAGACCATTTTTTCGAGCGCCCAGTCCAGGCATCCGCATCATGCAGCCGTGCCATTTTCGGTTTCCATGGCCTACTCCTGCATTCGACAAATGAAGAAATGCATGTTAGACACCACGCCCCATGTCAGCCCCCACCAATCGTCTCGACGCCCGTTTTGCCCAGCTTCGCACTCAGAAGAAGAAGGCATTCGTAGCCTATGTCTGCGCCGGAGATCCCACGCTGGACGCCACCATCGACATCGTTCTGGCCCTGGAGCGTGCGGGAGCGGATGTGGTGGAACTGGGCGTGCCCTTCTCAGACCCGCTGGCGGACGGCGTGGTCAATCAACTGGCGGCGGACCGTGCGCTGAAGGCCGGAGCCAGTACGCCCAAGGTGCTGGAAATGATCAAGAAGCTGCGCACGCAGTCCCAAGTGCCACTGGTGCTCTTCACTTACCTGAACCCTGTCTACACCTACGGCTACGAGCGCTTCCACATCGACGCCGCTGCCGCCGGGGCCGATGGCGTGCTCGTGCTGGACCTGCCGCCAGATGAACTCTCGCAGAATCCTGAGCTCAAGCCCACGCCGGAACTGCGCCACATCCAGCTCATCGCCCCGACATCTTCGACTGAACGCATCACTAGCATCGCCAAAAGCGCGGAAGGTTTCGTCTATTACGTGAGCCGCCTCGGCGTCACCGGCGCGCAGGTGGAAGTCGCCTCCGGCATCGCCGAGCAGGTGGCCATCATCCAGGCCGCCACGGACGTGCCGGTCTGCGTGGGCTTTGGCGTCTCCAATCCCGCCCAGGCCGCCGAGATCGCCAGCAAAGCGGATGGCGTCGTGGTCGGCAGCGCCATCGTAAAGTTGATTGAACAAAACGGTGCCAGCCCCGATTGCGCCGCGAAAGTGGAAGCCTTCGTGAAGCCCCTCGTGGACGCCGTCAAAGCCCTCTAATTTTCCTCCTATGACTCTCTCATTCACCAAAATGAACGGCGCCGGCAATGACTTCGTCATGCTGGACAATCGCGACCTCAGCCTCGCGCTGACCAAAGAGCAGATCGAAAAGCTCTGTGACCGCCATCGCGGCATCGGGGCTGATGGCCTCCTCTGCGTGGAGCCCGCCACGGCGGACGGCGACTTCAAGATGCGCTACTACAACGCCGACGGCGGCGAGGCCGAAATGTGCGGCAATGGCGCGCGCTGCTTTGGCCGCTTCGTGAATCATCTGCACGGCGACACGCTCACCAAGATCCGCTTTGAGACGCTCGCTGGCATCATCTCCGCCGAATTCGAAGGCGGTCACGTGCGCATCAACATGAGCGCCCCGCACAATCTCAAGCTCTCCCAGCACCTCGAAGTCTCCGGTGCTGGCCTGACCGTTCACAGTGTGAACACCGGCGTGCCGCACGCGGTGGTGATGGTCGATGATCTGGAAGCCGTCCCCGTGCGCGAGTGGGGTGCATCCCTGCGCTACCACGAAGCCTTCAAGCCCAAGGGCACCAATGCAAACTTCGCCAAGGTCATCGCTCCCGGCAGCATCTCCATCCGCACCTACGAGCGCGGCGTGGAAGACGAAACCCTCGCCTGCGGCACCGGCATGGTCGCCTGCGCCCTGATTTATCACGAACTCACCGGAGAGCCCAGCCCCATCAGCGTCCTCGTCAAAGGCGGGGACACGCTCAAGGTGGGATTTGAAGAGCCGAACAAGAGCGAGTACGCGAATGTGACGCTGTTTGGCCCGGCGGACTTTGTGTTTACGGGGAGCGTCTTGATCTAAAGAGCCACCGCTTAAAAAGTTGCCATGTTTGGATGGTTTCGTTCATCCCCTGCCCCCAAGATATGCCCTGGCAATCCGGGGACTGGCACTTCCATCGCCTGTGGTTTTTCGAACGCCGAACGGACTTGGTCAGAGAATGCGGATTTGCTGCAGATTCTTTCCAGCACCATGCGTGATGCAGGACACACTGTGCGGGTCAAGAAAGGCTGGTTGGAAGTCGATGATGGTTTTATCATCCTTCCACAATTTGTGAGCATGCAGCCGCAGGAGCCCACAGGTGTTAGCACATGCTCCACCATCGAGGTCAGGCATTCAGACCGCATTCCGCACGGGGTTTTTGAGTATCAGCATTCCAATGGGGACTACCTGAAATCCTCGTTTGCCAAAGGATTTGAGAAGTGGCTGGAGATCGACTTTGCCGTTCTGCAGGACGCCATTTTGAAAGAGCCTAAAAAATGTATGTCGCTGCAAATGTCATTCCCGGCAAAAGGTGGAAACCCACCCATGTATCGGCGGGTGCTGCTGGGACCCGTTTCATTTAACCGTGCCGATCCATCTGGAGTCCCTCCCCTGGATGATGAGCACCAGCCCTTCTGCCCCTGCTGTCTTTTCACCTCATTGTCAGAGCCATTGAAGCCGCATCTGGAGGAGACCGACTTTTACGCCATACGTTTCTTCGCCACTCGCGATGCTGATGGCGTGCCGGCGGCGGATTGCAGAATCAACGGCATGGACTGGGAACTTGGCAAGCAGGCACTGCTGGAGTACGTAGGCCGGTGGCTTGGTCAGGGCTTTGAATTCCGCAAACAATACGGGGTGCTCCAGTCCGTTGAGGGTCCGTTTGCCCCAGTCGAAACGGAGCAGGAGTTCG
>JAPLUN010000241.1 GCA_026397715.1 Verrucomicrobiota bacterium
TGAGCTCGCCATACGACAGCCTGAAATCGACCGCGTGACCCAGGCGCAGGCACACTGGCTGGCTATGGAGGGTGCCATCAATCCTGATCTGTATCCCGTGGAGTTGTTTCATCAGATCGTCTCACTGCTGCCGGAGGAAGGCATTCGTCTGAAGGAGTTTCAGATGGAAAATGGCAAAATCATTGTCAGCGGCGAGGCAACAACGGTTCAACATGCTCTCGGGTTCAAGGGACGTCTGTCTGAATGCAGCGCGCTGCAGCATTATGCATGGAAATTACCGCAACCCTCGATTCGTGAGGACAATCGTGCGGAGTTTCGTGCTGAAGGAACACTCAATGCAGGAGGTGCTGTCCATGAAGGCCAGTGAGCGGCGGCTGATTATGATTCTGGTGGTGTTGGCCGCCGTGTGTGGAGGAGTCGTTCTCTCTAAGTATCTGCTGCGTCTGCAGCATGGCATTGAGCGCCGTGAGCAGACGCTGGAACTTCGGCAGATGGAGGCGCAGGCGCTGCTGGCTGAGACGGATCTGTGGCAGCAACGCCTCGAATGGCTGCAAATCTCGCAACCTCCTATGACCAGTGAAAATGAGGCCAGCCAGGAACTGCTGGAAGGCCTGCTAACCTCAGCGACGGCGCAGGGACTCGTGGTACAGAAGAAGCAGCTGCATGAGCCGGTAAGTGAGAAGTTTTACCGCGAGGTAGGTGTGACGCTGACTGTGAAAGGCGGGCTGCCTGCGGTGTTTCGCTGGATGCATCAGATCCTTTCCCCCGAATCCTTCTGCGTGGTGACCGAGCTCAAGGTGGTGCCTGACAGCGCGGATCCTGCCACTGTGGTTGCCACCATCCACTTCAGCCGCCTGCATGCGCCGGCCATGGCCGAGTCTTCCAGATGATCCGACCAACCTAAATTTATGAACTCATACGCACAGACATTTCTATTCCTCGTGCTGCTTTCTTTTGCCAGTTTGCAGGCGCAGATTCCGAACCGGCCTGCGGCTCGCTCTATTCTTCCACCGCCTGCAGTTCCCAGCACTTCCGTTCCATCAACTTCTGGCGGTAATTTGATCAGCTTCACGGCGACGCCGGTGGCGGAGGTGCTGGCTGAGTACTTTCGTGTCACGGGGCGCAAGGTGCTGCGTGATCGTGGGATGGAGAATGCGGTGGTGACGATCGATGTGCCCGGAGAATTCAGCGATGAGGAGTATCGTTCGATCATCGAGAAAGGGCTGCTGATGCACGGCTATGCACTGGTGCCGAGTGGTGGGAATTTGTTCAAGCTGGTGGCCACGGAGGGCGGTGGGAGCCTGCCGTCTGCGCAGAACGTGCCGATGATTCTGCGGGCCGAAGATCTGCCGGATGCGGATCAGGTGGTGACGCATGTGCTGCAGCTCAATCATTTGAGTGCGGAGGATGCCAGCACGGCGTTTCAGACGATCATTCCACTGCATCCGTATGGCCGGATTCTTGCCGTGCCCAATTCTCAGTCGCTGGTGATCACAGAAGCTTCGCAGACCATTCGCGCCTACATCGAACTTGCACAGCAGGTGGACCAGCCGCCGATGGCGACTGTGCAGAAAACGATCCGTATTGAGCGCGCGGAGGCGCAGGAAGTGATCGAGCAGCTTGAGACACTGCTCGGTCTGGACAAGTCCTCTTCATCAAGCCGTTCATCCACTGGAGGCGGGATGGGCGGCACAGGCAGTCCAGGGGCACCGGCGTCCGCCACCGCCTCCTTGGCAAATTCTGCGCTGACTGCGGGCCGCCCCTTGATGCAGGTGGTTTCCAGAACCAACAGCATTGTGGTGGTTGCGCGCCCGCTGGACATGCAAAAAATCGAAGCATTGGTGCGTGAGCTGGATGCCGAAACGTCGGTCAGCCGCTACTTTTCGCGCAAGCTGAACTATCTTGATCTTTCTGTGTTCCTCGGCATCGCGGAAAAGGCGCTGATGCGGCATGATCCCAAGCAGGTGGGCAGCAGTCTGGAATCGCAGCAAAAGGCGCAGTCATCAGCTTCAGCGCAGCCGGTCAGCACTTCCCAGCCGTTTGGTTCCGGCTCCTCCTTGGGGTCCGGACTCAATGGGGGGAGCGGCGGAGGTGGTTCCGGAATGTCTGGCGGAGGAGCCTCGGGGCAGGGATTCGGCAGCGGTAGCGCCGCCCCGGATTTGCAGATCACCAAGAAGCCCATCAGCATTTTCATTGCGAACACGCTTGTCATCGCTGATCCGGCCAGTTCGAAATTCTTTGCCAGCGGACCTCCAGATCAGATCAAGGCTTTGGAGGATCTTGCAGATGAACTCGATGTACGCCCGCGTCAGATTTTGCTTTCCGCGATCATCGGTGAATTCACGCTGAGCGATAACTTTAATTTTGGTCTCGACTGGATTCAAACGCTCAAAAAGGTGGGCGATGACGGGCTGGTGGGCGGCGTGCTGAATACGCAGGGAACGGCCTTTGCGAATCCTTCCAATTTGAAGGACATCGCGGGGTTTCTGGCGGCGGGAGGGCCTGCGGGGATCGGGGGGCTGACGGCCTATGGGCAGATCAACAAGAACCTCAATATCTTCCTGCAGACGCTGGAGAGCACAAAGCGCTTTCATGTGCTGCAGAAGCCCACGCTGACCACGCTGAATCACCAGCCTGCGCGGATCTACATCGGCCAGCAGGTGGCGATCGCGGGGCAGAGCTATACGAGCGGGGTGGTGGGCGGAGGGTTTACCTCAACCACGCAGTACATTCCGGTGAGACTGCAACTGGACATTACGCCGCACATTTTCAACGACGCGGAAGTGATGCTGGAATTCAAGCAGCAGAACAATGACATCTCCAGCTATACGACGATCAGTGGCAACCAGGTGCCGAACATCTCGGAGCAGGGAATGTCGAACAGTTTGATCGTGGCGGATCGTGCGACGGCGATTTGTTCAGCCGCGCATCCTGGAGGACAGCACGGCGCACATGCTGGAGCAGGCGAAGTTTGGTGACTACAGCGCGAACTTTGATGAGGCGGCGGGTTTTGCGGGTATGCCAGAAACGATTGTACCGCGTGCGATCCCGGCGGTGGAAGACAAGCCTAACGCACTGCTGCCGCCGCCGGAGGCTGGGGAAGTGGAGCCGAAGAAGGGGCTGCTCGACAAGATGAAGGGGTGGTTCAAAAGTTCGAGCTCCGAATGATGGGTCGGGACTGATGGATTTGGCGATTGTTTCCGCCGGCGTAATTCAACCGGGTGCCGTCAAAAGACTTGGCCTCCTGTGCGTTTTGAGGTGTAATGCCAAGCATGAGCCAGATCGCAACCCATAACCCGGCCTTTGCCCTCGTGGCACAGCGTGTCCAGGTGTGGGTGGCGCTGAGGCGCTGGCTTGCGGTGCTGCGCATGACGCTGATTCCGGCCTCGCTGGTACTGGTGCTCCTGATGCTGGCTGCGTTGCGTGGTTCGGGCGCGGTGGTCTCCCCATGGCTTGGGCTTGTCGTGTGGCTGGCGGGCTGTCTTGGCTATGTGTGGTGGCAGCGTCCCGGTGAATTTAGCGCGCTGGCCTTGTGGGATCAGGCTGCGGGGCGCCGTGAAGCCTTTGCCTCCGCCTGGTGGTTTGAGAAGCACGCCGAAAAAGGTGAGACGGCGCGTGCGCACATCGACGCACAGCGTGAAGTGTTGGCGCAGGCATGGCCTGCATCATTGAAACGAGACCTGCCCTTGCGGCCGGACCGCTGGCTTGCCTTGCCGCTGCTCATTGCCATTCTCGGCAGCTTCATCAGCATCATCACGGCTCCGCCATCCGAAGTGGTTGTTATGGATCAGGACATGACGCGCAAGGCTGCTGAAGAGGCGAAGAAACTGGCACAGACCGACTGGGAAAAGAAAAAGCTGGCGGGGCTCAAGGAGGAGGAATCCAAGCAGGTGGAAGACTTGAAGCAGAAGCTTCAAAAAACCGCCTCAGATCTCGCCCAGGCAGGAGGCAAGGACGCACGTGATGTGCTTGCCGAGTTGGAAAAGCGTGCGCGTGAGGCGGAGAAACTCGCGGAGGAACTGGGCAACGGCAAGGAACCCTGGGCCTCCGAAAAACTTATCGATGCCTTGCGCCAGCATGCCGACACGGCGGACCTTGGCGATGCCGTGGCCGCGAAGAATGCCCAAGCTGCATCGCAGGCCGCTGAGGCGCTCGCCAGCCAGCTCAAATCACCCCAGCTCGGTGCGGAAGCGAAGGAGCGCATGAACGAAACGCTCAAGGATGCGCAGCTGCAGTCGGACCAAGCGGATCGCAAACGCGCCGTGGGCCAGAACGTTCTCGCGGCGGGAGATCAGATGCAGCAGGGCAAAGCGGCCGGTGCAGGCGAAGAATTTCAAAAGCTCGCCGACAAGCTGCGCGACCTCGCGCTGCGTGAGCAGTCGCGCAAGGAACTGCAGCAGCTCGCCCAGCATTTGCGTGATTCTGGCAGCAACATCGCCGGACAGCAGGACAGCAGCAATGGGGCGATGCAGCAGATGAGTCAGGCGGGGCAGGGGGAGTCCTCCCAGCAGCAGGGGCAGCAGAGTGCGCCGCAGACAGGACAGGCGCAGAATGGACAGCAGATGCTCAATCCACCAGGCATGGGCCAAGCCGGGCAGCAAAATCAAATGCAGCAGCCTCAGGATGGACAGGGGCAGGGGCAGCAACAGCCGCCCATGATGAGCATGGGCCAGGGGCAGCCGGGACAAGCTGGCAAGCAGGGCCAGCCCAGCGGTGGCCAGCCGATGCTGCTGGCCCCCATTCCTGGCGGGGGCAAGCCGGATGACAAGCCCCCTACGATTATCATCTCCGGGGAAGGCGCGCCGCCTGATCCCAATGGCCCCATGCTGAGCATGCCCGGCAATGGTCTGCCCCCCGGTAAAGGTAAAGCCGATCTCAACAACACGCCTACAGCCAAGCAGACCACCGACAATCAAAGCGTGGTCCGGGCCCAGCAGAACAGCGAGGGCCAGAGCACCGTACGCAGTGTCGAAGGTGGTGCGCGCAACGAGCAGTCCACCCGCATCTCCACGCAGACCGCGCTTGATGCGATTCAAGCCGAAGAAGCCGCTCTCGATGAAGCTGCCCTGCCACCCGCCCGTCGTGAGCAGGTGCGCCGCTACTTCAACGAATTGCGGAAGCGGTTTGAGGGGAAGTAAGGGGCAGAACCCAGTTTATGCAGGCGGTCTTGAACTCGACAAAAGTGCTGGCCTTTTCATGGACAGACGGCGTGAACTTCCTCCTTGTGGTTGCTGGCAGCATTCTCACATTATATGCGTTTGCCGCGATATGCTTTTTGTTTATCCGCTTTGGCCGAAGCGAAACGGCAGAGCGGCAGCGGCATTTTTTGGAGAAGTTTTGCTTCTTCTTCACCTTCCGCCCTTTCAGCCAGGCCAAAACAGAAGTGACGCTGCAGACGACTCGTGAAGCTGGGCGGCGAGGTTGGAGCATGGTGGTCATGGCATGCGTCTCGTTGAACCACGGGATGACTTTCTACAACCTCTTGGCAAGCATTGGAATTTTATATTTTGGCGGATTAACGCTCGCCTACGCTTGGTACGGGCAGCGCTGCCTCAGGATGCTGGGATTGGAGGCTTTCGTTAAGGATTGAGTATAGATTGTTACTCAAAAAGCCGTCACTCACATCGCCCGGAGCTGACGCATGAACTAAAAATTCACGGTACGTGCCGCTTCGCTTTCGAGCCGCCGCCTTTCCAGATGTCGTACTTTGGGTCGGCATAGCGGTTGAAGAAAGCATCCAGCTGCTTGGCCAGGTCTGCTCTGATCTCTTCCGTGCCGGGCTGGCCGTATTGGTTGAAGCGTTCCTGCGGGTCGGTCTGCATGTCGTAGAGTTCATAGGGGTCGGAGGGAAAGCGGGCGACGAATTTCCAGCGGGTGGTGCGGATGGCGCGCGTGGTTTCCATTTCGTAAAAGACGGTGTTGTCCCAATTCGTGAGGGGCTGACCGCGCAGGGCAGGGGAGAAGTCGCGACCGGGGGACTTCGGCTGTTGCGGCATTTTGTCGCCCAAGCCGAGCTGGGTGAGCACGCTGGGCATGAAGTCGTAGTTGCTCACGAGGGCATCGCAGGTCTGGTCGGCCGGGATGGTGCCGGGCTTGCGGAAGATGAGCGGGATCTGCATCATGAGCTCATGCGCACCGATGGGTCGGAAGTGATCGCCCATGCCCCACATGCCGTTTTGGCCGCCCATCCAGCCCTGATCGCTGGCATAGACCACAAGCGTGTTGTCCTCCAAGCCGTTCGTCTTCAGCGCGGCCATGATCTCGCCCACGCCATCATCCACACCGCTCACCTCGCTGGCCATACGGCGGCGAGCGGCATCGGTGTTGTGAAAGGCTTTGTTGTCATGCTGCCAGGGGTGCATCGCATCGCGCGGGAAAGAGTGCAGAGACTTGTCAGCATAGTAGGCTGCATGCCGGTTTTTGGACTCATTGAGCATGAGCTTGCCGAGTGAGTAGGGGCCGTTGTAGGCGAGGTAGAGGAAGAAGGGCCGGTCCTTGTTTGCGGCGATGAACTCCACGCCTTTGCGCGTCCAGAAGTCCGTGGTGTAGCCGGGTTCCACGCGGAGCTGGCCGTTTTCGATGACCTTTTGGTCGTAGAACTCCATGGTGCTGCCATCGGGTTTGGTGGTCCAGGTGGTGAAGCCCTCGCTTGGCGTCATGTTTGCGCCGAGGTGCCATTTGCCGCTGAGGCCGCAGGTGTAGCCCGCACCCCGCAGCACCTCGCCCAGTGATGTGAATTCCTGCAGCGTATTGTAGGCCTCCGGCCCCATCATGAACTTGGGGTCGAGGAAGGAATGCAGGCCGTGCTGGGAAGGGATCAGCCCCGTCAGAAACGTCGCCCGCGTGGGCGAGCAGACCGGATTGCTGCTCAGCGCATGGGTGAAACGGATGCCCTCCGCCGCAAGCCGGTCGATGTTCGGCGTACGGATGTCAGGATTTCCGTAGCAGCCCAGCGTCCAAGCCCCTTGGTTATCGGTCAGGATGAAGACGAGATTGGGAGGGCGCGGCGCGGCGGAGGCGGAGGCCAGACAGACAAGCCCAAGGGCGAGAAAACAGAGGGGCTTCATGGCAGGAAAACGGTCCAAAATTGGTGAACCTGTCTTTAGGGTAATTCTAAAGCACCCCTAAACACCAATAATTAACTAGAATTGCCATATTAAAGGGGGTTTATTATGGGTGCCTGTGCCGTTTTCAGGCACTTCGGATTTTTCATGCCCGCCCCCCCAGTTTCCCAGCAATTACCCGACAAGCCAGTGCGCATCGCACCATGGCGCGGACCGTTGCATTTTGGGCTGCAGGTTTTCTCCGCCGCCTGCACGCTGGCTTTGCTGCTGTGCTATCTTTTGCTGGTGATGGGTTTGCTACTGTGGATGGGCAGGGAAGCATGGCTGCTCACCGGTCACAAGGCGTGGAGCGATTTGTTGCAGTGGCGCATGGTTCCTGTGCTGTTGAAATTCCTTTTCATGGGTATCACCTGGGGGTTCATGCTCCGGCCCCTGCTGCCCCGGCCCAAGCGCGCGCTGGTGGCGGTGCAGGTCAGCCCGGCCACACAGCCGCAGCTCTTTGAGATCATCCACCTGCTTTGCTGGCACCTGCGCGCGCAGCCGCCGGTGCAGGTGTGGCTGGACTCCACCATCAGAGTGCGCAGTTCCATGCTGGGCGGTTTGAGCGGCATCCTCAGCGGGCAGACGGTGCTGCACCTCGGCCTGCCGGTGGTGTCCGTCATCACTTCGCGTGAGCTCGGTGGCCTGCTGGCGCAGGAGCTCAGCTGCAATGCCGGTGGCATTTGCACCCCCTTTGTGCATGTCGTGAGGGAGATGAATGCCTGGTTTTTTCGTGCTACGCTGGAGCGTGACCCGTGGGAAGTCTATGCGCACGTGAAGCCGCAGCGCGAGGCCGAGTGGCACCATCTGGGCCGCAGGCTCATGCGCGGATGGATGTGGGCGGCCAAAGTTCCGTTCATGGTTTTTGCGCTCGTCGCCCGGGTGGTCAGCGCGCCCACGCTATGGCTCATACGGCGTTCTGCGGCACGTTGTGGGGGCAATGTCATTGGCAAAGACATGTGCCGGTGCATGCAGCACAAGCTTGCCCTGCTCAGCGGCGCATGGGAGGCGGCGCAGCAGGAGATCCAGGAAGGCATCATCCAGCATCGGCTGCCGGAAAATCTCTCGTTGCTGATGGCGCGTCATGTTGCCAATGAAGCCAAGGACCGTGCTTCCGCCCGAGCGGAAGAGGCAGAGGCCAGCACCGAACCGAAAGCTGCCGATCAAACCCTGATGGACGCAGGCGAGACCGCCAAAGGTGCGGCTATTGTAGCGCATCTGTCCCACCTGCAGCCATCGGCCGCGCTGCTGCGCCAGTTCGTCGATCTCTCTCGGCAGGTCAGCTACTTCTATTATCAGCACGGGCTGGGCTTGAACCTGCATGAGCACCGCATGGTGGGGGATGAGGAGGCCATTCATCAAAACAGGGGCGAGGAAGAGGCGCTGCTCGTCATCCGCCGTTATTTTGGCGGGCTGGCGCATCCGGAGCGGGCGATGTGCGGTCTGGGCAGCACGCCCACGAGTTCCACCGCATTGCCGGAATTGCAGCGCGAGATCTTGCAGGTGCGGGAAGAAATCATCGCCTGGGGGCCGCAGTTCAAGGTGGCCCTGCAGGAGTGGAACCATGCCTGGCAGCGTCGGCGCGATCTCGAAGCTGCGGCCACTCTCAGCATCGCAGGATTCACCGTTTCGCGCATGCAGTTCGGAACGCGCGACTCCACCCCCGGCTCCCTGCGTGACGAGGCCTACTGCCAGCGCATGGTCATGGAGCACATGGAGGGCCCGCTGCAGGAGCGCGAGCGCGTGCTGGAACGCCGCTTTGCAGCGGCACTCGGCATGCTTTGGTGGAGCGATCCCGTCGACCTCAGCGAATGGCTGCGCGTGCGGCGCCGTGACCTCCCGGCCTGGGTGACGATCTATGAAGCCATGAGCGGTGCTCTGCCGTCCTTTCGGGAACTGCTCACCACGTTCTTTGCCTTTCAGACCCTGAACGCGAAGTTTGCCAATGTGGATGATCCCAGCGCCTTCCTCACCGCGCTGCAGTCCGTGGTGCCGAAGATGCTCAATCTCCTGCGGCAGATCTCGGCCACCATGGATGGCGCGCCGTTTCCCTTCACGGATGATGGCAAGATCGTCACCCTGAACCAGCACCTCATGCCTGGGCCGCTGCCAGAGATGCCGGGAGTTTCGATGACTCTGATGGATGCCGCAAGCATGCGAGGCATCGGCCAGAAAATGGCTGCGCGGGCTTCCGAGAGCATCGCCCCATATGTGGAAACCTTTCTAAGTCACTACCACCGCGCTTTTGCCTGGCTGGCTGAATCGGCCGAACGCACGGAGACTCACTTTCTGGGCTCGCTCAATTACGGTTCGAACACCGAAATCCTCCTGCCAGATGAGTTCACCACGCAGCGCCTCGGGATGAAAAACCGGTCTCCCGATGCCATCGCGGCATGGAAGCCGCCGTCGTGAGGCAGTTCATGCCATCCGAGATAGTGCGGGTGCAAGGTGCAGCGGCGGATTCACGCCTTTTTCTCCGCATCCTGAATCTCTTTAAGCTCTAATTGAAACTCCTCAACTGTCTCCGGGGCCACCTTGCGCAGCTTCATGATGACGATCACGAGTTTCAAAGCTGCCGCGTCGTCCTCAAGCATGGCTTCATCTGCAAACTCTGCCAGAGCGTCTTCGGCCGGGTTGATCTTCTCCAGCAAGGGCTTGATTTTGGCCTCACGCTGCGCGGCTGGCAGGGCCTGCCAGAACGTCCAAAGGGCCGTTGGTGAATTGGGATAATCTGCCGCCCAGCCTTCGGCGGCGGTCAGGTATTCCTTATCCTCCTTGAGTTCGCGGTGGGAGTCGGCCAGCATGGACCAGGAGTCCTCGTCATGGCCTACGGATGCTCCGATTTTTTTAGCCCACACAATGGTGTTTTTGTAGTCGGCTGCGTCGTAACTGCCGGCTGCACGCATCAAGTAGAGAACGGGATTGGTCGGGGCGATTTTTTCCAGTTCGTTCAATGCAGTTTCCAGTTCATCCTGCTTGTCATCCAACTGGGAAAGTACTCCCAACTTGGCCGCCAGAAATACTTCGGAGAGTACCGCTGGCAGCCCGGAGGCTTCGAGCTCTTTGATGAGCGAATAGGCTTTGTCGGTTTCACCATCCTGAATGGCGATGCCCATCTGGATGAATTTCGAGGATTGCTCCTTGCTCATTCCTTCCTGCGATGAGGCTGCCTGAAATCCCATCAACATAAGCGCCGAGAAGCGCGTATTGACCGTGATGTTTTCGAAGTCTGTGAGCTGCCATTGTCCGCCACGGCGCAGCAGCCACCAGCGCAGTTTGTATTCGACGCCATCCTCGTCATGAGTTCTTGCGATGATCACGGCCTTGTCGCCGGTGAGATCGATGCGGCGTATTTCGGCATCAAGGAACAGAAAAAACGGCCGCATGATGGGGAACATGCGCTCGCTGGTCAGCAGCATCGCATTTTTCAGCCGGAGCTTCTTGGCATCGGTTGGCTGTTCCGCTGCCCCGGAGTAAGTGGCATCGATCAGGGCGTCCCAATTGACCATCTGCAGATAGTCACGGATGCGCATCTGGTAAACCGCGTTTTGGAATTGGGACAGCCACTTTACCAAGTCGTCCCGTGTGGCCGCATCGATGGCCGGAGCACCGGAAAGCAGAGACATGCGGATTTTGGCCGGAGCCTCGCCCGCAGGGGGCGTTTGCGCGACAACGGCAGGGCGGAAGATCAGGGCCAGGCCTGCAAGCAGGGCGATGAATGGACGGCACATTGCCGAAAAATGTGCCAGAAACAGTCCGAAGTGACAAGTTTTGGCACGAGGTATGTTATTCATTCTCCACAGTAAACGCTGGCTTGAACATCTGTCGCATGGCAGGATAGTCCAGCATTCCTTCCCTACACAGCGCCCCCCATGTCGGAGCCGAGTCTATTCAGACATTATCAAATCGTTCAAGACGCCGACGGCAACAACGTCGAGCTCGTTCGTAATTCCGAGCAGGTGGCGGTGCTGGCATTTGACCTAGAACGGCTGGAATACGTGCACTGCCATGTGCTGCTGGAGCCCCTGGCGAACCGTGCTTCATTTGAGGAGTCCTGCAAACTGCTGCAAAAGCGCGGCCACCCTGCGCTGGCGCGCATGATTGAGTTTGGCGAGGACGAGGGAAACCCTTTTTACATCACCAGCAATGTGGACGGGGAGGCTCTGAGGCCCTACCTCGCCCGGCTGCAGGACATTCCCGGGTGGCTTGCCATCATGATCGCCACCCGTGCGATCGAGACTGCCGTGGCGCTGTGTGAGCGCGGCGAGTTTCTTTCCGAGTCTCCGCTCGATGGCCTGCGCATTGTTCAGACCGCGCCGCAGGCCGTACAGGTGCTGGCGGCGGATTATAACGTGCTCGACACTCATGCCGGAAAAAAGCGCGCCTTGAAGACCAGCTTTGAAAAGCAGGCCAAATTTCTCCGCACCTTCCTCGTGGAGCAGGGAGGCACGCTGCCGGACCACGCCCTCGCAGTGGCGGATTTTGCCGAACTTCTGGGCGCCTGCCTTTCCAGCGCGGGTGTGGGTGTCATCGCCGCCATGCGCGAGCTGCGCACCAGCTTGCAAAAGCTCGCGCCAGCGCGGATGTCCGGGGAGATCCCCACGGCGCAGAAACCGCGAGCGCTGCTGGCCCCGCTGCTGGCCGGCTATCAGGATGTGGCACGCGGCCTGGTCAATCTTGTTCGCATTCAAAGCCAGCGCCTCGACATGGCCAATCCTTACAGCATGCGCGGGACGCTGACGAAGACGGGTCGCTCCGTGCTCATCGAGCAGGTGCCGCCCGGGCGCATCTCCCATGCACGTGTGAAGGAGGCTGATGATGCTGCCTTCAAGATCACCAAGCAGCGCGACAATCCCAGCCTCATCACTCTCGCGCTCGTCAATGAGTCCGAGGATATCACGTGCCTCGCGGAAGAAATCGCCGAGGGCATCAGCCTTGCCGAGCTCATGCGGGAGCGCCACTGCCTGGAAGTGCAGGAAGCGTACCTCGTTCTGGCCGGGCTGGACACCGCACTCACGCAGCTGGACAAATCTACGCTGCCGACGAGCAAGCTGCGGCTGGAGGACATCTTTCTGCTCACTGGATTTGCCCGCGAAGACTCGCGCAGCACCAAGCTGCTCGTCTCGAAGCTTAATGAGTGGCCTGCATTTAACATCATCGTGCGTGCGCATCCCACGCTCGCCTCGATGTCCGGGCGCGGCACCGATCCCGCGGTGCTCCTGCCGCCTGCACGCGATGGCGCGACGGCCACTGCATGGCATGGTGGGTGGCTCGCGGCATTGAGCAAATTCCTCCTCGGCTTTGAGCCCCCCCTTGGCATTCACGTTGAAACCACAGGCGGTGCGCGTGAGCGCGAAACTGTGGCGCGTCTGCTGGATGATGAGATCGCCAAGGTGGCCGAGACCAAGCCGGCCCAGCGCAGCGACTTCCTGGCCCGCTATGCGCGCATCATTCAACACTATGACCTTGCCAAGCCCAACGAACCCGTGCGCGTAGGAGGCACAGAACCTGCGGTAATTCCTGGCTTGAAGCCACGTCCCCAAACAGTTCCCGTTTCCAAAGCACCGGTAAAGCGTGAAATGTCGGCCCCATTGGGAATCGATTCATCCCGTTCATCCCCGGTTGCGCTAACTTCCGGAGGTGCGGCCAGGGGAGGCGACGAGCCCACCATCGGCTTTGCCGAACTGCTCTTCCGCAATGGAGGCGACCCTTCTCCTCCCGAAGCGCCCGACTGGGCGCTCGCCGCCGCCAGCGCGCCTCCCACACTGCCTGCGCATCTCATCGTGCGTGAGGACGTGCCCATCTGGCTTAAGGCAGCTGTGTTTCTCAGTGGCTCCATGGTCATTGGTGCCATGTGCGCGCATCTTTCCGGCTCCGCTCTCTGGCAGAAAAAGCACACGCCAGCCCCTGTGGAGGCCACAGCACCAAGCCAGCCCTCCACCGCAGCCGCCAAACCTGTGCCTGCGCCAAAAGCTATTGCTGTCGAGCCTGAGGTGCCCAAGGCGATTCCTGTCCCTGTGCCCACGCCACCGCTGGATGTCAGCGCGCCACCGAAGAACAGTGTGCCGCGCGGCGGGATCTTCCCAACCGCCTTGGACTCGATAGTCAGCGAGCCACCGGAGAGCAGTGTGCCGCGCGGCAGCGGCCTCTCCCTTACTTTACCGTCAGGAGCTACCAGCCAACTGCGCGACCAGCTCCCAGCGGGCAATCCACCCGCACCTCCACCGCGATGAAAACACTGTTTCGTGGCTTTTCCGCGGCACTGCTCGCCTGCGTGCTCACCGCCTGCCCGGAGACCACCGTCAACGAGGAGTTCGGCCTCAAGCCTGCCGTTCTCAAAGCTGCGGACTGGAGCGGCAGCTGGACGCCGGTGGATGAGGGTGACGACGACGCGGTGCAGTTCGCCGTTACCAACGCGGCACAAGGGCTCCTCGTGCTGACCGAACCTGGTAAAAAGGACGCCAAGCCCATCGAATTCCGTATTCGCCACGCCAGCGCTGACTCCAAGATCAAGCTCTGCTTTGCCGTAGCCCAAGAGAGGGATGCTAAAAAGCCCGGTGCCGTCTCTCTGTTTCTCATGCGCACGGCCGAAAACGGCGTGCTCTTTACTTGGGGAATCAATCACGATGCCGTGGCCGCAGCCATCAAAGCCGGCCAGCTCAACGGCAGCGTCAAGTCCGACAAGGACGGTGCCCACAGCCACCTGGACTCCACAGCCGCCAACTATGGGAAGCTGCTCGAGCCGCAGTTTTGGAACTGGTCTGAGCCGACCTGCCTGAAGCGTGCGAAGGAGTGATGCGGGAGCTGGTTTGCTCTCACTACATTTTAGAGCTCGACAGCACGCTTGCTTTGCTGGCATGCTGCGGGGCGTTCACTATGCCCATCATGAGCCGATCCATCGTTCCTGCCATTGAGAGTCCTTGCCCGAAGGAATGGAATCAAATGCAGGGGGATGGCAAATGCCGCTACTGCGAGCATTGCCAGCTGCATGTGCACAATCTGTCAGCCATGACGGCGCATGAGCAGCGCAGCCTGTTTGCCAAGGCTGAGGGGCGGATCTGTGTGGCCTATGATGAGAGTGAGTCGCGGCCCGTGCAGCTGGGACTGTGGCGCTGGTGGCAAAGGCTTACCCTGCCGATGCGCGCCGGGTTGGCGCTCGTGACGGCGTTCATCCCCATACTTTCGTCATGCCGCTCTGTGCCGACTCCGCCGGCCAGCGATCCCATTGTGCGAGATTTGCATCAATCGGCGGACGGCAGTGTGAGGCTGGGCAAAGTCAAGGTGGAGCCGGAGAGTTCGTCTCAAATAGAGGCGCAATGGGACAGAGGCAAGGGCGGCAAAATGATCGCCGGTGGCATCATGCCAGCGCCTCTGCCTTGGTGGAAGCGCCTGCTCCACCTCAACTGAATGGCGTTTTCGCTGCATGAAGCAGGTGACTGAAACTACAAGGAGACCACTCGCGAGCCTTCTCTGGCCGAAAGCAGGCACGCATCCAGCACGCGCTGCGTGAGCAGGCTGATCTTGGGCCAGTGTGCGTCGATTTTACCATCGATAACGAGCTGGGAAAACGTGTGAAACAGTCCTGCTTCCTGCGAGCCGGGAGCGTTGTTGCTTGGTTCATCGAGAGCTTCGATCTGCCGGACTTCGTGCATGTGGGCCTGGCAGCGATCAAGTGCGAACTCGGAGCGCGTGAGGCTGTACTTTGTTTGCGGGCCAGAGAAGGGCAGCACAAAGTCGGAGACCTGCAGCAGACCTTTGTCACCGCTGACGATGGCCCATTGTGCATTGGTCGTAGTGAAGGAGCAGTAGAAGGAAGCGTTCGCGCCGTCTGCAAAGCTCAGCGTGCCGGAGAATTCCAGCGGCACTGCGGGTGAATCGGCTGTCTGCTGTGTTTCCGTGTGGATGCGGCCCGTCACCTGAACTGGAGTGGCGTAGTTCATGGCCCAGAGGGTGAAACGCAGGCAGTACCAGCCGAGATCACCCAGGCAGCCCAGCGGCTCCAGTTTGCCATGAGCGCGGATGTTGCTGCGCTGAAATTCGTCATCGCTCATGAAGCTGAACTGCGTGGCGATGTTCCGCACCTTTCCGACGTCGCGGTCCACTACTTCGCGCAGGTGCTTCAATCGCCGTCCGTGCATGAACATCACTCCGTCCATGAACTGCACGTCGTGCTGTTCACATGCAGCGATGATCTCCGCCACATCCGCTGCAGTCACTCCCACCGGTTTTTCCACCAGCACATGCTTGCCGGCCTGTGCGGCGCGGATCACCCATTCTTTGCGGAGGCCCGTGGGGAGCGGGATGTAGACGGCATCGATGTCCGCGCGTGCCAGGAGCGCCGCGTAGTCATCCATCGCCTCCGGCAGGGCCGCATGTGGCGCGCTGCTCTGGCATTCCGCAATGAAGGCCTGTGCGCGTGTGAGGTCACGGCTGGCAACCGCCACCAGCGAGGCATTGCCGGCATCACGAATGGCCTGCCAGTTTTTACGGGCAATGAAAGCGGCACCCAGGATGCCCCAGCGACAGTGGTTGGTGTTCATGCCGTGATGAAGCACTCTCCCTTACTTCCCGTCAAGCTCACAGCATCAAGCCAAAGCGTGCGGTGATGGCGCGCAGCAGCGCAAACAGCAGCAGCGTGAGCACCGCGCTGCCGCCCAGCGCGCCGTGGAAGCCCCACCAGCGTTGGAACGCCGGGAAGAGCAGAAACATCGGCAGCGTGGGAAGGACATACCAGAAGATGTAATACATGTGGTCTGCTGTCTTCTGCGCCCGCACTTCGGGTGCACTTTCGTAGTGCACCCAGAAGAGCGTGATGAGGCTGACAAACGGCAGGGCCGCCAGCAGGGCGCCGAGCTTGTCGCTGCGTTTCACCATCTCGCTCACCAGGGTGATGATGCCTGCGCTGAGCAGGTATTTAAGGAGGAGCTTCAGAGTCATGGCGGTGGGTGGGTAATAAAAATGTGAGTAACGATTTTCGGTGCGTGGGATTTCTCCGGTCAACGAGATCACGCACAAGCGTGACAGCAGCCAACCCAAACTTGTCATGAAAGCGATCCGCATCACCTCTTATCTCGCACTTACCGTGGCGTCTTCCTTCGCGCTGCATGTGATGGCGCAGCCACCCAAGCATCCGCCACACCGCCCGCAGCATCCGCCTCATCCACCAGGGTCACCACCTAACGGCGTGAAGCCGCCGCAGTTTGGTGATCCGCTGCCGGGTCTGACCAAGGCGCAGGTGGCGACCTTCCTCGATGGCAAAGATGATTTCGAAGACACGGAAACCGAGGCTGGCGGACTGGGGCCGATTTTCAACCGCTCCTCCTGTGTGACTTGCCACAACGCGCCGGTCACAGGCGGCGCGGGCCCCATCAATGTCACGCGCTTTGGCCGCACGGAAAACGGCGTGTTCAATCCGCTCGCCGCGCTCGGTGGTTCGTTGCAGCAGGAGATGGAGATCAATTCGGTGCTGCACGAGGTGGTCCCGCCTGAGGCCAATGTGGTAGCGCATCGCAATTCCACGCCACTCTTTGGTCTGGGCCTTATCGAGGCCATCCCCGATGATCAAATTCTGCAGAATGTTCGGCGCATGCCATTCGATGGTGTGCTGGGGAAAGTGTCCAAGGTGGCGGATGCAGCCACCGGCAAGAACCTCATCGGACGTTTTGGCTGGAAGGCCCAGCAGGCCACGCTGCTCAGCTTTGCGGGTGATGCTTACCTGAATGAAATGGGCATCACCAGCCGCCTGTTTCCGGTGGAAAACGCCCCGAATGGCAACGCCCAGCTCCTCGCGCAGTATGACACAGTGGTCGATCCTGAGGACGTGGTCGATCCGGCCACGGGCAGGGGAGACATTGATCGCGTGGCCGACTTCATGCGCTTCCTCGGCGCGCCGCCGCGCCTGCCTCCCTCCAATTCTGCGGCTGCCGGACGCAGCGTGTTTCAAAACACCGGCTGCGCTGTCTGCCACGTGCCGCTGATGATCACCGGGCCGAACAAAGTGAATGCGCTGAATCAGCAGGAGGTCTGGCTTTTCTCCGACCTGCTTCTACATGACATGGGCGCTCTGGGAGACGGCATCGCCCAGGGCACTGCGGATGTGCGTGACATGAAGACCGCGCCGCTCTGGGGCCTGCGCGCCAGCGCGCCCTATCTGCATGATGGTCGTGCTGCGACGATCGACGAAGCCATTAAAGCCCACGATGGCGAAGCGAAGGCTTCCAAGGACCGCTACCTGAAGCTTAACAAGCAGCAGGTGCAGCAGCTCATCGATTTCCTCATGTCCATTTGATGGAGTGTGTTCGTGTGATGGGTGAAAGGTGTGAAGCAGGCAGCAATGCCTGCTTCATTTGTTTTCACTGACTGGCCGGAAAAAAGACACAAAGCGCATGCATTCGCCTTATGCTTGAAACAACATTTTCAGCTCAGCGCTGTTTCTGCGTCGCGCCGCCTTTCGCCGGGGCGGTCTTCTGGCCGCAGCGCGGAAGAACGAAAATGGCCAGCAGGAGCACGATCGCCGCGGCGGCGATCGCGATGGGCTTGTTGCTTTTGATTTTGGCAATGGTGTCTGCCAGGGCCGTTGATTGGGCTGTCGGAGCCGTAGGCTTGCGCGGCATGGGCGCGGAGATTTTGCGCTGTGCGGGCATCAGAGCTGCCGTGGGGCGTTGAGGCCTGTTAGCAGCCACATGCATTCCCGGGGAAATGGGGATGGTGCTCGAGGTCGCATTGCGCGCTCCTTGATGGAGATTGGGCAGGACCACAGGAGCTGAAACCTGTGGCTGGACGAGATTGACTGGCGGCGGGGGAGGGGCGCTCTCAGCGAGTTCGGCGCGTGTCGATGGCAGTTCCGGCAGGTTAGGCGCTTCACGGCGTTCGAACAACTCCTGGGCCGCACCCGCCTTGCGAGGACGTTGCTCAGGGTCTGCCGCCATGAGGTGCATCACCCAAGCACACATCCAGTTCGGGACATGCGAGGCGAGTTTTTGCAGGGGGGGCAGATCATGGCCGAGGTGCTTCAGCCGCAGTTCCTTCAGGACACGGCCGTCAAAGGGGGGTCTTGCGGTGAGTGCTTCATACAGGATGCAGCCAAGAGCGTAAACGTCGGTGCGGCGGCGGGTGGTGCCGTCCTGCCATTGTTCGGGGGCGGTGCAGCGGTAGGCGCGGATTTGTTCTGCAGTGTCACCTGCCAGTCTGAGGCGGATTTGCCGGAGATGCGTACATAATCAGGTCGCAGGCTGCCGTGGACGATGGCGTCCTCATGAAGGGCTGAAACCGCCTCTAAGAGCTGCCGCGCCACGGTTTCAAACTCCTTTTCGGTAAGAGGTCCGCGTTCGAGAACTTCGGTCAATGTTTCTCCCGGCAGCACACCTGCCACAATGGTGTAAAAGCCGTCTTTGTCGGAACCGAAATCGATCAGCCTGTCGAGGTGTGGATTTTGGAGGGGGGCAAGCTGGCGGAACAATTCCTGCAGGCCCTCGATTTCCTCTGGTTTGTTGGTTTTGAAGCGCCTGAGTCGCAGTTCATCTCCGCGTTTGTTGTCGCGTACGAGCAATAGCTTGCTGGCGGTGTCCTCTTCCAGAGGACGCAGAATTTCAAAACGGGAGGACATCCGGTAAAGCTGGCCCGTTCCAGCTAATCCCGCAAGCTTCTTGCCACATCCATTATTTGCGCGCTAATGTACCTGCCCATCCCTGCATGGAAGATTTTCTCGTTATTGATCACGTTTCCAAAACCTTCGGCGCCCAGCGTGTCGTGGACGATGTGGCGTTGACCGTGGCAGAGGGGGAATCGTTTTCACTTCTCGGGCCCAGCGGCTGCGGCAAAACCACCCTGCTGCGGATGATCGCGGGGTTTGAGCAGCCTGACCGTGGGCGTATTTTGGTGGGTGGCCGGGACATCACTTCGCTGCCTCCGGAGCAGCGCCCGGTGAACACGGTTTTTCAAAATTACGCACTCTTTCCGCATTTAAGCGTCTGGGAAAACATCGCCTTCGGGCTGCGCATGAGCCGCCGTCCGCGTGAGGAAATTCGCAGTGGAGTGGAGCGCATGCTCGAACTCGTGCGACTCAGTGAGCACGCACGCAAGCGCCCCGCCCAGCTCAGCGGGGGGCAGCGGCAGCGAGTGGCCATTGCGCGAGCTCTGGTGAACCGCCCCCAGGTGCTGCTGCTGGACGAACCGCTAGCGGCGCTGGATCTCAAACTCCGCCAGCACATGCTCATGGAGCTGAACACGATCCACGAGCAGGTCGGCACCACCTTCATCTACGTCACCCATGATCAGGGCGAGGCGATGAGCCTGAGCGATCGCATCGCTGTGATGAATGCAGGCAAGGTGGAGCAGGTGGACTCGCCGGAGAATCTGTATGAAACGCCGCGCAGCAGCTTTGTGGCATCGTTCATTGGTGATGCCAATTTCTTCACGGGGGTCGTGGTCGAACTGCAGCACGAAGGCTACGTGCGCGTGTTGGTGGAGGGACTGGGCAGTCCGCTGGTGCTCAGAAATGGCGCGATTTCGTCCAACCTGACGTTGCGGCTCATGGTGTGGCCGGAAAAAATCAGCCTCACGCTCACCCGCCCGTCGAGTGGCGAGAGGGTGAATGCCTTCCGTGGAGTGGTGGAGGACATGGCCTATTTCGGCTCACACACGCGCTACCGCATTCGTGCGGGTGAACACAGCATCCTGGCCCAACTGCAGCGCAGCCGTTTCAGTGGTGGAGAGATTGATCCCGCGCGCGGTGCGGAAGTGTGGATGAGTTTTCATCCGGATGAAGGCCGCGTCGTACGGCTGGAGGCGGCGGCATGAGCATCGAAAACCGGCCTGCCAGGCAGTGGCTGCTTTCATTACCCTCGCTCACATGGCTTGCCATGTTTTTTGTGATCCCGGCCATCCTGGTCATTATCACTGCTTTTCGTTCGGCGGATTTGCAGGGAGGAGTCGGGCCGGGCTGGACGCTGGCCACACTGCGTGAAGTGCAAGATCCTGCCTACCTGCCCATCCTGTGGCGAACTGTCTGGCTCAGCGGAGTGACCACCGTGGTTTGTCTGGCGCTGGCGCTGCCGGTGGCCTTTCAGATGGCAAGTGCCGGGCAGCGCATGCAGCAGTTGCTGCTGCTGCTCGTGGTCATCCCGTTTCTGTCGAATTTTCTGATCCGCATCTTTGCGTGGAAATCTCTGCTTCATCCCGAAGGGCCGCTGACGAAGCTGCTGATCGGGCTGCATCTCATTCCAGAGAATGCCGTGCTGCTGAACCATGTGGGCACGGTGCTGCTGGTGCTTGTGTACACGCAGCTGCCTTTCGCCATCCTGCCGCTCTACGCTGCGGCGGAGAAGTTTGACTTTGGCCTGCTGGATGCCGCTAGGGATCTCGGCGCCGGGCCCTGGCGTGCGTTTTTCAAGATTTTCGTGCCCGGTGTGAGCCGGGGCATCATCTCTGCGGCGGTCATGGTGTTTGTCTGCTGCCTGGGGCAGTACGTCATCCCGCAGATGGTGGGCGGCACCTCGGATGAGATGCTCGGCAGCAAGATCGCCCAGCGCGTGTTTTCAGACCGCAATCTGCCACATGCCAGCGCCTTGGCGGGAGGCCTGATGCTTGCCGTGCTGGTGCCCATGGTCGTCATCGTGCTCTGGCAGCAGTTTGGCCGAAAGGAGGCGGAATGAAGCGCTCCTGGCTGCCTGCGGTGATCACGTGTGGCGTGATCTTTTTTCTGTTCGCGCCACTGGGGGTTCTCGTGGTGAATTCCTTCAACGCTTCGCGCTTTGGTGGCGAATGGGAGGGCTTCACCTGGAACTGGTATGAGAAGCTCTGGGCTGCGGGAGATGTCTGGGAATCGCTCTGGATCACGCTCAAGATCGCCGTCTCCGCCTCGCTGGCGGCGATGGTGCTTGGTACTCTGGCGGCCTATGCTCTGCATCGGTTTCGCTCCTGGCTGCAAAACGTGCACCACATGCTGATCACGCTGCCGCTGGTGATGCCGGACATTCTCATGGGCATGTCGCTGCTGGCTTTGTTTGTTCTCACGGGCGTCGAAACCGGGCTGCTCACCATCTGGATTGCACACGTCACCTTTTGCTTGAGTTTTGTGACGATGGTCGTGCTGGGCCGACTGCAGGATTTCGATTTCACCCTGCTGGATGCCGCCCGTGATCTGGGTGCGACCCAGGCCAAGGCCGTGAAAAAAGTGCTGGTGCCACTCCTGCTGCCTGGTGTGCTGGCTGGCGGGCTGCTGGCCTTCACGCTTTCGATCGATGATTATGTCATCACTTTCTTTGTCTCCGGACCCGGCACCACAACGCTGCCTTTGCGAGTCGCGAGCATGATGAAAACAAGCCGCAGCCTTCCCATGATCAACGCACTCAGCACGCTGCTCATTGCCAGCACCTTCCTGGTCGCCGTGTGCAGTTCCCGCCTCCAACGCCGCTTATGACCTCCTTCCTCAGATCCCTGGCCGATTTCCTGGAGCCTACCGGACTCATCTGGCTCATGCTCTCAGCATGGGTGGTGGTCATGATCCGTCGTCGCCGATGGAGGGCATTGATCCTGCCGGGCGCTGCGTGGCTGGTGCTGACGCTCACCTCCGCCACGGCTTTGTCGCATTCCTTGCTGGCTGCCTTGGAATCTCAGTGGACTCCTGTGGACCTGGCGGCAATGCCCGAATGCGACGCGGTCATCGTCCTTGGTGGTGGCATGGAGCCCTCTCACAACGAGCCGGCGGGCATTCATTTCAAGGGCGGGGCAGACCGATTGTTTACCGGCTTGATGCTTGCGAAAAAGGGCAAAGGCAAGCTGCTGGTCCTTGGCGGTGGCAGTTTGAACACGGCTTCCGGCATTGAGTCCGAGGCGGATGCCGTCAAACTCTGGCTGGAGGAGTGGCAGCTCTCACCGGTGCCGGTGGAAAGTCTGGGCCACTGCCTGGACACGCATGATGAGGCCGTCAAAGTCTCTGCGCTGGCGGTCAAGCATGGCTGGCAGAAGGTGGCTCTGGTGACCTCCGCCTACCACATGACCCGCGCCAAAGCTGTTTTTGAAGCCGCCGGCACCTCGGTTGTGGCTGTGCCCTGCAACTATCACAGCGAGGCGCTGCGTGAGCACCGAGTGAAATGGCTGAATGTCCCGAATGCCACCAACCTGTGTCATTTTGAGACTTGGATGCATGAAATGATTGGTTGGTGGGCCTATCGCATCATGGGTTGGGTTTGAAGCGCCTGATTTTGGCCTGCATTCTGCTCAGAACGTAGGAAAGAAGGCTTGCTTTTGAACCATAGCAATGGTCATGTGGAACTCACATGACTAGTGGCCTGGCGTTAGCCGATACCATCACTCTTGGCGGCAGAAACAGGACGGGCACTGAGCTTATCCTGGCCACCAAGCCTTTCACCGTGGACGACCCCGTCAAAAGCTGGTGGTACATCCTCTCTACGACCGCGCTCTGGCTTGCAGTGATCGCCGGCACCCTGTGGATTCCCTACCTTGCGGCGAAGCTGGCGCTCAGTGTGCTTTCAGGGCTGCTGCTGCTGCGTTTGTTCGTGATCTATCATGACCAGCAGCACAACGCCATCCTGCCGAATTCCAAGCTCGCGGAATGGATGATGCGTGGTTTTGGCATTCTCGCCCTCAGTCCCAGCAGCATCTGGCGCAGTTCTCACAATCATCATCACAATCACAACTCCAAGATCAAGGGGTCGCATATCGGGTCCTTCCCGATCATGACGAAGGAGCACTACCTGAAGGCGTCCAAATCGGCGAAGTTGATCTACCTCTTCATGCGTCATCCGCTGACGATCCTCTTTGGCTATCTCTTTGTATTTTTGCACGGCATGTGCCTGCGCCCGTTTGTGATGAAGCCGCGGCAGCATCTGGACTGCCTGCTGGCCCTGCTGGTGCACGGAGGCATCGCTGCGGCACTGATTTATTTCTTTGGCTGGCCGATGTGGCTGCTGGTGCAGGTGATCCCGCATTTTATCACTTATGCCATCGGGTCCTACCTCTTCTATGCGCAGCACAATTTCCCGGATGTGGCCTTCTATGACAAGGCGGGCTGGACCTATGAGCGCGCCGCGCTGGATTCTTCCAGCTATATGAAGACCAGCAGGCTCATGGCTTGGTTCTCCGCCAACATCGGCTACCATCACATTCATCATCTGAACGCACGTATTCCCTTCTACCGCCTGCCTGAGGTGCTGAAGGCCATGCCAGAACTGCAGAAGCCGAAGGTCACCACCCTGAGCCCGCGCGACATCCTGCGCTGTCTGCGGCTCAAGGTCTGGGACACAGAACTGCAGCGGATGGTACCGCTGCCTTCATCAACGCGGTAACAGCCGCTGGCTCACCGACAACCACATGTTCACCGCATCAAATCTTGCAGAGCTGATCGGTGGTGAAGTGGTGGGAGATGGATCCGTGATTCTCACGGGCATCGCTCCCGCGGATGTCGCATCGGCCGGGGATCTCACGTTTGCAGAAAAACCCAGCTACCTGGCCGCTGCCGAAGCCGGCATGGCCAGCGCCATCTTGGTGCCCCAAGGTTTCGATTCTTCGACGAAAGTGCTGATCCGGGTGAAGGATGCGCGAATTGCCATCGCCAAGGTGCTGCCACTGTTTTTTCCGCCTGAAAGGATTGCTGCGGGCATCCATGCGAGCGCAGTGGTCGATTCCTCGGCTCAAATTGATGCCTCCGCCAGCGTCGGTCCACATTGCGTCGTGGGTGCCGGTGTTAAGCTGGGGAAAAACTCGGTGCTCATGGGCGGCAACCACATCGGCCGTGACAGCCAAGTGGGGGAGGATGTCTGTCTGCACCCTAATGTGGTGCTGTATGCCAGGACGCAGATCGGCAATCGCGTAAACATCCATGCGGGCACCACCATCGGCTCGGATGGGTACGGCTATGTTTTTGACCAAGGCCGCCACCGTAAAATGTTGCAGGTGGGGAATGTCGTGATTCATGACGATGTGGAGATCGGCTCCAACACCTCGATTGATCGCGGTGCGCTGGGCTCCACGGTGATCGGGCAGGGAACGAAGATCGACAATCTAGTGCATGTGGCGCACAACGTGGTCATGGGGCGTCATTGCCTCATCATGGGCCAGGTGGGCTTTGCCGGGAGCACGCACCTTTCTGACTACGTCGTCATTGCCTCGCAGTCGGGCATTGGTGGACACCTCAAGCTTGGCGCCCAGTCCACCATCGGTGCGAAATCGGGTGTGATGCGTGATGTAGCGGCGGGTGACACCGTCCTGGGTTATCCTTCGGCATCCGACAAGCAGGCGAAGCGCCAGTGGATCGCCGTGTCGAAGATGCCGGATGCTTTGCGGCGGCTGAAGAGTTTGGAAAAACGGATGAACGGCAGCAAAGAGGCTTAATGGCCTTTTTCGCGCTTCACCTCGTGGCAACTCACGCCATGATGTGGGCATGACCCGCGAAGACGCCGCCACCATTTTTGAACGCATCGCCCTGCTGCTTGAACTGAAAGGGGAAAACAGCTTTAAAGTACGAGCCTACCGAACTGGTGCGGAGATCGTGGAAAGCTACAGCGGCGACATCATGAAGCTGGCCGCTGAGAACCAGCTCGCGGGCATCAAGGGCCTCGGCGAAGCGCTGCGTGACAAGCTGCATGAGATGGCCACGACGGGGAAGCTGGAATTCTACGAGAAGCTCAAGGCTGAATTTCCGGACACGCTGTTTGAGTTGTTCGATGTGCAGGGACTTGGGCCCAAGAAGGTGGCCGCGCTGCATGCGGAGCTGGGGGTCTCATCCATCGTCGATTTGAAGCGCGCCTGCGAGAGCGGCGAGGCGGCAAAGCTTTCCGGGTTTGGCGGTAAAACGGTGGAGAAGATTCTCGAAAGCATCGCCTTCCGTGAGAAGCATGCGGCGGAGTTTCGTCTGGATCTGGTGCAGCCGCTGGTGCAGGAGATTCTGGAGGCGCTGCGCCAGCACCCGAACGTTTCGCACGCCGAGGTGTGCGGCAGTTTCCGCCGTGGCAAGGAGACGGTGCATGATCTCGATTTCCTTGTAGCCACACGGAAGCCGGAGCTGGTCATCGAGGACTTTGTGCAATTACCGATGGTGGTGGATGTCATCGCCAAAGGTCCGACGAAAGCCAGTGTGCATGTCACCCATGGGGTGCAGTGCGATCTGCGTGCCGTATCGAGCAAGGAGTTTCCCTTTGCGCTCGCCTACTTCACTGGCAGCAAGGAGCACAATGTGGCCATCCGCCAGCGTGCGCTGGCGCGTGGCTGGTCGCTCAATGAGTATGCATTCACCGCGGTACCTGATCATGCCGATGGGCCGGTCATTCCAACAATCCATGATGAAGCGGAGCTTTACCGCGCGCTGGATCTCGACTTCATCGATCCGGAGCTGCGTGAGAACACGGGCGAGATCGACGCGGCCGAACATGGTGGCCTGCCGCGCCTCGTCTTGCTTGAGAATCTGCGTGGTGTTTTCCACAACCACACCACGGCGAGCGACGGTGGCGCGACTTTGCGCGAGATGGCGGAGGCAGCGCATGAGCTGGGTTTGCAGTACCTTGGCATCGCCGATCACAGCAAGTCGTCCTTCCAGGCGAATGGGCTGGATGAAAAACGACTGCTGGCGCAGATCCAGGAGATCAAGGTGCAGAATGAGGAAATGGCCGAAGAAGGCTTCCGCATCTTCGCTGGCAGCGAGGTGGACATCCTCAAGGACGGCAGCCTCGACTTCAGTGATGAGATCATGAGCCAGCTCGACTACGTGGTCGCTTCCGTGCATAACGTTTTCAATTTGCCCGAGGCCGAGATGACGAAGCGCATCATTCGAGCGATTGAGAATCCACATGTCACCATGCTGGGGCATCTCACTGGCCGACTGCTGTTGCAGCGCCCTGCTTACAATGTCAACGTGGCGGCGGTGATCGATGCCGCTGCGGAAACCGGCACGATCATTGAGCTCAATGCCAGCGCATGGCGTCTTGACATGGACTGGCGCTGGTGGAAGCTCGCAAAGGCGAAAGGCGTGAAATGCAGCATCAACCCCGATGCCCATAGCACGCACGGATTGCAGGCGGTGATCTATGGCATCAAAGCCGCACGCAAAGGCTGGCTCACGCGGAAGGATGTGATCAACTGTCTGCCGCTGGGTGAGGTGGAGGAAGTGCTGCGGGCGAAACGCGCCAGACTTTAGATTCACAAAAAAGGAGGCATTGCCTTTCAGCAATGCCTCCCGGGATTTAACGGCGAACGTTAATGACTTAGAACTTATAGCTGAGGCGCAGGCCGACGTAATGAGCCTCCACGGACTGACGGAAGAACTGACCCTGGTAGTTGAGCAGCATGCCGAAGGCAGGGGTGAACTGGAAGTTCAGGCCAGCTCCTGCGACCATGTAATCCTGGCCATAACTCTGACCCCCACCGCTCACCACGAAGGGTTGGTTAATGAGGCCAACGGTGGTGCCGTTGTTGTTGTTCAAGTTCTGGCGCTCGTAGCTCAGACGGGCCTGTGCAGTGATGACTGCAAAGTCTGTTTTGACATACTTGCTCACGGACCAGCCAATGCGGGAGATCAGGGATTCCGTGGTACGTTTGTTGTAGGCGAGGGCAGCAAGGCCACCGCTGGACTCTCCAAAGGCGTCAATGGAGACATGGGTGTAGTCGAGGCCGATGAACGGACCGGTCACCAGGCTGTTGTTCTGGAAACGGAAGTTCCAGCCTGAGTTAAACTGCACGGAGTGGGTGTAGGCGTCTGTGTCACCGCGAGCATTGCCGAAGCCGATCGTGTTGCGGTTCGTTTCGAGGTCATAGCTGCCGAAGTTGTAAAGCAGATCAGCCCAAAAGGCCTTCTTCACATAAGAAGTGTAGGCGCTCAGCGCGTAACCATTCATGTCCATGTTGCCGACGCCGTTGGCGAAGGTCTGTTTGGAATCCAGCCAGTTGAGGGCGAAACCGATGGCCACATTAGGGGTCACATGAAGTTCTGCGCCGACTCCTGGGCTCCAACTGTCAGACTGGACTCCCGCCTGATTGCCGAGAGCACCGAGCTTGGCATTGTTGTAATTCACCGAAGCAAAAACTTCCCATTCGGTGGAGGGAGTGCGGCGCTGAGCGACTGGGCCCTGAGGTGGGTTTTTTCCATAACCGTCGCCCTGACCGCTGACGACGCCTTCGTTGTACTCGTTTTCATCGGAAAGGTCGCCCTGACCTGCGCGGAGGAAGAAGAGGCGGCCATTCACATCTGTGAGGACACTCTGAACGCTTGCGAGCACGGCCTGCCCCATGGCGTTGGCCATTTGCAGACCGGTGAGGGTGTCGATCACCGTAAAGACACCGGAGGCCTGGTTGAAATTGCCCACCTGAGTGGCGGTGAGATTCAAGGCAGAGGTATCGAGCTTGCCGGTGAGGCCCAGATTGCCCGTAATGGTGGCACCTGGAAGGAGAGTCACGACCTGCCAGCTGTCGCCGCCAGTGAAGCCCGTCAGTGCCGTTGGATTGCCAATGACCAAGGTGCCGCCTGCAATGGAATTCAGCGCGCCGCCCAAGGTGAACGTGTCCGAAGCACCCAGAACGAGGGTGTTGTTGCCAAGACCCGCGCCGGTGAAGAGATCGACCGCCAGAGTGCTGCCGAGGCCCATGTTGATCGCCGCTCCTGGACCGGAAGTCGTCAGCGTGAATGTGGATGCCACAGGAAGCGCATTCGCATCTCCCACGACGATCGCGCCGTTGTTGTTGATGGAAGCACCTGGTGCCGTGGTGATGGCCCCTGTGCCGGCGAGCGTCGCGCCTGGAGCAATCGTGTAAGTGCCACCCCCGGTGTGGCTGCCCAGCTCGTTGAGAGTGCCCGTGTTGACCGAAGTCGTGCCGGAGTAGGAGGTGAGGAGGCTCGACGCCGTCAGCGTGCCCGTGCCATTTTTGATGAGTGCTCCGCCGCCCACGCTGTCCGAAACCGGGCCAGAGAGAAACGTGTTGTTGCTGCCATCCACTGTCAGTGCGAAGCTCGCCAGATTCACCGCGGAGTTCACAATCAGCCCTGCTCCTGCGACGGAGCCCGCGTCCCACGTCTGGTTTGCACCCAGAGTGACGCCTGAAAGGATAAGGCCAAAGCCAATCGTCTGCACTTTGGCGGAACTGTTGGTGATGCCTCCCGTGAGGGTGATCGCATTCCCATTGAGGGTGAAAGCGGCAGCTTTTGCATTGAAGCCGATCCCGGCCACCACAGTTGTCGCGTCGTTCAGCGTGTTCGGGTTCACGAGCCCCGCAAACTGAAGCGGGAGGGCATAATTGGGAGCTGTGTCACCGCCCCAGCTGATGTTGTTGGACCAGAAGGCGTTTGCGCCTCCGTCCCAAACTTGGTCCGCTTTAGCCTCTTTGCCAGGATTGCTGAGGGCCAGCAGAGCCATGGCGAGAAGGCCCCCGCAGGAGCCCTTGCTTCGCAAGATATTGTTTTTCGATGAGGGTTTGTTCATGAATGCGTTTTTGTTGGTTTGGTTTCGAGAAACGCCCGGATTTTCCGTACGTTCAGGGCTGCATAGTTGAATGCTGCTCAGGCCGCCATGGGGTGAAACCCTGCTTTGCCTTGCATCAGCTGCCGATCAGACCTGATCGGAAACCAGACACTGGTATGTCTTTTGCCACTAGATTGAATGGCAGGGAGAGGAGAAAGAGTCTTTGCGTGGGTGATCGTGGGCGCTGCCACTCCGTGCCTGCGGTTGGAAGATCGTCAGCCGTTGGCATTTTGGATGAGACAGCCGGGACATGCTGGCATTTGCAGCCGGCGTGAGTTCCTCCGCGCTTCAGCTTTACTTTCCCTCTGGAATGATGCGCAGCGCATGGCTGGCCTTGCTGGCGTACCAGTAACCGCGTTTGAAGGGGCGCAGGTGGATGCCGTTGGGGATGGCCACGCCGTTGCAGTCCTTGGTGCCACTGCACGTGCTGTCGAGAATCAGCGGCATTCCGTCGGGGCTGCGGCCGATTTTGCCGACCCACAAGACAACGTGCGAGACTTCGCCGCTGTTGTTCTTTACGAACAGCAGGTCACCGGTTAGCAGGGTGGTTTCAAAGTCCTCGTATTTGACGGGAAGTTCGATGCGTTTCACCGTTGTGGTGCGGCCAGGGACTGGACCGGGCGCTTCGCTGAGGGTAGTTTGATCCTGGACATCTCCGGTTGGTTTGATGCCGAGTGCGAGGTTGTAGACGAAGGCGGTGAAGTTGCTGCAATCGAGGCCCTTGGTCACAGGCGTGGTTTGCTTTTCATCCTTCGGCCAGTCTGCCGGTGGCTCCCAGTCCGGAATGTGGTGATGCTGATAGGTGTAGCCGACGAAGCGCAGGCCTGTGGCGATAATACGCTGGCGTGACCATTCCGGGCTTTTGGATGCGATGCCAGCCGGAGGATCGAAGTGCTTTGCCGCAGGTCCCCAATGACCCCAGCGCTTTTGATAGGCTGCGTCATACCAGTCGCGGTAGGGCAGACTCGCTTGATCCTTCCAGCTGCCGCGTGGTCCTTTAAGTAGGTCGCCAATCAGATCGTCCTGCTTGAAGGTGAACTCTACTTTGTAGGGCGACTTATAGTCTGCGGCACTGAGCGTGCTGCCGCAAAGGGTGATGGTGAAGACGACGAGGCGGTGGAGGTAGCTGGCCTTCATGGTGATGCTGAAACGCCGTGATGGTCATTTGTTTGCATCTAGAAAATCACAAACCGCCGCCGCCATCACGGCCACGCCGGTTTTGATGCTTTCCTCATCGCAGTCGTACATGGGCGTGTGGCCGCCGTAGGTCATGCCTTTCTCCTCATTCGCGACACCTAGGCGAAAGTAGAAGCCGGGCACGACCTGCGCGAAAAAGCTGAAGTCTTCACCGCCCATGCCAGGGATGAGTTCAATGACGTTCTGCTCACCGACGATTCGTTTGAAGGCCGGCAGCGTGGCATAGATGAGCTTGCGGTCATTGAGAATGCTTGGGTAGGTTTTGCGGTACTCCATCTCATAGGTGGCGCCGTGGGCTGAAGTGATGCCTTTGAGGATGCGCTCCATCTGAGTGATGATGCCGTCACGGAATGCGGCATCGTAGGTGCGCACGGTGCCGCCGAGTTCGACTTTCTCCGCGACGATGTTTTCGCGGTCGCCACCGCTGATGGTGCCGATGCTGATGACGAGCGGCTGGCGGGTGTTGGTCTGGCGGCTTTTGATCATTTGCAGCGCCATGATGGCCTCTGCGGCCACGGCGATGGCATCCACGCCTTTGTGCGGCGCAGAACCGTGCGCCATCTTGCCATGAATGGTGATGTGGAAGCGGTCACTGTTCGCATTGTCGATGCCCGGTGTGTAGCCGATCTGCCCGGCTTTCAGATAATGTGCGGAATCATCCATGATACCCGCCGGCTGCACCAAGGCCGTGGTGTGCAGGCCGAAAACCGCCGCAGGCTTTGGATTTTCCATCGCGCCTTCAGCCACCATCAGTTTCGCACCCCAGTCGCCTTTGAAAGTGGCGGGCATGGCTTCTTCAGCGGGTTGAAACAGAAACTTCACGCTGCCTTTGACGAGATCGCGATGCTTCGACAGCAGTTCCGCCACTCCCAGAGCGCAGGTCACGTGCACATCATGACCGCAGGCATGCATTACGCCGGGGTTTTGCGAGCGGTAGGGTACGCTGCGCAGTTCTTTGATGGGCAGCGCATCCATGTCCGCACGTACGGCCACGCAGGGGCCTGCGTGGCCGCCTTTCAGCAGCGCAACCACGCCATGTTTTGCCACGCCGGTTTTGATGTCGGTGAATCCGAGTTCCTTCAAACGATCCGCCACCAGCTTAGCGGTACGAACTTCTTCGTTCGGGAGTTCGGGGTGCATGTGAATGTCCCGCCTGATTTCCACGAGTTTTGGAAACATCTCCGCGATGCTCTTTTGGAAGATGGCGTCACGTGTTTCAGCGGCGAAGGAGGACGCGCTGAAGATGAAAGGAAGGATGAAGTACTTCATGGGGGGAATGAATGCTTACCTCTGCGCCACTCCCGCTGTGATTTCCTTGGCGTTGGTGCGCAGGATTTCGATGCCATTGAGGATGGGGGCGCTGGCGGGAGATGCGGGAATCAGCTCAAGCACGAGGTTGTCGGTCACTGGAATGTTTTCAAACTGCTCCACGATGGCACCCTTGCGGGTGGCGGGGTCAAAGGCTTTGAGCACGATCTTGTCACCGAGCTTGACGTCGAAGACGCGCTGCCCGGGCTGATCGTCTGCCAGTGCTGCAAACATGAGCTTTACGGAGTAGGTCGCTGGCGGCTGGCCTTTGGCGAGAAGCGGGATGTCGAGCTTCGTCAGTTCGCGCAGACCACTTGTGAAGATCCAGGGAGTGTCGTGGCCAGCGATGGAAGGGCTTTCGGAGTTGAAGGCATAAGCGCCGCCGGTTTTGCTGGTGTATTGCGGTTTGAAGTCCAGCGGCAGGTCGATGCCCGCACGGCTGCTGGGACGTGGGTAGCCGAGCCAGAGCTTGCCGTGTGCATCGCGGCGGTCTCCCGGTGCTCCCAGATTCAAAGCCATGTGCTGCACGGGCAAGGAGGGGCCATCGGCGCTGTACACACCCCAGTTCATGCGGTCTTCGCGTGGCTCAAACACCACCGTGCTGGCGATGGAGAAGAGGCAAACGCAACCGGCGCTGGCCTCGGGGATCATGACGAGACCGTTGGCGGGGATGGTGTTGATCCAGCAGCCGAGACGATGGCCGGCAAAATGCTCGGTGCCGCTGTCGCTGTCGCGATCATAGAACGCGGTGAACTTGGAGCGGAAGAACATCATGTTGGGGGTGGCCGAAATCGCGCCGCAGTGGTGACCGGGGCGGGCAAACATCCATGCGGACTCCTCGCCGGTGATGGGATGTTTGCGCGTCTTCTGTGCTCCGGTGTAAAGATCGTAGCTCCAGGGTTCGGCGATGATTTCGTTGTCGATCACCACCGGGCGGTGGCGGTAGTTTGCGTCTTTGGCCCAGACTTTGTCGCCTTTGTTCGCATCCAGAACGACCAGTCGCCGACGTTTGAATTCACCGCTCAAGAACTGCTCCCAATAGTGGCCGTTGGCGTTGGCACCGCCGAGCACGAGGTGGTCGTTGTGATACATGAGGGTCAAGGCACCTCCGCCGATGCCGATCTCGCTGCAATCCGTTACATCGACGGGTTTGGCCCATTGCTGGACGCCGGTGACGGCATCGAGCGCCACTGCCATGCGCAGGTCGTTGTTTTTCACGCGGTCCTCGGCCAGTTCACGCTCCTTGCCGGTGAGCTTGGCAAGGGCGGTCTTGTCCTCTGCCAGCATGAGGGCGCGCTGCTCGGGTGTGAGCGAGGCATCGATGAAGAACAGGCGGCCGTCTCCGATGGCGATGCTGACGTGGGAGATGTGCTTGCCCTGATGAGTCCATTTGAGCGCACCCGTTTTCACATCGAAAGCAAAGATGCGGTCGGTTGATATCGAGCCGCTCTTGCCACGGCGTGCCACTTCGGCAGCCTTTTCGACGCGTTCGGTTTCGGTGCCATAGAGCAAGCCATCCTGATAGGCGATGTAGCCCCACTGCAGATCTTTTTTGGTGCCTGCGCCGGGAATTTTCAAGGTGCGCACGATCTTGCCCGTGGCCGCGTCAAACTGAATGCACTCATCCTCCATGAGCATGAAGAGGTAGTCGTCGCTCGCGGCCATGTTGCCGGGTTCGCGGGCATTGTAAACGCCGATGCGCATGGCTCCCGGATTCAGGGTTTCCCAGAGAAGCTGACCGTTGTAGGCGTCGTAGGCCATCACGCTGTCTTCTCCCTGCACAAACAGGCGGCCGTTCACCGAGAGCGGCCCCACGGCTCCATCGTGACGATTGACTACTTTGCCGGGGCCGGGATCGCCATACCAGAGCACGCTCAGGCCGCCTTTGATGCGGTGGTCGTCGGTGCTGGAGGTGTTCGCTGCATTGCCATATTGGTGAGACCAGGAGCTCGCGCCAGGAAGGGATGAACGCGTGAGCACGCTCCAGCCATCGTTGCTCACAAGAGTGGCTTTCTCATCCGTCAGCTTCGTCGCGGCAAGCCAAGCTGCGGTTTGGGGTGTTGCCTTGAAGCAGAACTTGCCGCCAATCGGTTTCAAATGCCGCGCCACATCTGCCGGGACACCCAGCGGCTCTGAGCTGTCGCTCACAATCAAATTCGCGCAGTAGCTTGAATACGGCATCACCGCGAGATCGAGGTGATCCACCGTGATGCGTGTGCCGTAGAGGCCCGTGGCGAGGAGATCCCGGCGGGCGGCGGCGACTTTTTTCTCATCGGCATCGACACCGAAAATGACGAGTTCGCTGCGTTTGGCGAGTTCATAGGCGAGCTGCCCGTTGTTGTTACCCAGGACAATGCAGAAGCCCTTCGTGATGCCAGTTTGTTTCAAGATGGCTTCTGCTGCTTCTGCATGGGCTTTGTCCGAAGGGAAATCATTCGGCTTCTTCTCGGCAATCATGTCTGCTGCTTTGGCACCAAAGACATACACGCGGCCCGTGGTGGTGCTGACGACGAGATGACCGTCTGAGGCAGCCAGACCACGCGCCTCGCCATTCACGGCTGCTTTCCATGCCTGCTTGCCGGTTTCGGCGTCAATCGCGATGACTTCTCCCTTGCCGCCGGCGATGACGGTTTTGCCTGCGATGATGAGCGCGGACTGATGCGGTGTGTCGAGCGACCATTTAACCCCGGCATCCGTGGAGGCGGCGAGATCGGCCTTGTGCTGTGCGATCTCGTCCTGCTTCGCCTTGTAGGCGATGCGAAGCGGTTCGTATTTCTCGGCGATGGCGGCGAGATCCGCCTGCGCTGTCGCAAAGGCCTTGGGATCGTCCTTCACCTTGCGGGCAGCGGCTTCAGCTGCCTGGAACTTCTTCGCTGCGGCGACTGCGGGATGTTTTTTCAAATCGGCGCTGAGCTTGGAAATGGCGACTTCATGGCCGTGGCGGATCCGTGTGCCTTCGGCATGCTTGAGGCGGTCCACGGCGATGATTTTGGTGCCGTTGGCCATGTAGCCCATGTCGCCGGCCAGGGTCATCTGCGTGCCTGCAAACCAGGCATAGCCGGATTTCTGCTTCTCCTGATCCAGCGCGAGGATGTGATGCTCGCCCACGGCATAGATTTGATCGTCGGCCAGGAATGCCTGCGTGCCGCCGATGGGCCCGCCCGCATCGCCACGCCAGCCGGGTTCGGGTTTGGCGATGAGTTCGCCTGTTTTGCGATCAATCGACACTGCGAGTGATCTGCCGGACGGCACGAAAAGAATGTCCTTTGTAGCCAGCAGGTAGCCCTGGGGAGAGAGATCGTTGCGGCCTGCGTCCTTCTCGCTGATCGCATCGTTTTTCCAGATGATCTTCCCGGTGGCCGCCTCGACGGCGTAGATGAAGACCTTTTCATGCGGAAACACGCCTGCGCCGAAATAGGCGATGCCGTCATCGACCAGCAATCCCGTGCGCACCGGCCAGCGCGAGATCATACGGCCACGGGCGAGGATGCGCTCGTCATGCGGTCCGGCGCGCAGCTTCCACACGAGGCTGCCAGTCTTCGCATCGAGGAAGTAGGCGTAGCCGTCATCGGAGCCGACATAGACTTTTCCAGCCGCGATGGCAGGTGCCAGACGCACGGGGCCATTGGTGAAGAACGACCACAGGTCCTTGCCAGTGGCGAGATCACGGCAGATCACGCGGCCATCCACGGATGAGCCAAAAAAGATCTTCCCCGCGCTGATGGCGACATGAAACACCTCGTCAAAGCGGATGCGGTTCAGCGTTACGTGATTTTCAAAGACTCTGCCGTCTTCACCCGCCCAGGCCATCTGTGGCGCGGAGGCTGATTCAAAGGTCCATGCGGACTGCAGCGGGAGACGGATGTCTTCGGTGGTCGCACCAACGCGTGAGGCATCGTGCAGGTAAGTCGGCCAGTCGGCGCTGGCGGTGGAAAGAGCAAGCAGGAGGAGCAAGAGCTGTCGCATGATTGAATTAAAACGCGCACGGGATGCGAATTCATCCAAAGTGCTGCGTATTGTGCGGTGCCCATGCTGCGTCGTCTTGTCCTCATCCTCCTTTTGTGCGCGAGCACTGCGTTCGCATGTTCCGTCCCGGTGTTTCGTTATGCGCTGGAACATTGGGCTGCAGATCCCTACAGGGTCAGTGTGCCGCATGGAGTGAAGCTGGAGGGCAACTTCAAGGTCACGTTCGGCGCTGCGCAACGCATTGAACTGCGCCAACCACTAACGATGCGGAACGATGAGGTGATCTGGTCGGTCGATTATACGGAGGCGAATGCCAAGCTGTTGGTGGATTCACCGGCGCGGCAGCAGATTGCGGAGAGGCTCGCCAATGGGGAAAGCGCCGTGTGGGTGCTGCTGGAATGTGGCGACAAGACGAAGGACACTGCGGCTGCGCAATTTCTCGATGAACGCCTCGAATACTTGAGCAGTGTGATGGAACTGCCGAAGCTGGACCAGCAGGACGTCAAAAACGGCCTCGTCTCGATTCCAGGTGATGGACTGCGGCTCGCCTTTTCGACGCTGCGGCTGAAACGGGATGATGCTGCCGAGAGCGCCTTCATAGCGATGCTGCTGGCAAGCGAACCGGACCTGCGCGGTCTCCGTGAGCCGATTGCGTTTCCGATATTTGGCCAGGGCCGGGTGCTGTATGCGCTGGTGGGAAAGGGCATCAAGGTGGAAACGGTGGATCGTGCGGCGCAGTTTCTCATTGGTTCATGCTCCTGCCAGGTGAAGGAGCAAAATCCTGGCGTGGATCTCGTGATGGCGGTGGATTGGAAGCAGTTGGTGAAGGCACAGGCGCAGCCCGGGCAGCAACTGCCGGAGTTAAGTCAGATCGCCGATCTGCTGTCGCTGACGGTGAAGATTGAAGGGCAACCGTCTACACCCAAGCCTGAGCCTGATCGCTCGCGTTTGTATTGGGGCGTGGGGCTTGGGGTGTTCGCGCTGATCCTCGTGCTCGGGTGGCTCAAGGGTTCGTCGCGTTGAGATCGAGGCCCAGTTTCTTGAGCTCCCACTCCTGCGCAGGCCAGTCGATCTCTGCCGGTGTGCCCACAGGTTTTTCGTTGGCGAAGATGCCGGCGGACAATGCGCGGATGCGGCGGTGGGTGGCGTGCTTGTCCACCAGCGGCATGCCCTGCGGTTTGGGTGAGGGGTTTTGTGCGGCCTTCTCCTCTTCCTGCCACACGGTGGCGAGCTGGTGCAGGGCCACGATGCGGTACCAGTGCCAGGGTTGTTCGCAGACCACGTTGTCACGGCACCAGCGCCAGCTGGCGAAGCGTTCGAGCTCGGCGGGACGGACGAGGAAGCAGCGTACGCATTTGCGCCGCACCACCTGGCGGTCCTCGCAGGTCATGGCGAAGAGCCAAGTTTCACGTGGGAACGGTGTGATGGCCAGATGCCCGGCGATGTGGTTGAAGGCGTCGTTGAGCAATTCAAAGCCCAGCACGCCTTCCGTGCGCAGCACCGGCTTGCGCAGGGTGGTGATGTCCGCCAGTTCGCGCACGATTTTGCGTGCGGCAGGATTGTCGTAGAGATCATTCACCGTGGTGCTCGGCATCAGATTGCGAAAGAGGAGGACGTATTTGTCCGAGCCTGGCACGGGCGCTAGAAAGTGCGCCTGAAACAGCACATCATCCGAATCTCCACGACGCAGGCGGTCGAGTGATTTCAAATGACGGCGGAAGAGCAGGAACCAGCTGGCACCAAATCCGAGCAGGAAACCGATGAACTTGCCCGTGATCTCCGGCAAGACGCGGTTCCATTCCAGATGGCGCAGCCAGTCCGCCACCTGCTGTGCATTCAAACTGCCGGCCCATTGGACGAATTGTTCGTAGAGATTCATGTAGATGACGTAGGGGGAGCGGAGAGGGCGGACGCTAGAGACAAAAGATTTGTTGGCAAGGCGTGAACATGCATTCAAAACCTGCCAAGGCTTGATGATCAGGAGAGCGAAATAACAGGTGGCAAACCATAGACATGCCGGTGCCCGGAGCTAATCTGATGCCACATGCGAAACGCGATTTCATTCTTCACACTTCTGATGCTGACGGTCTGCCTCTGCACTGCCAGTGCACAGGACAAACCTTTGGATGCCAAGGCGGCGAAAGCGGCGTTCGAGAAAGCTGATCGCACCCTGAACGCCGCCTGGGCTGCGGCCAAGCAGGCGCTGCCGGAAGAGGAGTATAACAAGCTCAAGGAAGACCAGCGGGCGTGGGTGGAGCATCGAGATTACCTCGCGCGCTCGCCGATGTACACCGGTGCGGATGCTCAGGGCGAACTGGCGTTGGATTCGCCGGAATATCTGGAGGCCGCTGCGGGTCTTGAGGACATGCGCTCGGAGTGGCTCAAAGGTTTGATCCACGAATGGAAAGATGAAACTCTGACCGGCTACTGGACCGACAGCTACGGCGGCAGCATTGATGTCGTGGAGCGCGAGGGGCACCTGCATTTCATCATCCAATGCGTGCGCGGCCCCACCTCGCATGTGGGCGGGCTTTCGGGCATTGCGGCATGGAATTCAAACATCGGCTGGTTCAGCGACAAGGGCCGGGACAAAGAAAAGACTGACGAGACCAATCTCAGCTTCATCCTTCGCGACAAAAAGCTCGAAGTCATCGGGGCGAATACCGGCTACTATCATGGTGCACGCGCTTATTTCGATGGCAGCTATGTCAAAGTGAAAGCACTGGACGCCAAGGCGCAGGCAAAGATTGTCAAAGCCGCGAAATCAGGCGACCTGCCAGAAGAATAAACTCAAATCACGAATTCATCATGCACGCCGCCGGCCCCAAAAATCCGCTCCATGGCATCACTCTTCAAATGATGGTCACGCAGCTCGTTGAACACTACGGCTGGGAGATGCTCGGCCGGATGATCCCGATCAACTGTTTCAACTGGCAGCCCAGCATCAAGTCCAGCCTCGTTTTCCTCCGCCGCACGCCGTGGGCGCGTGAGAAGGTGGAGGCATTGTATCTCGATTCATTGCCAGACATGCAGCCGAAGCCGGAAGGTGATGAAAGCAGCCCGGTTGCACCGCAACCGGAGTGATAAGAATTCCAGTTGCGGCGCAACTGGACTACTTTTTCACAGCCGCTCCACCTGCTTCAAATGCTCTGGCGGCGGATGGCTGGCATCCACGTCATGGATTTCCACCACGCGGCCGTCGTCCATATTGGCGATGCGGTTGGCATGGTGAAAGATGCGGTTGTCGTGTGTCACGATCAGCACCGCGCGATCTTTGCCGCGCGCCACGTTTTCGAAGAGTTCCATCACGACGTGGCCGTTCTTCGCGTCCAGGGCGGCGGTGGGTTCGTCGCAGATGATGAGCTGCGGCTCATGCACCAGCGCACGGGCGATGGCCACGCGCTGCTGCTGCCCGCCGGAAAGCTGTGAGGGGCGGTTTTTGCAGCGGTCTCCCAGCCCCACCTGATCCAAAACTTCCTTCGCCCGCTTTTCCGCCTTGGATGCTCCCACGCCTTGAATCAGCAGCGGCACGCTCACGTTTTCCGCGCAGGTCAGCGTCGGGATGAGATTGAAGGACTGGAAAATGAAGCCGATGTGCCGCGAGCGGAAACGTGTGATCGCCGCCGTGGACATCTTGCGCAGATCATGGCCAAACACGGTCAGCTCCCCTGCATCCGCCTTGAGCGTGCCGGCGATGATGCTGATGAGCGTTGTCTTGCCACAGCCCGAGGGCCCCACCAGCATGGTGATGTCTCCCCGGCGCACCTCCAGATCAATCTCCTTCAGCACCTGCAGCTTGGAACCTCCATCGCCAAAGCTTTTGGAAATGCCCTTCACATGTGCTGCGAGCTGGGTGGTGTCAGGGGAGGTCATTCGTGTGAATTTTACGCAGTCCCGATGCCTCTGGTTGCCTTTCAGTTCAAGTCAGGAGTGCAACCAAGACTCATGATGATCTGAAGCGCTTGAAACTTTCGCTGCCTTCCGGTTGTTTACTGCGCTCCCATTTCACCTATGAAATATCGCACTCTGATCTCTCTCCTCGCCCTCGCTGCTTGCTCCGCTGGAGCCCAGGCTGCGCCGCCCAAGGCCCCGAAGCTTGTTGTCGCGATTCTTGTGGATCAGCTGCGCTACGATTATTTGGACCGTTTTCACCGCCAGTTTGTCGAAGGCGGGTTCCGCGAACTCACAGACAAGGGCGCCTTCATGACCTTCGCCCAGTACAACTATTATCCCACCGTCACCGCACCGGGGCATGCGAGCTTCTTCAGCGGCAGCTCCCCGATGATGCACGGGGTCATCGGCAATGACTGGTTTGACAAGCGCAGCGGTGCCATGATGTACTGCGTGGAGGATCCCAGCGTGACGGGCGTGGGCACTCAGCCAGATGCGAAGGCGGGCAAGATGTCTCCGCGCAATTTCATAGGTGCCACTGTGGCGGATCAAATGCGGCTGCACTGGGGCTCCAAGGTGGTCAGTATGTCCGTCAAGGATCGCGGGGCCATCCTGCCAGCCGGGAAGAAGCCCACGGGCGCCTACTGGTTTGAGTCGGCCACGGGGAATTTCATCACCAGCAGCTACTATCAGAAGGAGCTGCCGGCCTGGGTGAAGACTTTTAACGACAGCAAGAGGCCGGATGCCTTTGTGGGACAGACCTGGGACCGGCTGCTGGATGAGAAGCAGTATCCCATGCCGGATACGGCCGCGGGCGAATCCCATCTGGCCGGTGAAACGACCAGCACCTTTCCTCACAAGGTGATCAAGGAAGAGGCGGAAGGTTATGAGCCGATCCTCTCCACGCCCTTTGGCAATCAGCTCCTGGCTGAGTTCGCGAAAGCGGCCATCGAAGGGGAGAAACTGGGGCAGGGGACCAAGCCCGATTTGCTCTGTGTTTCGTTTTCCTCCATCGACTACTGCGGCCACAAGTTTGGACCCTATTCGCAGGAAGTGCAGGACATCACTTTGAGGCTGGACCGGCAGTTGAAGGAGCTTTTTGCTTACCTCGACAAAAAGGTGGGGCTGGCCAACGTGGTGATGGTGCTGACCGCCGACCATGGCGTGGCACCGACACCTGAAAATGCGAAGGAGCAGGGGCTGGATGGTGGCCGCCCAAGCGTGGTGGACATGCTCGGAGAGCTGCAGACCAAGGTGGAGGCGCGCTTCGGGCCGGGGCGCTATTTTCTGTCTGCCAAGGGTAGTCTGAAGCCTCGTCTGGTGGAAGGGAACTTGTATTATGACCATGCTGTCTTGGACGAGAAGAAACTGGCTCCCGAGACGCTGACCGCTTTCATTCATGAGTGGGCGCTTTCCACGGGCGTATTTCATGCCGTGTATGGCCGTGAGCAACTGCTGGATGGCAGGGCTCCGGGAGTTATTGGCCAGCGCATTGCCAATGGGTTCAATGGCGAGCGCAGCGGCGATGCGGTGCTGATTCTCAAGCCCTGGCTGATCGCGGGCACGGGGAAGGCTGCGACGGGGACGACGCATGGTTCGCCTTTCTCGTATGACACGCACATTCCCATCATTTTCTACGGCGCGCCGTTCAAGGCGGGACGCTATGCGGATGAGTTCAGCATTACTGATCTTGCGCCGACGCTTTCAGCGGGGCTAGGGATTCAGGAGCCGCCGGTGTGCATGGGCAAGCCGCTGGTGAGGGTTTTGAAGTGATGCGGGCACTCCTGCCCGCAGGAGAGAGACATGGGACGTTCGTTGCAGGCAAGAGTGCCTGCATCACTCCTCGCGTCTCAAAAACTTCCCGGTCACACTCTTCTCATTGGCGGCCACCTGCTTGGGTGTTCCAGAAGCTAAAATGTAGCCACCTTCGGTGCCGCCGCCGGGGCCGAGGTCGATGATCCAGTCGGCGCAGCGGATGACGTCGATGTGGTGTTCGATGACGATGAGGGTGTTGCCGGCGTCGCGCAGACGGAGGAGGACACCGAGGAGAGTTTGAATGTCGGCGCTGTGGAGGCCGGTGGTGGGTTCGTCGAGGACGTAGAGGGTGCGGCCGGTGCTGCGTTTGGCGAGTTCGGCACTGAGCTTGATGCGCTGCGCCTCACCGCCGGAGAGGGACGCTCCGCTCTGGCCGAGGCGGATGTAGCCTAGGCCGGTTTCTTCCAGCGTGCGCAGTTTGGGGCCGATGCTGGTGCTGCGGTCAAAGAAGCGCACGGCTTCGCTGACGGTCATGTCGAGCACGTCGGCGATGTTCTTGCCTTTGAAGGTGATTTCGAGTGTTTCTGCGCCGTAGCGGCGACCTTTGCAGGATTCGCAGGTGACATAAACGTCGGCGAGGAAGTGCATGTCGATCTTGATGACGCCATCGCCTTCGCATTTTTCACAGCGGCCGCCGGGAGTGTTGAAGCTGAAGCGCCCGGCATCGTAGCCGCGCATGCGGGCCAGTGGGAGCTGTGCGAAAAGTTCGCGGATGGGGCCAAACGCGCCGGTGTAGGTGGCGGGATTGGAGCGCGGGCTGCGGCCGATGGGCGACTGATCGATGACGACGACTTTGTCGAGATGTTCGAGACCGGTGATTTTTTCGTGCGTGCCGGGGATGTCCTTGGCGTCGTAAAAGTGGCGGCGCAGTGCGCGCATGAGGATGTCATCGACGAGGGTCGATTTGCCACTGCCGGAGGGGCCGGTGACGCAGGTAAAGCTGCCGAGCGGGAAGGCGGCGGTGACATTGCGCAGGTTGTGCTCGGTTGCACCGTGAATGGTGAGAGAGTGCTTGGAGCGCGGTCCCAGGGACTCTGTGAGCAGGGTTTGGGGCAATGCTTTCGCTTCGATGCGAACTTTGCCGCTCAAGTAGCCGCCGGTGATGGAATTTGGATTCGCGGCGATCTCTGCGGGGTTGCCCTGAGCGGTGATTTTACCGCCGAGTTGTCCGGCTCCGGGACCGAGTTCGATGATGTAATCTGCGGCGCGCATGGTGGCCTCGTCATGCTCCACCACGAGTACGGTATTGCCGAGATCGCGCAGGCGCAGGAGGGTCTGGATGAGGCGCTCGTTGTCGCTGGGATGCAGGCCGATGCTGGGCTCGTCCAGCACGTAGAGCACACCGGCGAGTCCGGCCCCGATTTGGGAAGCGAGGCGGATGCGCTGCATCTCGCCGCCGGAGAGAGTTCCGCTCTCACGATTCAGAGCGAGGTAGCCGAGGCCGACCTGTTCGAGGAACTCGATGCGTTTGGAGATCTCGCGCTGCAGTTCGCCGACATACGCCTTCTGTTGCTCGGTGACTTCCAGCTCACGCATCCACAGCAAGGCGTCGCGGGTTTGCAGCGCGGTGAAATCGTGGATGTTCAGGTCTTTGTCCTGAGCACGCAGCTTGACCGCCAGCGATTCCGGCTTCAAACGCATGCCTCCGCAGGTCGTGCAGGGCTGTGGATTCATCAGTCGAGAGAGCGCCGCGCGGAGGACATCGCTTTCGGCGTTTTGATACATGCGGGCGATTTCAGGCAGCAGGCCTTCGAAGGGCTTGGCGACGCTGCGTTTGTTCTCGGTCTTTTTCCAGCCGGTGGTGATGGGCGCAGCGCCGGTGCCATGGAACAGCGCGTGTTTGAATTCCTGCGGGAGGTCTTGAAACGGCACGTCCATCGCGGCGCCGAAGTGCTTGGCCAGGGCCTCGATGCTTTGATTGAAAATCTGCTTCACCTTCGGGTGGCGTGCCCACCAGGCTTTGATCGCGCCATCGTTCAACGATTTGGACTCGTCCGGCACCAGCAGAGTGGGATCTGGCGTGGGCGTGGTACCGGTGCCTTCGCAGACGGGGCAGGCACCGAGGTGGGTGTTGAATGAGAAATGCTGGGGCGTGAGGCGCTCGATGACGTAGCCGGTGCGGGGATTGGCAAAGGCGGTGGTGTAGCTGAGGATTTCCTCGCTGCCGTCCAGATTCACCAGGAACTGCACCTCGCGTTCGTTCCAGTGCAGGGAGCTTTCGATGGCCTCCATGAGGCGCTGGCGGGAGTCCGCACGCACCACGAGTCGGTCGATGACGATCTGCACCTGCTGCGTTTCTGCGTCCTCCAGCTTGAGGGAATCCTCCAGCTCCACCACGGTGTCGTTGAGCCGCACGCGCACGAAGCCCTGGCGCTTGAGCTTTTCAAACAGGGTTCGCGTGTCCGCACTGCTGGCCGGTGGCTGGGGGGAGAGGACCATGACGCGGGTGCCTTCCCCCAGTGCCAGCACCTTGTCTGCGATCTCCGGCG
>JAPLUN010000248.1 GCA_026397715.1 Verrucomicrobiota bacterium
AGGAACTCTTCGGCGACCTGGAACGTGACTACGGCGTCCGCCATGACGACGCCTTCGCCCGCAACATCACCTACCGCAACACGGACGGCAGGTTTTGCCTCATCGATTTCGAGCTCGCAACCATCCTCGACGAGCCGCCGAAGCCAGCTGCATGAGCGATCCCAACCCCAACCAACCACCCACCCACCTCCGCTGGTCCGGCATGACCCATCCCGGACGCGTGCGCACCAACAACGAAGACACCTTCCTGTGCCTCAATTTTGACGCCCACGAAGTCCGCTACCTCGGCAAAGTCGGCGAAGCCACCCTCGACAGCGGGGACTTCGTCTTTGCCGTCAGCGATGGCATGGGCGGCGCCAAGTCCGGCGAATTCGCCAGCAAGATCGCCGCCGAAAAAATCACCCAGCTTTTGCCAAAGAGCTTCAAGCAGTCCGCCCAGCACTTCTCCATCGGCCACGGCGATGTGTTGCAGGAGCTCATCAGCCGCATCCACGGCGAGCTCATCAAACTCGGCCGCTACTACGAAGAATGCCGCGGCATGGGCGCCACCCTCAGCCTCGGCTGGTTCACCCCCGGCTGGCTCCACTTCGCCCACGTCGGCGACAGCCGCATCTACTACCTCCCCAAAGCCGGCCCCCTCAAGCAGCTCACGCATGATCACAGCTACGTCGGCTGGCTCCGCCGCAAAGGCGAGCTCAATGAGCGCCAGGCACGCACCCACCCGCGCAAGAGCGTCCTCATGCAAGTCCTCGGCGCCGGACGCCAGAACATCGATCCCCACATCGGCTCCGTCGGCTGCGAGCCCGGTGATCGCTTCCTCTTCTGCACCGACGGCGTCATCGACGGCATCTGGGACCACCGCATCGCCGACATGCTCGCCAAAGACGACGCCAAAACCATCGTCGAATACGCCGTCGCCGAATCCGGCCGCGACAACGCCAGCGCCGTGGTTGTGGAGATGCTTTGAGTGGCTCGACTCCTACTCGTCCTCGATCAATCCACTCCGCCAAACATCCGCGCGGAGAAGAACCGCAACGCATCCAAGACACCCGGTCAGGATCGCGCGCCTGGATACAACCCCGTTTTCGCATTCACACCCACAAGCCCCCCTTCGAGCAGGAGGAGTTGGGGATCAGGGGGTGAGCGGGTTTCATGGAGTGAAAAAAGGACGGAAAATGGGTGCGCTCAATAAACTAAATGCCTGGCATCTTTTTCCTGAGTTAGTTATCGGCCTCTGCAATCGCATCCATCAAGGCGGACTTGGGTCGCCAGGTTCATGGTCTATGCCTCACTCTGGCACTTCGGAAAAGGTGCCCGATAACAAATCCGACCAGCATCATGAAGCTTACAATCATGGTGAGCGAGAAAGCCGCATATGGAACAGATGTCGCCCAAATCAAAGCGATCAAAGCAGCCCAAGCCAGTGCAGTCAGGGCGCAAGCCCTCTTAAACAGGGCTGCGATAACACAAGATAACGCCAGCGGGGCAGCAAGGACGATGATGGTCGTAGTTTCCTCGGTCATGACGATGGGCTCTGTTTCTTGGCGAACACTTCGGATCAGGCGACGGCGAGCGCAAGACATTGCTGACACGACAGATAGCCTTCGAGCCGTTGCCTGCATCCGTTTTGTTCGGCTTTTTAATTTCTTGAAGTTCGCGTCTTTTGTCTGGTTGTCCACGCTTCGGCCATCTCCGCCTCAGAAAAGATGCCAGGCATTTTGTAATGCCATGATGCACAAACATCTCATTTTCAACATCATGATTAACCGTTGCCTACGATGGCCAAGGCGCGTGTTTTGAGAAGGGTGCGGGCAAGCGGGTTGAGGTCGCTGAGGAGAGCGGCATGCCTGCAGGTGAGAGGCTGACGGTTTGCGCGGAACGAAGATGATGGGACCGCTACGCATGAATACCGGCCTCCCTCTACCGCCACTTGCGCGCGCCAAGGACGGAGGTGCGCAGATCCATCAGGCGTATTGTAAATCTATCCTTTGAATTCTCTTATTCTACAATTTGCCTGGCATCTTATCTTTCGAGATTGAACCCAGCCTTGGCTGAGGCGAAAGCGGCGGCATCGGAAACACGCTGGAACTGCATGTTCTCAAAAAAAAATGGCCCGTTTGTCGAAATCCATGCGCCACGCCCGACAACTGGATGTGACGACGCTTCTGTCGCACACCTGACAAGTAAAACTCAAACCGAAATCCACCGATGAAATACGTGCTCCTCTTCAATGAACCCGCCACCGCCATCCCCCAGGACCCCACCACGCCCGCTGCCCAGGCTTACTGGGGCGCTTGGGGGGCTTATGTCACCGCCTTGGCTCAATCGGGCATCATGGTCAGCGGCGAAGGTCTGATGCCACCCACGATGACGACCACAGTGATGATGCGCGATGGCAAGCGCGTGGTCCAGGATGGGCCGTATGCGGAGTCCAAGGACATCCTCGGTGGCTTCTTCGTGATTGAGGTGCCTGATCTGGACGTGGCGCTGGAATGGGCGGCTCGTTCGCCAGCGTCCAGTGTCGGCCACACGGAGGTCCGCCCAGTGCTGCCGCCGATGTAGCATCCCTAGCCCGAAATCATGCCCATCCACGCTGCGATCGAATCTTTTATGCGCGAGTCCTATGGTCAGGCCCTGGCCTGGCTGGCCCCGCGCGCAGGAGGTGACATCGCGGCGGCGGAGGATGCGCTGAGCGAGGGGCTGCTGGCCGCTCTGCGGCAGTGGCCTGAGGAGGGCGTGCCCCAGGAGCCGGTGGCTTGGCTGATCACCGCAGCGAAGCGCCGGCTCATCGATGCGCAGCGGCGCGATGCTACGCGTGAGAAGCACGCAGACGAGGTGCGTGCGGCGTTGGAATCCCCAGCAATGCCTGCGGCGCAAGATGAGCGGCTGCCGCTGCTCTTTGTTTGCACCCATCCTGCGATTAATGAGGCTGTGCGCGCCCCCCTCATGTTGCAAGTGGTGCTGGGCCTCGATGCGGAGCGGATCGCCAGCGCGTATCTCATTTCGCCCGCCACGATGAGCCAGCGGCTGGTGCGTGCGAAGGCGCGCATCAAGGAGCTGGGCATCCGCTTTGCCGTGCCCTCGGTGGAGCATTGGACTGAGCGTGTCGAATCGGTGCTGGCCGCCATTTACGCCGCCTATACGTTGGGACGTGGCGACCCGGCTGATGACTCCCGCGATCTGACCACGGAAGCGATCAGCCTGGCGCGTCTGCTCGTGACATTGCTGCCCGAAGAACCCGAGGCGCACGGCTTGCTGGCCCTGTGCCTGCACTGCGAGGCCCGCCATGCCGCGCAGTGGGCCGATGGGCGCTACATTCCTTTGCCAGAGCAAGAGGTGCAGCGCTGGCAGGCCGCGCTGCAAGAAGAGGCCGAGCAGCATCTTCATCTCGCATCGCAACATCAACGACTGGGGCGCTATCAACTCGAAGCAGCCATCCAGTCCGTGCATGCGAGCCGCCGGTTGTCCGGGTACACGAACTGGCCTGCGATTGCCTGTTTGTATCACGGGCTGCTGGCACACACGTCCGCGCTCGGTGCCCAGGTCGGACACGCCATTGCACAGAGCCATGTGCATGGAGCGTCCTTTGGACTGGAAATGCTGGAGGCGGCACCCAAGGAACGCGCGCAATCCCATCAACCTTGGTGGGCGGCGCGCGCCGACTTCCTGGCTCGACTGCATCGCACGGACGAAGCGCGCGCGGCGTATCAAATGGCCATCGGTCTGAGCGAATTATCGGCGGTTCGGGAGTTCTTGCGTCAGCGGTGCGCGACCTTGGGCTGAGGCTGGCTCGGCGACAGAGGAAGTGGCACTTTATCCTGCTCATCCGCGCCCCAGCATCAGCCCCATAGGCCCTATACGACCTATCCGTACTATTCTCCACCCACGCGCATCCAGCATCCAGCATCCAGCATCCA
>JAPLUN010000524.1 GCA_026397715.1 Verrucomicrobiota bacterium
AAAAGAGGTATTTGCAATGGCAAAAGAAAAGTTTGAGCGTAAGAAGCCACACGTAAACGTTGGAACGATTGGTCACGTGGACCATGGCAAGACAACATTGACAGCGGCGATCACAACAGTGTTGGCTCGTTTGAGCGGTCACGGTGAAGCCAAGGGCTACGACCAGATTGATGCGGCACCGGAAGAAAAGGCGCGCGGCATTACAATTAACACAGCACACGTTGAGTACGAGACAGAAACACGTCACTACGCACACGTGGATTGCCCAGGCCACGCTGACTATGTAAAGAACATGATTACCGGTGCAGCGCAGATGGACGGCGCAATCTTGGTGTGTTCAGCCGCTGACGGCCCCATGCCACAGACACGTGAGCACATCTTGTTGGCCCGCCAGGTTGGCGTGCCTTACATCATCGTGTTCCTGAACAAGTGCGACATGGTGGATGACGAAGAGTTGCTGGAACTGGTTGAAATGGAAGTGCGCGAGCTACTGTCCAAGTACGACTTCCCAGGCGACGACGTGCCAATCGTGAAAGGTTCAGCCAAGCTGGCCCTGGAAGGCGACACAGGCGATTTGGGCGAAGGCGCGATCAAGCGTCTGGCCGAAGCCTTGGATACCTACATTCCTACACCAGAGCGCGCAGTAGACGGCACCTTCCTGATGCCAATCGAAGACGTGTTCTCCATCTCCGGTCGCGGTACAGTGGTAACTGGCCGTATTGAGCGTGGTGTGGTTAAAGTCGGCGAAGAAATCGAAATCGTGGGTATCAAGGACACAGTCAAGACCATTTGTACCGGTGTTGAAATGTTCCGCAAGTTGCTGGATCAAGGTCAGGCTGGTGACAACGTGGGCGTGTTGCTGCGTGGTACCAAGCGTGAAGACGTGGAGCGTGGCCAGGTATTGGCCAAGCCCGGTTCAATCAAGCCACACACTGGCTTCAGCGCCGAAATCTACGTGTTGAGCAAAGAAGAAGGCGGACGTCATACTCCATTCTTCAACAACTACCGTCCTCAGTTCTACTTCCGTACAACCGACGTGACAGGCTCGATCAGCCTGCCAGAAGGCAAGGAAATGGTTCTGCCAGGCGACAACGTGTCAATCAATGTTGAATTGATTGCGCCAATCGCGATGGAAGAAGGTCTGCGTTTCGCGATTCGCGAAGGTGGCCGTACGGTAGGTGCTGGCGTAGTTGCCAAAATCACCAAGTAATCATTCGGGTTTTTTAGGGCAATAGCTCAATTGGCAGAGCGTCGGTCTCCAAAACCGAAGGTTGTGGGTTCGATTCCCTCTTGCCCTGCCAAATTTGGTAGGATTGCCGCCGCTGAATAACTTCAGCGGCGGCTTACATTTTAAGAATATGGCGCAGAACGACATTCAAACAATCTCCACTGGGCAAGACAAGCTGATGCTTGTGCTGGCGGTCGCTTTTGCGATCGGTGGTGCTATTGCGTACCAAGTGTTGTCCGCAGAAGACTTCTTTATTCGCCTTGGCGTGGTTCTGCTTGGTGTGGGTCTGGCTGTTGCCAGTTTCCTTCTCTCCCAAACCGGTAAGCGGTTCGTTGGGTTTGCCAAAGACTCCGTTAATGAAGCCAAGAGAGTGGTCTGGCCTACCCGCAAAGAGGGTATGCAAATGACCGGCGTGGTTTTCGTATTCGTG
>JAPLUN010000199.1 GCA_026397715.1 Verrucomicrobiota bacterium
CGCCGCCCTGCTTGACCTCGACGGCCAGACCTCTGAAGCAGAAAAGCTGCTCAATGCGGCTCCTGCCGAGCACGCCCTGATCGCACTCCATCAGCTCTCGCAAACCTACCAGGCTCACGCGGACTGGCCCAAAGCCGCTCAGACGCTTCAGCGCACGCTTGAACTTCCCGGCGGCCGCACCAGCAGCAGCCTGCAGCGACTGGTCGATCTTTACCGCCGCGCCATCCAGCCAGAGCAGGCGCTCAAATACATCGCCGAATGGAAAACCTTTTCCCCCAGCGCCGTCCAGCCCTGGCTGACTGAAGCCCGCGTCCTCGAAGAACTGTTTCGCCCGGAGGCATCCCTCAAAGTTCTGCGCCTCGCACTGCGCAAATTTCCGGATGCGACTGAGGTCGCAACCGCCTGTGCGGCGGCTTGCCTCAATGTCGGCCAGGCCGCAGAAGCCGAACGTATCTACCTCGCCATCTACGAAAAGACCACGGACACCGCATCGCGTCTCCGGCAGCTCTCCACGCTGGCGCTCGCTGCACGGAGTCACGACGGACTTGCGAACCTGATTCAAAACTTTGAGCAGCGTCAGAAGCAGAACCGCGTCTCCGCCTACCCCTGGCTCGCCCTCGCGGAAATCCACCGCGCGACTGACAACGACGAAGAACGCCGCCGCTGCCTCTACGAAGCTTCGCGTCTCCGCCCGCAGGATCTCTCCCTCCTCCTTGAGATCGCCCGTAGCGAAGAAGATGTGGGCCTCTACACCGAGGCACTGCGCACGCTTGAAAGCGCCACAAAGCTCGACAAGACCACCCGCACCCGCGAGCGCATCGCCCGTCTGCAGATTGAAAACGGCGATCCCGATGCCGGTTACCGCATGCTCTTCGAACTGGTCGGCAGCACCACGATGGATCCACGCGAAATCGAGCAGATCGCCAACGTGATGGCTGCCAGGGATGAGTGGGAACGCGTCATCCTCTTTCTCGACACCCTGCTGGAAAAATATCCCAAGGACTACCGCCTGCACTATCTCCATGCCGTGGCATTGGAGGAGGCCGGCCGCGAGCCTGCAGCCGTGCAGGCTTTCATGCAGGTGCTGGCCATGCATGAGGAACTGCCAGTCCCTCCGGCGCCCGTTCACATCCCGCAGCACCAGCATCATCAGCAAAGCCAGGCTCTGCCTACCCTCACCACCATCACCGCGCAGGACCTCCCGCCAGGCACAGCAGACTGGCTTTCACTGCCAGAAATTGCACGCGACTCTTATTTTTACCGCACCGCGAGAATCAACTCGCGCCTGCCTCACGGCTCCGGCGTTCCGATCCTTCTCCCTTCAAACGTCATCCAATCCCCCACCTACGCCCTGGCCCACGTGCTGCAGATCAGCAGCGCCTGGCAGCAGGATGAAAAGCAGCGGCTGCTGCGCCAGTTGCAGCGTGAAGGTGTCGATCACGCCCCGCTGCTCATGGAGCTCGCCCTCCAGTCCTCCGATTTCGAGGTCACTGCGGACATTCTCAACGCACATCCACAGGATGCTGCATTGCATGCAGCATGGCTTCTCGATCACACAACCGCTGATGATCCAGCGCCCCGCACCGCCGCAAACCAGCGCTGCTTTGAGATGTTCAAAGGCAGCAGCATTCCTTTGACACTCCAGGCCGCCTACAGCGCACTCGTGGATGCCGAATCAGAAGCCGCTGCCGCCATATGGGTGCAGCGCATCATTGACCTTTGCGAGCCCCTGCCACGCTCCCAAAGCAACGAGTGGTCCACTCTGAGATACCTGCTCTCCAGCCAGGATGGGACTTCTCATGCAGCCGAAGCCCTTCCCTCGGTCGCCATCACCCCGGCGCAATCGCAGGCCATCACTGTCATCCTGCGCCGCTGGATGCTCGCCATGGACAGCAGCCAGTTGGAGGATCTGGATAGACTTTGGATCACCCTCATCGACGCCCATGCGTGGGATGGCGTCTTCGAATGCCTGCAGCACATGATCCTCCTCGCTGGGCAGCCCAATGCACCCACTGTTTCCTCACGGCATCAAGCCTTGCTACCTCAGCTGAATGGCTTCACAGCGCAGCCCTTGCCTCTCCCCGCCTCCGTTCACCTGCCACCTTTCATTACCCCGCTCCTCGCTGATTTCCTCGATGGCATACGCCGCCGCTCCAACAACGACGACGAGCTAAGCCGCTGGACCGCCGACCTTCAGGCCGCCATGCTGCCGCGGCTTGCCGCCATTTCCGACCCTCCGCTCAAGTTCATGCTCAGCATGATATGCGAAAAGAGCACCTCATTGCTGGAAGAGCTGCAGCCCCGCCTGAGCACCCCCGCCGCCACGGCGGATGATTTCCTCACCGCTGGATGGATCTGCCAGGAGACCAGCCAGCATGCGGCTGCCATTGCTCATTTCCAGCAGGCACAAAAACTCACCACTTTAAATGCGGTACGTTTGCAGACAGTGAACGCCATTCTCTTCAATGCGCAGAAGCTCGCTGAAGCGCAAGAAGGAGAAGGTGCCGCGCAGGCGCCTGCCATCATCCGCTCCACCCTGGAGTTCGCGCTCCAGCTTGCCACCACTCGCGGGGAAAAGGAAAGCCTCGCCCTCCTGATGGAACAAAACCTCATGGAGGCCGAGGCGGGAAAAGTCCGGCAATCACTCCCCAACGCCTCCGTCCCCATCATGGCGCAATCAACCGCCGCCATCCTCAATCCCTATGCGCGCGCGCTGCTGCAAAGAAGGTCTGGAGACGGACTCGATGCACTGGAGCGCCTCTTCATGCAGAACAATTCCTCCGGCGCGCTCAATGAAGCACGCCGCCTCATGCGCCTTTTTATCGCCGACTGGCACAAGCCCGTCCAGCAGCAGTCAACGCAGATGGCGGAAGAACTGCGGCAGCTTCTGTCGCGGCTGGAAGTCCAGAATCTGCGCGCGCAACTGCTTCTCAGCATCAAGAACGCCGCCGCCACGGGCTGGCAGCAGCGTCTGGATTACGCCGCCACGCTCGCGCTGCTGCATGACGGCAATCTTGTTTTTCCAAACAACGATGGCGACCGCACGCTCTCCTCAGAGGAGCTGCTTGCTCATGCCATCTCTGAATACACCGCCGTACTGGCAGCCAATCCTCAGGTACATGTAGCACGTCTTCGCCTTGTTCTGCTGCTTGCCGAGACGGATGGCACATCTGCCTTGCAGCACTGGCTGGCTCTGCCAGCGCCCCAGCAGCCAGATGTGATTCTTGAACTCACTCAACAGCGTTCCTACGGCAATGAAGCCACGGCCAGGGTCATCGCCCATGCACGCCTCGTGACTCAATGGCTCAAAAACATCGATCCCACAGGCCTCATGCCTGCAAGATGCTCGCCTGCCATCGATGCAGTGCTCGCTCAGATTCAAATGCCTGGCCAGGACTACCCGGGCTTGTGGGAGATTGTATCCAAGGACAGCGCTTCGAAAAATAACCGGCCGAATTGGGAATTCGACGACGCAGGCATGCTTCTGCTCAGTGAGGACGCACGCAGGGCACGCCATGAGCAGCGCCTCGCCCATGACGCATTGTGCCATGCGCTGACCTTCGTTCCTGCGCTCGCCCCCCGGGGATTCAGTCCGCTTGCAGGTCTGGCCATGCTCGATGGCCGCAATGTTGAGGATGTTGAAAAACTCGCCCTGCAAATCTTGTCCGCTCAAACCAGTCCGCAGGTGCGCCGCCAGCTTAAAAGTCAGCGGACTTCCACGAACATGATTGCCGACATCAACGTCAGCTTTCAAAGCAGCGAACTGACCGCCTTGCCGGATCCCGCGATCTTTGCCACCTGGAGTGCCGCGCAGCGTGGCGATGTCCGTGCGCTCGATGAGGTCGTCTTCCCCGCCATCCTCAAAGCGGAAGGCCGGACAATGCTCGACTTCTGCCGTGGCTATGCCTCCCTGCTCATGTCCAGCGATGAGGAGTTCCCAGCTGCCGCCGCGAATTGGCTCCGGCCCTGGTCCCGCCACGCCAATTCCTTCGGTCCGCGCGGCATGGCCCGTGAGATCGTCCGTCTCTGGCAGGCCCGCCAAATCACCGCGCCGTTGGACGACCTTTTCATCGAGTACCGCACATTCCTTCAACCGAGTGTCTACCCGCTCCTTCTGCCGAACATTTATGAGAATGTCCTCGACGCTTATGTGCATGCGCTCATTCACCGTGAGCCTGAGTCATTGCCTCGTTTCATTCGCCGGATGCGGAATGTCCTGGTCAGCCCGGATGCCTCCGTCCGGCGGCAGGTCATGGCGAAAATCCATGATAAGGAACAGCTTGGCAGCACGGCCAGGCACACCTCAGCGGAACGCACCGCGCTGCAATACCAGAACTGGCTGCGGCACCTCGTTCGCGACGGACACGGCTGCTTCGCCGCATTGGAGATGGCCATGGAGGATGGCATGTCCTACTCCCTTGCATGGCTGGACGACATTGACCCCACCGCGTTTACGGCCCGCCTTCAGACTCCCGCAGACTTCATGCACATCTCGCGTGCGCTGGGTTTCCTGCCCTCTGCGGCCGGGCGGTCCCCCTTTGCCAGCGCCCAGATCAAACACCAGGCTTTGATGACTTCTCTCGCCGCGCATTTCCGCGATCAGCAGAAAGATGAAGTCGTTCAAGCCACCATCGCACAGATCGGCGCGGAGCCCTCCGCCGGCCTGCCCTCCCACTTGCTGCAGGCCATGCTCGTGCGTGCTGGCGTCACCACCCTCTCACTCGAGGGCAAACCGGTGCAGCTCCAGTCCGTGGACCCCACTTCCTCCCGCGATCTCAGCCAGGCCGCTTTCCACCTCGTGCTCGTCCGCGATGCGGCCGCCATCGCCGCCCTGCCTCCGGACGAACGTCAAAATCTGGGAGACTTCCTGTCACGCCATCTGCCGGCTTTCCCCAAACTTGAAATCGCGGATGAAGCTTTCATGCGCGCCGTGGCTCCCATCCTGCGTGCCGGGGCCGATGGTCTGCGCCTGCAGGCGAACGCCATGCTCGCCAGCAAAACCTGGGAGGAATTCAATCATAACCAAAGCCAGCCTGAAAGCCTCATTCAGTTTCTTCTCAAATTCGTGGTCATTGATCAGGCGCGCTCCACGGCTGTTGCGCATCATGCCTTGAAATTGATGCATGCTGGCGGACCTCAGCAAGCGGCCATAGGAATAGGGTCGTCCGACACTCCTTCCAGTCTTCTCATCATGTCTCTGGCTCAGGTGCCTCCCCTGCTTGGCACCTCGCTCACGCTTGCCGAAGATGACGGCCTTGATCAGTCCCTCGGCTGGTGCAGCAAGTACAGCTTTCTGTTTGATGAGGCTCTCAAAAATCCGGACACCCAGCTCTATGTGTTTCAGGACACCCCTTTCACCGCTGAGGCCGCTGCCTTCCGCGACCTGCGCGTGGACGATCCTTTTGAGCCCACGCTCCTCGCACGCATCATCAACAGCCTGGAGCATGAGTGCGTGGCCTGTGAAAAAATCAACCGATGGCTCGACAGGCAGCCCGCCACTTTTGGCACGCGATTGCTTCAGGCATTTCTGCATCGTGGTCCCGCAGATGAACCGGGTCTGCTGAGTTTTTACGACGAGCCCCATCGTCCGGATAACTCGCGCATTTTCGACTTCATCCGCCAGCATCACCACGACTTCACCCGCATTGCTCCTCAGTGTGCCCCAGCCCTCCTCGCTTTGTTCCATGCCCGCCTGCCGGATCTGAAGTCTCGCATCGAGGCAGACCCCAGGCTTCAGGCCTCCCTTCAGCCGCTTGTCGAGGCGGATTCCCGTCAGCTTGACTCAGCGGTGGCAGAATTCCTTCGCCTCATCAATCTGAAACAGGCACGCTGCAACAGCTATGAACTCATGCAGCGTGGCCAACAGCTCATAGACCGTCTCGCTCCCGTGAACAAAGCACGCGCACTTGAGGTGCTGGACCATGTCAGCAAAATCATGGCCACAGAGGAAATCCTCGCCCAGAGCAGGGGCAAATTGCAGCCGCCACACCTCACAGGAGTCGCCCAATGGCTGCAGTTTGCCGCGCTCACTCCGGAGCTCTTTGATGACATCATGCAACGCGCCACCGAATGCGGCGCGGCCAGAAACCCCGTCTGGATGCAGCGTGCGCTGACCCACGTCATGGACCTCCATCACTTGCGGCACAAGCCGGAACGTGTCCTGCCACTCCTCGAGACCCTCCACATGCTGGATCCCTTCGCCACCTTCAATCCCTGGCCCGTTCCCCATTCCGACAACCCGCAAACCTTGCTCGAAGCATGGCAGGAGAAGCTTCAAAACCACACGGCACTCATCGCGGCCCTCGCCGAGCGCAAGCCGCGCACCTTCGGCATCGACCTGCTCCTCCTGCTCAGCACCAAGGCCACCGATGAAAAAATCACCGCCTTTGCCAGGACGCATGCCCAAGAATTCGCCGCAGCCACGCGTGAGCAGCAGAAGCTCCTCATCGATTTCTTTCAGCTCCAGCCATGGGCGAAAATCATCCTGCCACTGCTGCCAACCACGCCTTCAGGCCACTAAGCACCCTCCATGCATCCACGCATCGCACTTTACCTCCTGCTGTTTGTCACCAGCGTCAGCGCACAAACACCGCCAGTGGTGGTTCCTGCACCCGCCCAGCGTTACCTGGACATCCTCCTGAAGCGCCCGCAGCCAGGCACGATCTTTGAGCGCTTCTATGCGGCGTGGCTGGAGGAAAGTTCAACCACGGAACTCGGTGCCTTTCTTGAAGCCCGGACCAAACTGCCTGCGGCCACGGCGGCAGATCATCTGCTGCTTGCCGTCTTTCAATCGCATCGGGGTGATGATCGTGCGGCGCTGACGGCCTATGAAGCGGCGTTGAAGCTTGATCCGGCCAACACTTCCGCATGGATAGAGCGTTCACGGCTGGAAGCGCGCGCGCTTGATTTTGCCGCCGCTTTGCAGTCTCTCGATGAAGCCGTGAAAGCGAAGCCGGATGCCGCCGCCACGATGGAGATCGGCAAACTGCGCGGTCGTGCGCTGCTGCGTCTCGGCAAAAATGAGGAGGCGCTGCGCACATGGAAAGAACTGGCTGCCGCACACGCTGAGGATGAAGATCTGTCCGAAGAGCTGATCGATCTGCTGACGGATGAAGGCCAGTATGAGGCCGCTCTCGAAACTGCGCAGGCCTTGATCAAGCGTTCACGTGATCCGGTGGCGCGGACATTGCGCCAGCTGCGGCTCACGGACATCCTGCTGCTGGCTGAGCGGCGCGACGAAGCGCTGAAAACCATGCGTTAAACTCTGGCGGCTACCGGCTCCGACTCGTGGGTGGAGGGCGATGTGCTGGGCCGTATCAGCCGCGTGTTTCGCATGAGCGATGATGTGGCCGGGTTTGAAAAATTCATGGCCGACCTCGTGAAGGAGCACCCGCAGCGCGTGGCGCTGGCCTGGCAGCACACGCAGTTGCTCGGTGAAACCGGGCAGAATGATGCCGCACTGAAAGAGGCACGTGCCTTGCTGCAGTCGAATCCGGGACGACGCAATCTGCAGGAAGGATTTCTCGACCTGCTTGAATCACTCGATTTGATCAAGGAGGCAGTCGAGCAAGCGCAGATGCTGACACAGCAGAATGCCGCGGACAAAGAGATGCTAGTGCGGCTGGCCAGCCTGCAGCATCGTGCCAAGGACGATGCCGCCGCACTGTCCACGCTGGAGCGTTTTCTCAAACTGGCAGGCGTCGCGGAGGCGGATCATCTGCGTGCGGCACGGCTGCTGGAAAACTGGGAGGAGGCACCCGCAAAGCCAGGCAGCCCAGCAGCACTGGCGTATGCGCGTCTGGTGGAGAGTTTCCCCGCCAGCATCTCCGCGCAGGAAGCCCAGGCACATTACCTCCACCGCAACGGCCAGCGTGATGCCGCGCTGGCGATCTGGACCCGGCTGGCAAAATCCGCCGCGCTGGAAGACCTGCTGCGCATCACCCAGGCGCTGCAGGCCAGACAGGAATCACGCACCGCGCTGGATCT
>JAPLUN010000284.1 GCA_026397715.1 Verrucomicrobiota bacterium
ATACCACAATCAGTTAAAAACGGGTCTGTTCCTCAGCCGGAGATAGCGTTTACTTGAGAGCGGATCCAGCCGTCGCCAACCAGGGAGCGCACCCGCTGGGGTTCGCTCCACAGAGGCTTGATCTCCCTCTCAATGGCCGCCTCCATCTCCTTGAGACTGCCGAACACGCGGTTGCCTGTGGCATCCCTGATCAGATCCCCCACACGCTCCACCGGGTTGAGCTCCGGAGAGTAGGGAGGCAGCGGCAGCAGCCGCACATTCTCCGGCAGCCCTTCATCCTGGGCTTTGAGGTGGAACCCGGCCTGGTCCTGGATGATCACGTGCACCGCCTGCGGGTCGGTGGCGGCCAGTTCACGCAAAAACAAAGCACTGACATCCTTGCTCACACAGGGAAAAAACAGGCACACTGCATCGTCCTTGCCGTCGATCTCCAGCGCGCTGGAGAGATACCCCCAGTCATACTTGGTTCGGTAAGGGGCATGGGGCCGCACCCGCCGCAGCCCCCAGCAGCGGCGCTGATGGCTGATGAGCCCGTAACGGTGCTCGTCAATGGCCCACACTCTGACCGCTCTGTCCTCGGGCAGACGCAGTTCGCACAGCCGCCGTGCCAGCGTGGTCTTGAACTTCTCTGCTTGCTCCGCGTCTTTGCGGGTGTGAGTCCGGCGCGGGCGCTTCAGGACTCCCCCGCTTTTTTTAACCAGTAGCGCACGCCTCCTTCTCCCAGAGTGATGCCGTGACGCTGCTGCAGCCACTCACCCGCCTCCTTGGCGCGCTTCCAGCGGCCCCGGCGCAGTCCATGCCGCAGGCCTTGGAACGCCTTGCCGCTGACCTGCGGCTTGCGGCCACGGCCCTGATGTCTGTCGAGCAGGGCTTCGATTCCTTCCTCGCGTGCGGTCTTCATCCATTCAATGATGCGTGAGCGTGCGCGGCCCACCGCCTGGGCGATCTCTTCGAGCGTGTGCTCTCCCCCGAGACCCAGGCGCAGGGCCTGAAGGCGTTCCATGTGTCTGCGGCTGCCGCCAAGCGCCAGCCGTCGTTCGACTTCCGTGGCCAGTTCTGGCCGTCCGAGTTGAAAGGTCTTTGCCATACCGTGAGCATCGAGAATAAAAGACCCGTATTCAACTGATTATGGTATAATATGTTAGCCGCTCAAAGCGGCTGACTTGGGCTGGGCGTCGCCTCAAGGCGACTGTGACCCGTTGAACATCTCCAGTTGCTCAAGACGCCGATCCTCCTGCTCCTGGTTCTTAATGTACGCTCGCACCGCCGCCTCATCGCGCCCCACCGTTGAGACGAAGTAGCCCCTCGCCCAAAAGTGCTGCCCCACGAATTTGCGTCGTCGCCCGCCATAGGTCCTCGCCAGATGAATCGCGCTCTTGCCCTTGATGTAGCCCACCACCTGCGACACCGCATACTTCGGCGGCACGCTCAGCAGCATGTGCACGTGATCCGGCATCAGATGCCCCTCCTCCACCCGGCATTCCTTTTGCTCCGTAAGCGATCTGAACACCTCTCCCAAATGCGGCCTCAGTTCCTTGTAGATCACCTTGCGCCGACACTTCGGGATAAACACCACGTGATATTTACATTCCCATTTCGTATGATTTAGACTTTGTTGTTCCATTGGATTGCTTGGTTTTGTGCAACTTTGAGCCGTCACACATCACCAGCCATCCGGGGACTCCCGGAACTGTCAAACTCTGGGAGTCCCCCAGCAAAGCTGGGGGTTTTCCTTCATAATAAACCGCTTCACCGGCCGCCTCGCCCCCTTCTCCCCTTTCAGCTCGCTTGGCCAGTACCCGCCCGCGATGTCGGAATAGCCCGAGCCATTGGGATTTCGCCCCCACCATGCTTTCAAGGTGTCCTCGGGCCCGTTCAAGCGGATCGGCGTCGCATACTTGCTCACCACCAGATCAGCAATCGCCTCTTCATCGACGATGCAGCCGATCATCGTTTTCACCTTCCCCTTCATGGCATGATACCGCGTCACCTGCGCTTTGAACGCCGCTTGATTCGTGAACCAAAGCCCGCACAGCGCGTACATCTGCCCCGGCATCGTCGCCTCCTGCATCAGCGCCTTGAAGGCCGCATCCGCGTTCTTTTCCGCCAGCAGATCTCGAAACGCCCACACCACCTCGGGAGTCGATCCCGCATAGCCAACGGCAGAATTGCAAAACATCTCCGCCTTCTTCACCTCCTTGTAAGCCTTCACTCCCTCCGCGCTCAATTCAGGCACGCCCCCCGCGCACGAAGAAATCAGCAGGCACAGCACACCAAGACAGGCGGTGAAAACGCGAAGCAGACGATGGCGATTGCAGAGGGCAGGCACATCCCTCAAAACGCAGTCATCGCAGTAAACTTGCCACACACCGCGGCCATGCACCGCATCCGTTCCTCCCCTGCCCCCGTCATCTTTGCGGCCCAGATCATCCAAACTCACCGACTTTCCCCAGCCCCTTAAAAAAACCCTTGCATCATGGCCCGGCATCCCGCACACTTCACGCCGTTCCAAGTTCTCTCAACTTGGTGAACACTTGGTGTTGTTCCCGGCAGGATTGCCGAAGTTTCCCCGGCCCTCGCGCTGATGAAACGCGACTCCGCACTCGCTGCGTAGCCGTCATTCCTGCAGAGACTCACCGCGGCAATGCCGCTTCTCTCCCCCTACATTTCCCCAAACCACACCGCACGGAAGGCCGCCGTCATTGTCATGGCCGCACCCGTTCGCTGCATTCCTACAGACATCGCTCTTCAATATGGCAGGCCACAATAAATGGTCCAAAATCAAGCGTGGCAAAGCCATCACGGATGCCAAACGCGGCAATGCCTTCAGCAAGCTGTCGAAGGAAATCACCCTGGCCGCCAAGCACGGCGGTGGCAGTATTGACATGAATGCCCGCCTGCGCAGCGCCGTCCTGGCGGCACGCGCGGCCAACATGCCCAATGACAACATCGACCGCGCCGTCAAAAAAGGCACCGGCGAGCTCGGCGGCGCGCAGATCGAAGAAATCCTCTACGAAGCCTACGCCCCCGGCGGCGTCGCCATGATGATCGAAATCGTCACCGACAACCGCAACCGCAGCGCCAACGACATCCGCGTCCTCCTCGGCAAGAACCAGGGCACCTTCGCAGATTCCGGCAGCGTCGCCTACATGTTCGCACGCCGTGGCGAAATCCGGCTCGACAAAGCCGCCGCCACCGAAGACCAGATCATGGAGATCGCCCTCGACGCCGGCGCCGAAGACATCCAGGAAGACGGCGACGAATGGATCGTCTACACCGCCACCGATCAGCTCTTCCAGGTCAATGGCCTCCTCCGCGAAAAAGGCCTCACCTCCACTTCGCAAAAGCTCATCTATCAGCCGCAGACCACCGTCACCATCAGTGATGTGGACACCGCGAAATCCCTGATCCGCCTCTACGACATCCTCGACGGCTACGACGATGCACATCACGTCCACGCCAATTTTGAAATCGACGACGCCATTGCCGATCAGCTCGATTAATCCCCTCCCCTTTCCTGCATATGTCTGACGAATCCACCGCCGAGCTCGAAGCTCCCAAAACCAAGCGCAAAGCCCCGGCCAAAAAAGCAGCGGTCAAAAAAGTCGCCAAAGCCAAAGCCGAGCCCGTCGTGGAAATCGCTGTGGAAGAAGCCCCGCCCCCTCCAGCGAAAAAAGCAGCCAAAACAAAAGCCAAAGCCGCACCTGCCGCCGAGCCCGCAGTGGAAGTCGTCATCGAAGAAGCTCCCCCTCCTCCTGCCGCCAAGCCCAAGGCCAAAGCCCCTGCACGCAAGACCGCCAAGAAAAAGGCCGACTCCGCCGAAGCTCCCGAGCTCAATCTTGAAATCAGCGAAGCGCCCGCAGCCCCTGCGCCCGTCGAAGCCGCAGCCTCCATCGTCCAGGAAACAGCCCCTGCACCCGCTGCCGAAGCTCCCGCACCCGTCGCAGCCTCCGCTCCTGCGGATGCACCTCAAGCCGCCGCCCCAGCCCCCGGCGCACCCGCCGCCAATGCGGAAGGCCCCGAAGACTCTGACGGCGACGACGAAGCCGAAGGCAACAACTCCGGCACCGAGCCCAATGGCCTCCCCCGCTACACCGTCATCGGTGAAAACGGCCAGCCACGCCCCATGACCGCCAAGGAGCGCCGCAAAGCCAAGTTCGAACGCTGGAAGCAGCGCCGTGCCGAGCGCGACGCCCAGCGCCGCTCCGGTGCCCCCTACACGCCAAACCCAAATGCCAACCGCGATGGCGGTGGCAATCGTGATCGCGACAACGGCGGCAACCGTGAACGCGAGCGCGACAACGGCAACCCCCAGCAGTCCCCTCAGGGCGGCCGCAACTACGAGCCCGAGCCCGAAAAACCCCTCGGCCCGCCAGAGCCCGCCAATGGCATTCTCGAAATGTCCCCCAAAGGCTACGGCTTCCTCCGCCGCCGCGAGATGTCCTTCGCCCAGCATCCGCAGGATGCCTTCATCGCCCCCGAGTTCGTCCGCAAATACGGCCTCCGCGAAGGCATGCAGATCGTCGGCGTCCAGTGCAAAGGCGCACGCGGCCCCCAGATCACCGAAGTCACCGAGGTCAATGGCCGCAATCCCCTCGCCATGCGGGATCTCCCACTCTTCGAAGAGCTCAAAGCCATCAATCCCAACAAGCGCTACCAGCTTGAGACCACCCGGGAGCGCCTCACCACCCGTGTCAT
>JAPLUN010000002.1 GCA_026397715.1 Verrucomicrobiota bacterium
CAGCAGTGATCTGGGAAAAACGTGGACCTACGCCGCCAGTGAGTTTCCTGCCATCAGCAGCGTGCAGCGTGCAGCGATGATCCGCCTGAAGGAAGGTGGCATCCTGCTGTGCAGTTTCACCGATCAATGGCGTGACTGGAAAAACAGGAAGGGCATGAAATTTACATCGAAGGCAGGCGAGTTCACCGGCTATGGAATGTTTGCAGCGGTGTCTTTTGATGAGGGCAAGACATGGCCGGTGCGGCGTCTGATCACGCCTGGAGGCAAGGAGCAGTCCATCAACATGATTGACCGAGGCATCTGCGTGCTGAGTGACACGATGGCGGAGCCGTGCGGCTACCTTTCTGCCACTCAAACGCGGGATGGGAAAGTGCAGCTGATCACCAGCAAGAATCATTATGTCTTCAATCTCGCGTGGCTGAAAGCCCTGCCGTAAATTCATTCACCCTATGAAACTGCTCCTTCTTCTTTCTTGTCTCACGCTGTCACTGACAGCTCAGGAAGTCCTGCCGAAAACGGCAGAGGTTTTTGAAGTCGACGAACACAAGGCTTTTCTGTATGCAGCGCCCAAGCCCGCGGCGGGCAAGCCGTGGCTGTGGTATGCGCCGACTTTGGGCGGCGTCTCGCTCTTTGGCCGGGAAATGTATTTCGAGGCGTTCATGAAAGCGGGGATCAGCATTGCGGGCTACGATTTGGGGGAGGTGCGCGGCGCACCGGCGAGCACGGCGAAGTTCACGCTGTTTTATGAGGAGATGGTCAAACGAAGCTATTCGGCGAAACCGATCCTGCTGGGGCAGAGCCGTGGCGGAATGATGACGCTGGCGTGGGCGTTTCGGAATCCTGACAAGGTGTGCGCATGGGTGGGCATCTATCCCGTGTGCAATCTGGCGAGCTGGCCGCTGAAGAATTCCAAGACGCAGACACTGGCTGATTTTGGCATGCCGGAGAATGAGCTCGTGGCCAAGCTAAGTGAGTTCAATCCGGTGGATAATCTGAAGGGACTGCTGGAGAACAAGGTGCCGATGTTTGTGGTGCATGGCGACTCCGATGTGGTGGTGCCGTATGAGTTGAACACGGGGCTGCTAAAAGAGCGTTATGCGATGGGTGGCGGGCAGATCAGCGTGAAGCTCGTTCCTGGCGAAGGGCACAAAGTGGGGCCGTCGTTCTTCGAGTGTCAGGAGCTGGTAGATTTCGTGCTGAAGCAGGCTGCTCAATGATCCCCTTTCGACTCACGTCGCCTCCTGCTCACTGAAGATCAGTTTGTTGCAGAAGGGGTCGATGAGCGTCATACAGATGCCACCCCAGAAGGCATCTTCCACGCTGGGGCGGTTGTAGTCGTACTTTTTGGCGAGCAGGTCAGCGTGCCATGCGCGCAGATTTTTGCAGCGGATGAAGACATGGCTGCCGGGCGTGCCGTCACCGTGATGTTCGGAGAGATGGAAGGACATGCCGAAGAGGCTGACGCCCATGTAGAGCGGTGCCGCAGGTTCAAAGCGATGCTCAAAATCCACTGTGCAACCGAGCCAGCCGCAGTAGAACTCCCTGGCTCTGGCCTCGTCGTAAATGCGCAACACGGGAATAGTTTGCAAGATTTCAATCATGGGCGCAGCTAAATCACGGGGCGAGAAAATCAAAGGTAAAAAAGGCTGACGAAAGAAGTGGGAGCTGTTGCAGTTTTGCTTCCCGCCGCCACTCTTCTGCCTGCCATGCTCCGATCTCTTCTTTTCACTGCTGCTGTTCTTTTAGGGTCCTTTGCATCAGGGCTTCAGGCGCAGCAAATCATCCTGCTGAAACTCGATGATGTCATCGCGCGGCGTGTGGGAGCGAAGCCGGTGTCGGATCGGTGGCTGAAGGTGCATGACTACCTCAAGGCGAACAACATCAAGGGATCCTTTGGCATCATCACGGAGTCGCTTGAGAAAGACAACGCGATGTATTTCCAGTGGCTGAAGGAGGTGCAGGCTGCGGGGTTGATCGAGTTCTGGATGCATGGCTATCACATGAAGACGGCCAGCGAACCAGGTGAGTTTGAGCACGGGACGGCGGAAGATCAGCGGGCGATTTTGGCGAAGGGAGAAAAGCTGGCGAAGGAGAAGATGGGATTTTCGCTGCCGGCTTTCGGGCCGCATTGGAGCGGCACGACGGAGGCCACGGATGAGGCGATGGAAAAGGTGCCGGAGGTGACGATCTGGCTGTATGGACCTGAGAAGCCGAAGTACTACAGCCGGCTGAGCATCCCGCGGGTGATGGCGCTGGAGAATCCGACGTTTGTGCCCGATCTGGAGAAGTTCAAAACGTTCTATGAAGCCAAGGCTGCGAAACGTGAGGTGCTGGTGCTGCAGGGGCATCCGGAGCAATGGGATGACAAGCGCTGGGCAGGATTCACGGGCATCATCGACTTCCTCAAAACGAAGAACGTTGAGTTCATGACCCCCTCGGAGTATTTGAAAAGGACCCAGTCCAAACAGCCATGAGATTTTTTTCACTGCTCGCCGCGTTTGCGCTGACTTCTGCTCATGCGGCTGAACCGCCGAAGCCAACGCATGCTGATGTGCCGTATGGTGCGCATGCGCATCAGCTGATCGACATTCACCTGCCGCCGAAGGGGGATGGGCCGTTTCCGGTACTGATGTGGTATGGCGGCATCTGGAAGGCGTCCAAGCATGCGGTAGATGTGAAGCGCTTTTTTCCGCGTGGCATCGCAGTGATCGCCGTGGAGGTGCGAACGATGGAGGATGCGACGGCGGACAAGGTGAAGGAGCCGATCTCCTATGTGCTGGAAGATGCTCTGAGCGCGGTGAAGTTTGTGCGGGAGAACGCTGCGAAGTGGAAGCTGGATCCGAAGCGCATCGCGCTGGGTGGGGGCTCGCAGGGGGCGCTGCCTGCGCTGTATGTGGGCTGCACGGCTCCTGAGCTGGTCGCATGCATTGCCGCGTACCGCTGCCAGCCGACGATTGATCCGAAGCGGATGCAGGAATGGGTACCGGGTGTGAAGTGGGGAGCTCCTGCGCTGGGCTGCTCCTTTGAGGAGTCTTTGAAGCGGCGCGATGAACTGCTGCCGATCATCAAGAAGTGGTCGCCGGACTGGCTGCTGCACAAGAATGCCGCGCCGATGTACTTTGAGAACGAGTGGGGAATGACGAAGCCGGATGACATCACGCAGAACAACTACGATGTACACTCTCCGGCATGGGCGGTGGGTTTTCAGAAGCTTGCGCTTGCAACGGGAGCCACCTGCCATGTGAAGTATCCCGGTCATCCCACCGAGGGCTATGACGACATCTGGAATTTTATCATCAAACAACTGACCACCCAAAAACCTGCGCCATGAAAACACTGCTCACCACTCTGATCTGTCTTGTCACTGTCTTCTCGTTTGCCGAAGAGGCGCCACTGGCCGCTGTAAAGGCGGCGGATGATGTCCGTGTCGCTGCGATGAAAGCGCCCGATCGTGACAAACTGAGTGCGATCTTTTCGGATGAACTCCGCTATGCACACTCGTCCGGTGTTGTGGACACCAAGGCCTCTTTCATCGAAGCGCTGATCAAAGGCACTACTAAGTATGAAGCGATCGACTATGTGGAGCGTCAGTTCACCTTCCCTGCACCAGGCATCGCGCTCATGACGGGCAGCGCGAAACTGAAGATCGGCACTCCAACGGGCACGATCGAACCCACACTGGCCTTCCTGGCGGTCTGGCGTCTGGAAAAAGACCAGTGGCGCTTCCTGGCCTGGCAGTCGTGCAAGCTGACACCACCACCCGCGAAGTAATATTTTCTGCATGAAGGCGAAGCTAGCTCTCGGCATTTTTCTCTTCGCTGCGGGTGGCTTTGCCATTGAGCCCCATCTGCCGCCGGGCACGAAGGCGCTGCCTTCGGCAGCGGTGCATGGACGCGGACCGCTGGCGCTGGTGAATCTGAATCATCATGTGCTCGGGCATGCGCGGGTGTTTGGCGGAAAGGAAGACGACTTGTTTGTGGCGGGTTTCGGCGGGCCGCAGGCGGTGCATTTGTTTCGCTGGGTGGATACCGCTGAAACGGGTGCGCCTGTGTTTGCGCAGCCGGTGGAGGTGAAATGCGCCTTCAAGGACAAGGGCAGCGTTTTTCAGCTGAAGGATGGCAAAGTCGTCGGCCTGTGGATTGACAAGGATGAACTGGCGACCACGGAGTTTGATCGGGAGAAGCTGGAGTTTCGTGAAACGAAGCGTGAGAAACTGCCGAAGGCGGTGAAGTCGCCGGGCAGTCTCGGCGTGCTGCTCAATGGGGACGGCAGCCATGACCTTGCGTTTGAAATGTCGAATGGAGGCAAGGGGGCGGAAGGGAGCCCGAACACAGAGGAGTGGCGGCCATTTAACTCCTCCGGCATCGCGGTGGGGGAGATGCGATATCGCTACCTCATGGGAGTCACTGCCAGAGGCGAGGCGAAGCAGATCACCAAGACGCGGAACGAGGTTTATTTTTCCATGCATGGCATCACGAGCGTGAACCTTGGTGCCGGTCATGAGCGCGATCTGGTGACGGGATCGCGGCAGGGTAATCTCGTGTATTATCACAACAAGGCCTCGAGCGGCTTTGAACTTGAAGCGAAGCGTCTCATTGCGGGAGAGGATGGCAATGCGCTGCGGCATCCGAGCATCAATGCCAGCGTGTGTGCTTATGGGGGCGGCTTGATCGCGTGTGGTGAGGGATCGCTCTACTTTTACCGATTCACAGGGAAGTTCACGAAAGCGGGCGCACCTGTTTGCAAGGAACCGGTCTCCGTGCTGCAGGAGAACGCGGACCTTTACGCGGGGACACTGCCAACGCCCACGACGGTGGATTGGGATGGTGATGGCGTACTGGACATTCTGGCGGGAAATTCAGAGGGCTTTGTGCTGTTTTTCAAAAACAGCGGCAGCAATGAGGAGCCAAAGCTTCTGCCTGCGACCCGCGTGAAAGCGGGTGGGCGTGAGATTCAGGTGCAGGCGGGCTATGCGGGCAGCTTGCAGGGATTGCAGGAAGCGCGCTGGGGATATCTCTCACCGAATGTGATCGACTGGAATGGAGATGAACTGCCAGATCTCATCACGGGAGACATCACGGGCAACTACATGATCTATCTCAATCGTGGCAGCAAGATGGAGCCGAAGCTGGATGGACCGCATCCTTTGTACTCCGATGGCGTAGATCTGCACGGCATGTGGCGCTGCCGTCCGGCGCTGGCGCAGATCGGTGGACGTGTGGCGCTGGCGATTGTGGATGGTGATGACCAATTTCATCTCTATTGGCGTATTGATGACTACAATGTGGAGGACGGCGGCAAGCTTCTGCTGGATGATGGCAAACCGATTGGCGCGAGCGGCGGCGTGGGAGGCATGAGCGGGCGCTGCAAGCTGGACTTCTTTGACTGGAACCAGGATGGGAATCTTGATTTGGTGATTGGCACCGGGCGGGTTTGCTCGATTCCGGATCGCACCACGGGTTACCCGATGGCGGCGCTGGGACAAAATCCGGTGGTGGGAGGATTGATCGGTCGGTTGGTGGATTCTGCGCTACCGACCAAGCTGAAGAAATCCCTGGGTACTCCTCTGGTGATGCTGAACTCGGGGACTAGTGCGAAGATGAAATTCGCGAGACCGCTGACATTTCAGGATGAGGATGGGAAAGTCATTCAGCCGGGTGGTGCGCATGAAACCGGGGCGGTGGGAACGATGCTAGGCGGCAATGGACCAAATTTGCTGATCTGCAATGAGGCCGGGCGCATGTTTCTAATGCCGGGCAAAAAACTGCAAACCAAGCCATGAGACTTCTGTGCTTTTTGATCGTTCTTTTCGCAACGGCTTTGCATGCGCAGGAGGTGGTGATCGTGGGTGGAACGCCGGGAGGCATCGCCACGGCGGTGACGGCGGCTCGGCTGGGGCATCGGGTGACCTTGGTGGAGTATCACCAACGGATTGGCGGCATGAGCGCCAGCGGACTCGGGGCGAGCGACATTGAGAACCGGGCGATGATTCAGGGATTTTTTCGTGAGTTCGTGGATCGTGTGAAGGCGCACTACGTCGGCGTATACGGCGAAAAATCCGATGCGGTGAAGCTCTGCAAAGATGGCTACTGGTACGAGCCGTCGGTGGCGGAGAAGGTGTTTGAGAGTTTTATCGCGGAGCAGCCGAAGATCACGGTGCTGAAGAATCATCAACTGATGAGCGCTGAGATGAAGAATGACCGAGTGGTGTCGGTGACAATCCTGAACCGCTCCACGAAAGTGGAGAAGAAGCTGAATGCGAAGGTGTTTGTGGATGCGACTTACGAGGGGGATTTGATTGCCGCTGCAGGCGCGGAATTTCGACTGGGGCGTGAAGGGCGGGATGACTTCGGTGAACCGCATGCGGGGCATATTTATAATATTCCCGGAGGTGAACGCATCGGCGGAACAGGTGCGGGGGACAAGCGGATGCAGGCTTTTACCTTTCGGATTCCGCTCTCGTCGAACCCGGCGAACCAGGTGCCGCTGAAGGCGCCACCGGCGGGTTATGATCGAACGCGTTACCTGGGTTATTTCGATGATCTCAAGGGCGGCAGATTTGGGAAGAACCTGACCACCATTGCTTTCACGGTGCGGAAGCTGCCGCATGACAAGGTGGAACTGAACATGAAACCCCTGCCGCTGGGTTTTGTCTTTGCGGAGGAAAACGCGGGATACATCGAAGCCGGATGGGCGGAGCGTGAGCGAATCACTGCGAAGATCCGCGATCTTTCGCTGGGGCTGCTGTGGTTTCTCCAGCATGACAATGAGGTGCCGGAGAATGCGCATGAGACAGCGCTGAAGTATCAGCCATGCCGCGATGAGTTTCCTGAGTACGATCACTTTCCTTTTCAGCTTTATGTCCGGGAAGGTCGCCGGCTCGTGGGTGAGTTCACTCTGAGTGAGAGGAACATCACCGAGCAGCCAGGGCTAACTTCTGAGCGAAATCATCCTGATGCCATCGCGGTGGGGGAGTTTCCCATCGACAGCTTTCCGATGCAGAAGCGGCAGCCGGGGGACACGGTGGTGCTGGAGGGCTACCTTGGCATGTTGAAAAAGATCACGCGGCCGTATCAGATTCCGTATCGGATCATGATTCCGAAGAAGATCGACGGGCTGATTGTTCCGGTGCCTGCAAGCACCACGCATGTGGCCTTTTCCAGCATCCGGCTGGAGCCGACGTGGATGGCGCTGGGACAGGCCGCCGGTGTGGCGGCGCATCTGGCGATCCAGCAGAGCGTGGAATTGCGCAAGGTGCCGGTGAAGGAGATGCAAGCGCTGCTGGTGGGGCAGGGTGCGGTGTTGAGAGCTGAGTGATGTTGCTTGGGAAGGCTCTCGATGAGGCGGGGCTTCCCTGTTCCGCAGGAACAGGGCTACTTTACTGGCCTTGGTAGCAAGTCATGGTGAATGCGATGCGCTGACAGACGGGCGGGCTGTCGCCACACCCATCCTACATTTCGCTTTGTGCCATGCGTTACTTTACGAAGTCGGTGAAGCTGGCTTCGGTGCGTTTGAGTTCGATTTTCATGGCGGTGCGAAGCTGGGTGATGCGGTCTGCGTGGGAGGCTTCGCGGATGAGGTTTTTCAATTCTTCGGGGTCGTTCTTCAGATCGTAGAGTTCTTCGCCGGACTTGCCATCGAGGTAGTGGATGAGCTTGAACTGATCCTGCACGACGGCGCTGTAGAGTGGCACGCCTTGATCATTCTTCTGCTCCGCGCCGGTGAGGATGGTCTGGCTGACTTTCGCGCCGTATTCGTTGCCCATGTGCTCGTAGTAGCAGACGTGCGGCCATATGGTTTCAGGCTTTTCGAGCAGAGGTGTGAGGTCGCGGCCATGGGTCTGCCACGGGACTTTCACGCCGGTGATGGAGAGGAAGGTGGCCGCGAGGTCGGGGGCGTTGACGGAGGCGTTGCACACTTTGCCGGTGGGGAAGCGTGCGGGCATGCTGATGATGAGGGGGGAGCGGTAGTTCGCGTCATAGGGGGCGAGCTTGGTGCGGAAGCCGTGCTCGCCCATGGAGAAGCCTTGATCGGCGGTGTAAATGATGAGGGTGTTTTCGTACTGACCGGACTCCTTGAGTGCGGCGATGAGCTGGCCGACGCCTTCATCAATGGCGGGCACGCATTCGTTGACCTGGCGAACCCAGTCATCGAAGCGCTTGCCTTTCTTGCTCTCGCCAAAGGCTTCGCCTCCCTTTCCAGCCATGGGATGACCGTCGGGGCCTTTCGTCCATGCCTGCTTTTTATTGAGGTAATCGGGTTTGCCTTCGCGGGGTGGAAAGATATCGGCGGGCACCGGGACTTCGGCGTCC
>JAPLUN010000037.1 GCA_026397715.1 Verrucomicrobiota bacterium
GACATGGACCGTCAGCTCGTGCGTTATTTGGAGAAGGTCAAGGATCTGGGATACGCCTGCGATGCCATTGTTTACCTGTGTTTGAATCAAAAGAAGCATCCTGAAACACCCGGCTGGACAAAGAGGGAGCGCGAGGATGTCCATGCATTGTTGAAGGTGATTTGCGCCTATGACGAGTCAGAAGGCGACCTTTACCACGGCTGGCTTCTACCATGTTGCAAGTCCTCTACTTCGGATGAGGTCACCCACGTGCTACGTCAGTATCAACAATTGATCCTCAAACTCGGACGAAATCTTATGAACAAACCAATCATGGAAAAATTTTACGGCTTGATGCGAGACAAACAGCATCACGACTCAGCCTTGGCACTGACCGCCATGATGAATGATTTAGGTGGTTACCGAGGTGAAAGACTATTTGATGCATTCCAACACGACACGACTCCCTTCGAAAGGATATTTCTCTGGGGTCCTGCATTTGTGGTTTTCGAGGGTCTAGGCGGAGTGAGGATCAAACTTGACGTGGACTGCAGGTCTCAAGCCCACACTACCGTCGTCTTCAAGAACCAGGATGATCCCGAAAGCCCTCTGCCAAAGCAAATACTGACAGAGATCGGCATGAACGCCGATTTCAAACTTAATCAAAGCACAGGCTTTTTAACACGGGTGTTCCCTTTCCCCTCGATGGAAGACGAATTGGATCAGTTCATCCGCGAGTTCAAAGAAGCTCTAAAACAACGCACCCACAACGCGGCCTGACTGCGGCCCGTGTGTAATTCCTCATTCTGATTTCGTCATTCTCCCCCAATGTCCCGCCGCCGCAAACTCACCGATACCACCCCGTTCGACACCCTCCGGCTTGAAGGCACCCTCTTCGTGCCTGAGCTGCTCGAACGTGCGGCCAGCGGTGACGCTACCGCCCAGAAGGAGGCTGATTACGCCATCCCACGCGGCCTCAAGATCACGATGAATACGGCCGCGCCTTCCGCATTGCCACCGCCTCATGGCAGGCCTTCGTTCCACAGCTCGCTCGCACGGATCTCGATCCAGTCAGCACCACCCATACCTTTGTTCTGGGTTTTCTCCGTCAGTGCCTCGACTACGTGGACATCACCCCGCTCTTGGCCCCCGTGCAGCTTGGAGATCGCGCCTTTCCCATCAGCGCCCAGGCCATCGGCGGACGCCTCCCTGTCATCATCGCCCCGCATAATCTCGGGCTTGATGATCCTGATCAAAGTTTCGCCATTCTCGGTTCTGGCACTCGCCGAAAATCCGCCCATCAGCTTGCCCAAGAGTTCCTCAATGCTGATCGCAATAGCCTCTGGGCCATCGTCACCAACGGCAAGATCCTCCGTCTCCTCCGCGATGCCGACACACTCACGCGACCCAACTTCCTGGAATTCGACCTCGAAACCATCCTTCGTGATGAGCAGCAGCGATACGCGGATTTCGCCGCTCTGTGGCGCATGCTCCATGCCTCCCGCGCAGGCGCAGCCACGGCATCTTCTAGCGACTGCATCTGGGAGAAGTGGAAATCCGAAGGTCATGCCCAGGGACTCCGCATTCGTGATGGTCTCCGCGATGGCGTGCAGGAAGCCCTCCTCATCCTCGGCACCGGCTTCATCACCCACCGGGAAAACGATTCACTTCGCCAGAGCCTCCATGACGGTGCGCTGACCAAGGAAGACTACTTCCAACAACTTCTCCGCCTCATCTACCGCTGCCTGTTCCTTTTCTGCTCGGAGGAACGCGATCTCCTGCACCCACAGGACGCCAGCACCACCGCCCGCTTGGCTTATGCCACGGGCTACAGCCTTCGCCGCTTGCGCACCCTCTCTCTGCGTCAATCAGCCCACGATCCCCATGGCGACCTCTGGCAGTCCGTCCGCATCACCTTCTCCTCCTTGGCCACCGGCCAGCCACGCCTTGGCCTGCCCGCCCTCGGAGGCCTCTTTGCCCAAGGCCAGTGTTCGGATCTGGACAGCTCCTCGCTGACAAATCGGGACCTACTCTCCGCGATGAAGCACCTGCGCTGGTTCTTTGACAAAAAGACCGGCCAGCGCGGAGCCATCGACTACCGCAACATGGGGCCTGAGGAACTCGGTTCCGTCTATGAGTCTCTCCTGGAACTCGTCCCCCAGCTCGATCTTCCCTCCCGCAACTTCGGCTTCGCTCCCAATTGACGCTCTGCTCTCCATCACCGTCTGCGATCCCTCCTGCGGCTCCGGTCATTTCCTCCTCGCCGCCGCTCGTCGCTTGGCCGAAAAACTCGCCGAACTCCGCACCCCCGACGGAGCCGTCCGACCCGATGACTACCGCCATGCCCTGCGCGAGGTCGCCAGCCGCTGCCTCTATGGCGTGGACATCAACCCCATGGCCGTCGAGCTGTGCCGCGTAGCCCTCTGGCTGGAAACCGTCGATCCCGGCAAGCCCCTCGGCTTCCTCAATCACCACATCCGTACAGGTAATAGCCTCCTCGGCACCACCCCCGATCTCATCGCAGCCGGTCTACCCGACGATACCTTCACAGCCATCGAGGGGGACGACAAAGCCGCCTGCGCCGAACTCAAAAAGCGAAACAAAAAGGAGCGCGAAGGCTTCGGCCCCCTCTTCGAAAAAGAAGAGCAGTCCATCCGCGACAGCCTCCGCCACGCCGCCACGCAGATCGAGGCCATGGACGACAGCCAGCCCGCCGCTCTCCAGCAAAAAGAAGCCGCCTTCACCACCAGCGAAACCGCACCCGAATACCGCCACGCCAAACTCCTCGCCGACCTCTGGTGCGCCGCCTTCGTCATCAAAAAGCACTACCCCGTCACCTCAAGAGCAGCCCAATCCGCCCCATCGCCAAACCCCCACCTTCTATCTCCCATCGAGGGCCACCTCCTCCACACCGAAGACGACCTCTTCGGTCAGCCCACCCCCGCAGCAGCTCCCAAGCCTGTCCCTTCAAAGCAACCAAGAACGAAGAACCAAGAACAAGGAACGGCTTGGGGCATTACAACGGCCCACCTCCGCGATTTCGTCCAGGCCAATCCACTACCTGCCGAACTTCAAATTGAAGTCGAATCCCTCGCCCGCCAATACCGCTTCTTCCACTGGCACCTCGCCTTCCCACAAGTCTTCGACCAAGGCGGCTTCGCCTGCATCCTTGGCAATCCACCGTGGGAAAGGGTAAAACTGCAAGAAAAGGAATGGTTTGCCGAGCGCAGTCCCCAAATCGCCGAAGCGCCCAACACTGCTGCTCGCAAGCGGTTAATTGCTGCATTGCTAAAAGGCCAACCGCGACTTTGGCAAGAATGGATTTCTGCTAGCCGGAGAGCTGATGGCGAAAGCCTGACAATCCGCCAATCTGGCATCTATCCACTTTGTGGAAAAGGCGACTTGAACACATATGCGCTATTTGCTGAGCTTAATCTTACCCTACTCAGCGAGCTCGGTAGAGCGGGATTCGTTGTGCCCACCGGTATCGCAACCGACGATACCACGAAAGAATACTTCACCAGTTTAGTTGATGGTGGGCGCTTGGTATCGCTTCTGGATTTTCAAAGCGGCCCAGGTCTTTTTGGCGCGATAGGACACGGGACATTTAAATTCTGTCTTTTAACGGTGGCCGGTCGTAGTTCCGAACGCTTAGCAGAATTTTCGTTCTATAGCCGGAAAGTTGAAGACGCACGCTCATCTGATTCCGTTTTCGCTCTTACCGCCTCGGACTTTGCCCTGCTTAATCCAAACACACGCAATTGCCCAACCTTTCGTTCGCGTCACGATGCGGAAATAAATCTCGCGATCTACCGTCGGACCGGTGTGCTCTGGCGCGAAAGTGTTCCGAACGGGAACTCTTGGGGCGTCAGGTTCCTTCGAATGTTCGACATGGCAAATGATTCGAAATTGTTCCGCGAACAACATGAACTTGAGCAGTTGAGCTGCCACCTAGAAGGCAATCACTACATTGGCGAGAGCGGCCGGTATCTGCCATTGTTCGAAGCCAAAATGGTGCATCATTTTGATCATCGCGCCGGCGACTATCGAGATCATCCGGATGGCAGTGAGAATCTGATTCTCCCAAATGTGCCGTCCAGTCGCCTCATCGACCCTAATTACCGCATTTTTGGACGGTATTGGGTATCGTCTCGAAATGTTGATGAACGTTTAAACAACACTTGGAATAGAAAGTGGTTCTTGGGCTGGCGAGATGTTACTAAGCCTCAGAACGAACGAACTATTATAGCATCTCTGCTTCCACGAATTGCTGTGGGGCACAAGTTTCCATTACTATTTAGTGATCTTGACCCCATCATTTTAGTCTGCCTTTACGGTTCGTTTTGCAGTTTCGCGCTCGACTATGCCGCACGTCAGAAGGTCGGAAGCACGAGTCTCACATATTTCATTTTAAAACAGCTTCCCGTGCTCCCACCGTCGACTTACTGCAAGCCATGCGGGTGGACGGGCGAAGCTGTCGAAGAACTCCGCGACTGGCTCCTCCCTCGCGTGCTGGAGTTGACCTACACGGCGTGGGACCTGGAGGCGTTTGCGTCTGACTGCGGGTGGAGCGGGCCGCCGTTCCGGTGGGACGAGGAGCGGCGCTTCCTGCTACGATGCGAGTTGGACGCCGCCTTCTTCCACCTCTACCTCGGCCCCCAGAACGTATGGCAGCAGCAGCCCGAAGCCCTCACCCGCGCCTTCCCCACGCCCCGCCATGCCGTCAGCTACATCATGGACACCTTCCCCATCGTGAAGCGCAAAGACGAAGCCAAACACGGCCACTACCGCACCAAAGAAACCATCCTCCAAATCTACGATGCCCTTGGTGAAGCCATCCGCACGGGATTGGCCTACCAGACACATCTCAACCCGTCGCCAGCCGATCCAAGCTGCTGCCACCCGCCGCATACGACGAAACCCGAATCCACTGTCATCGTGAAAAATTGGCAGGATGCGGCATTTGTCCTGCTAGCTCCTCAGCGCAAGAAGGTTCACGATTACCGGGTGGTGGTTTGGCCGGAGTTGCTGAGGCAGTTGAATCAGAATCTCGATTTCGAAACATTCAGAAAGGCCTACTGGTTGTTGAGCGCACCCGCCGTTCTTGAGAAGGAGGGCAAGCAACTGTTTTCAGAAATCCCTGTCACTTGGTGGCAGAGCCGCAAAGAAGCTCTGGAAACCAAAGACTTCATTCCCACTTTAAAAGGCTCGGCAATCCTCGGAGATCTAAAAATCTGGCGTGAGCAAGGAGTCCGCAAGATCCGTTGGACTGGCAGTTTGCCAGAAAATCCGATCCACGAAGCGGTCGATGATTCTCGCATCGCGCTGCAGATCGCAGCTCAATGGAGTGATGCTATCGAAATCTCAGAACAAAAGGAAATTGAGTCTCTGCTTCTCACCCTTGAAACCGCATGAAACACGAACGAGCACACCAAATGACTTTTGAGGAAAAGTTCGCCAGGACAATCAACCCTCATCAAGACATCCATGAACCGTTTCTTTGGTTTCAAGAACTACACCTCATGCGTCGTTTGGGGGCCGGGCTCAATGACGAGACCCGCATTCGCAGCTTCAAATTCCAGCGTGGTCTTAACATTCTTTGGGCTGAACCGGAGGATCCTGAAGTCACGGCAGGCCTGTATCGCGATGGGATTGCCGGTCACTCCACAGGCAAGACTCTCTTTTGTCGCATTCTGCGCTATCTTCTTGCAGAACCCAACTTCGGAACAGATGACCTATGCAAGCATGTAACTGAATCCTTTAAGGAACTATGGAGCATCGCATCTATACGGTTGAACGGAAAGACATGGATCGTGGGGCGCTGTCTTGCCGGGTTAGGAGCTGACTTCGCAGTTGAGGGTGGAGCCTTGGAATCTGTATGGTCTGAAGATCCTGCTCCTGGCGGCTTCGAGCTTTTCCAATCGGCTTTAGAGAACGAATGCGGCAGCCCTCTTTCAAAGATTCATCCATCTGAGGCCTGGCGCCATCTGATTCCTTGGATTGCTCGCGACCAAGAAGCACGATTTTCCAATATCACTGCGTGGCGTGATTCTTTGAGTGAGGCGGACAATCCTCGAACCAGCGCAACAGCCCAGCACCTCATCATGCGTGCGGTGCTTCGCTTGCTGGACCCTGGGGAGTACGATAACCGCCAGGAAATATCCACAACTGAGGATCAAATCAAAGGCTGGCAGGCTGAACTGCCGTTGAAGCAATCATCAGTTTCTGCAGCGCGGAGAAGTCTTGACCGAACTCTCAGCAAAGTGCCCTCCGTCACCGTCGATCTGGCTAATCTAATCACCGCTCAAAAGCATATCACTGGCCAGCGAAGCATACGGCAAGAGTCGCTCAACCACTTTCAAAACCAACCCGAAAGCCCGGAGGTTCAAGACGCACGAAAAAAGCTTCAAGAATCACTTTCGGCTAAAGCCGAGGCTGACTCACGCATCAAAACGTTGGCAAAGGAAATTCCTGCGGAAAAGGCACAGTCCGATGAGCAACTTCTAACCATCGAGCGAATCAAAACTCAGGGAATGCGTGACGGCAAACGTGTGGCCGATAATTATTGTCCCAACAGCTATATTTTCGCCAAAAACAAAGGATGTGTCCCAAAGTCTCCTGATGACGTAAATACTTCAATGGTCGAAATCGGCGAGTTGGAAGCGCAAGCTCAACAACGAGCGACCGCACTCCAAGCTAAGGAGGCGGAAAAGGCACGTTTGGAATCACAGGCGGATCAACTCGCCGCAGCTATTGCCACGAAAAGTGCGGCTCTCAATGCTGCCATCGCACGTCACCCAAGTCCGTCTGCAAGGATTCAGAAGGAAATAACCATTCTGGAAACTGCCGAATCGGAGATCGACGATGTCCTCAAGGCCACCAAGGCCGAATCAGACTTGGCAAAAAAGGTGTCCGACGGCCAGGGCAAGATCCTAAAGTTAAAGACTGGACTGGCCACCTTGAAAGAGGATGCTGAAAAACGACTCAAGCCCTTCTCAGCAATGTATGCCGACGTCATCCAAGCTGTTTTGGGAACCAGCGTGAGCGCTTCAACCGAACTTGGGGAAAGGGGGCTGACCCCCACAGTGAGGAGGATTCGTGAACTCGGAGGCGCGGCTCTTGAAACTATCAAGACGCTGGCCTTCGATCTTGCTGCCGTCGTTCATAGTATGGAAGGCAAGGGTGATCATCCCCGGTTCCTTATTCATGATGGCCCACGGGAAGCCGACATGGCGCGAGTAATCTACGAACGCTTCTTCATCTACGCTCGCAGAATGGAAGAATGCTCTCCGCCTGAGGCCGCTGCTTTTCAGTACATCCTCACCACGACCACACATCCGCCTTCGGATATGCAGGAGGGAACTCCCTGGCTGCTCGGAGACAGACTCAGCGGCAAAACAAAGGAAGGCAGGCTGTTGAAGGCAGATTTCTGATGAACAACTTCCTCTTTATCGTGAAGCTCCAAGGCGCTCCTAATATGGCCACTCCCGCGCCAAAAGCGGCGGCGTCCACCAACCTCTCCTGAATTTCCAGCCCGACTCCTGCCGCCCGGCACGCAAGCACTCAGCCCACCTCATGAGCAAGCGACGCAATAACGCCTGTATCTTCTGCGGCAAGCCTTCAGGCAGTAGGGAGCATGCTTTTCCAGCATGGCTGGCTGAATCCATGGGCCGCAAGAACGACCCGCTGCTGCCGGCACTGTTTGCCAGCACTGGCGGCTGGGAAACCAATGGGAATCCTCGGGCCACAGGTAATGTCGTCACCAAGCGTGTCTGCCATGACTGCAACACGGGCTGGATGTGTGCCCTCGAAGCAGCAGTAAAGCCTGTGATTGAGCCATGGCTCAACATTGAGTCGTCCCAACTGACCCACGACACGCTTCAATTATCTCCTGAAAACCTGCGAAATGTGAACCGTTGGATGCTGAAGACCGCCTGCTGCCTCAGGGAAGTCGCCCCGCGTGGCCAACTAGAGAAGTTGCCTGCAAGTGCTTCCCGATGGGCTTTTGAAAACGCTCTCCCGCCTTCCTGCAAGACCTATGCTGGATGGATTCGAGAGTCCTCGTGCGGTTTCCGTATCAGCCGTGGATTTGCAACTTTGAACGGCAACGTCCTCCATGAGTATCAGCAGCACCGGGAGTCGTTCGATGTGCTGGTCCAGCTCAACCATCTGGCCGTGCGCATCGTCAATGCTCCGAATGCCGAGTTCAGCCTGATGCCTGTCCGCAATTTCCGAGGGGTGTTATGCACGCCGAATTTCTGGAGCCACGCTTCCCAACCTCCCGGAACTAAAAACGATAGCAGCGTGTTCGATGACGTGCCCAGTTTCATCGCCGCATGCGTCGTTCGCCCATTGCCGCCCACCACAGTCGAATCCCCATCATGAAGCGCGAAGACAGGTCCAATCAGGGACATTAGCGCATACAAGCAGCCATCCTCCAAATCTACGCCCACCCGCCCTAAGCCATCCAGACTAACATGTCCGCGCAGATTCTAAACCTCGCCGAAGAAGCCACGAAACTGCACAAAGCGCTGCTGCTTGGCGTCGCCATTCTAGGTCCGGAAGCAGGTCGAGTTGATGATCTGCCTGACTATCGACTATTCCAAGTAAAGCCGCTCAAGAGGCTGATTGAGGACCTGGATCGCCAACTCATGAAACTCAACAAAGCCTTGGTCACGGAGGTTTGGGGCAAACAGCAACGAAAAACTGTCATTTTGTGGCTAGCCAGCAGACATGATGCCTGGATGGCAGCCAAACAGCCCGTGTTCGAGATCGGCCGTGTTCATGAGGTAGAAGCCGCCCTTGGCCCGCTCATCCATCGAACTCAAATCGAATGCCCGCCCTACGCCCAGGTAATTCTTCAAGGATACAGAGGAGCCGGGATTCGTCACCCCGAGTATCACCTATCCCGTGATCTTTCCTTGTTGAACAACCTTTTTCTCGATGCCGAGGCGATAACTGATGACCATCAGCGAAATCGAAGGCCGCATAACAACGAGAACAGCCAATCCTTGGCCCGGAGCGTGATCCTTGCCTGCTACAACCTTCTGGAATCATTTGTCAGCGGTCTCGTGACAGCCTTTGTCATCGAAAATCCCCAAGCAGACGAGGCGACTCTAAAGAAGCTTCGAGAACCAGACAGAAAGAGATCATCGCTCAAAGCCCGATGGGAAGATATTCCTTCAATGATCGCCCAACAGGATAATGCGATGGCGCCTTTCAAATCAGTCTTCGATCCCTTGTTTGGTGAGTGCAAATGGCGGCGTGATGCGTTCGTCCACTGCGAGTCCGGTCCTGCACCAACCAAGTTCGGCACAGTCAAAGAAATTTTTTTCCACGAGACTGACGCGATATTCGTGAGGGAGACAGTAACGCTCACAATCCGAGCAATCCGCGCTGCATGGAAAGTGATCTACCAAAACGAAGGACCCAGGTGGCTACCTGATCCCGACTCAAAAGGAAGGTTTCCAAATGTTGAAGCAAAACTTACCGAGGTGCCAAAATGAAGGTCCGTCTTGAACAACTTTACAACGCCTATCGCAAAGCCAAGAAGGATGCTTTTGGAGATACCAATTGCGCCCACGGATTAAAGATTGCTGACTACGAGCAGAAACTGAGTGCGAACCTGATCCGATTGCAAAAAAAGCTCAATCAACGGAGTTCCAGGTGGCAGACGGACTTCTCGTTTCTCGGCGCGGTGACCTGCATTCCAAAGTCAGTCAAAGCCGGCGACGTTGAGTCCGATGCTTCGATCCACTACCAGTCGAGTGACCCGCTCGAACAGTGGAAACGCCAGTGCAGGCCGGGAAAAGATGCTGTGGCAGATTTTCGCCCGGTGATCAATGCCACTGTTGATTTCATGGTGATTTCCGCGCTTTGGATTCTTGAGGTTGGTCACCTCTATGAAGCGAAGCTTGATACTCGATATGCAGTCGGAAACAGGCTGAAAAGGTGGCGTCCCCGTAAAGGCTCGCAGCCAGGGGAGACAGGGAAATTGAACCTCCTCTCTCCCGATTTGTTCCAACCCTATTTCTCCGCCTATGGAAAGTGGCGATCTGCTGGGCTTAAGGCCATGCGACGTGAGTTGAAGGAAGGTCGCCGCGTCGTGGCTGTGACGATGGATCTAAAGAGATTCTACCATCAAGTCGATGCATCGTTTTTGCTGCACAAGGACTATCTCGACGAGATGGATCTCACACTCACACCAGCCCAAAAACGATTCACGCAGAAACTCATCACTGCGATTTCCACTTGGAACGAGGTCTCCCATCTGCATTACAATGGGGGCACCCGAGGTCTCCCTGTCGGCCTGTCGGCTTCGGGGCTCATTGCTAATGTTCTCCTTCGCCAATTTGATAGTGGACTTGTGAATCGGATTCAGCCAGCACACTACGCTCGCTATGTGGATGATGTCTTTCTGGTGATTCATCGCTCAAGACCTTTTGCAGATGGGAGGGCGTTTATGCGTTGGTTGGGCCAGAAGCTCGGTCCTCTTGCAACAGCAATTTTGCCAACAAAATTGAAACCGTTTTCTGATGGGCCGTCGCTCAAGATTACACTGGGCTATGCAGATGGCTCGGAGCTGCTGTTTGTGGGGAAGAAGCAAAAGATTTTCCAACTCAAAGGCCAGCATGGCATCGACATGATTGGACCTATTGAGGAACAAATTCGCAAACAGAGCAGTGAATTTCGTGACCTGCCAGATCTGCCTGACTCAGAACGCGAGATGGCGTTCCGTGCACTGCTGGTAACTTCCGACGCAACACTGGATGCCGACGCACTCCGCAAAGCAGATGCGGTGACGCTCCGAAGATCGGGCTTCGCCATGCTCCTGGGCGATGTTGAAGCCCACGCCCGAGACATTGATCCCAAAGACACAGTTTGGCGGCGAGTTCGCCACGAGTTTTATGGACTTGCTCAAAGACATCTTATTACACCGCCTGCCTTCTTTGATTTCGCACGTTATTACCCTCGTGTCTTGGGCCTAATGGCTGGCTGTGGTGATTGGGAGGAAGCAAAACATTTTCTCAACGAGTTCGTCAAACTGCTAAAGACACTTCGCAAGACATGCGGTGTCAAACACGGAAACATCAACAACGTTCTTGATGAAGCCTGTTGTAATCTTGGCATCCGAATCATCGAGGCTGTGCTTCGCTCAGTTTTCAAAGCCAATGTGATGACCCGGAAATTGTTGGCGCATATTCGACAGTCTTTTCGTGTCATTGGTGAATTCCCGACTTCGGTCGCCTCGATCTCCAGACTGTCGCGCGGCCTAGCTCGTGCCGATTGGGCGAAGGCCCCATATTGGTCCACTTGGGTTTCAGCAACGGCGGATGCAGAAAATATTCCCTCCAAACCTCGCTCACCGGCGATCCGCGAAGCGCTTCGGCTTTCTGCCTTGGATGAGTTAAGAAGAGCTGCTAACTTGCGAATGCCTCTCTGGACGGCTCTCGCATTCCCGACCCGTCCATTGCCAGTTAGTGAAATCACGTCTCGTGCTCCAGGTTTATTGAAAGATGGTAATCTATTCAGTTCCGTAGTCATGGGCATCCGTGGCACTTGGATGCCCGAGCATACGCCACTCAGCATCAAGGAGCCAAAGAGCGATGATCCTCAAACGATCAAAATCCCCTACATCTCGCACTGGAAGCCGAAAGTCGCCATCACCAGCCTCGAAGTCGAAGACAATGAGTGGAAGGGCGCGGTTAAAGGCAAGCCCCTTCTATCGCTGAAGAGGTATCGTCGGCTTGCCCACCTTTTAGACGCTATAATTGGAGCACAACCGCATCCGAATTATGTCGTGCTCCCTGAACTTTGCCTCCCCAGGGCTTGGGCAATGACGATGGTAAACCGGCTCGCTGGATGTGGCATCTCTGTGATCGCAGGGCTGGAGTATCGGCACGACTCCACAAATCAACATGGATTACATAATGAAGCCTTGATAGTGCTCAGAACGACCTACCCCGGCTACGAGACTTCATTGTTCCTACTTCAACCCAAGCAGCAAGCGGCTTGGCACGAACGCCAAGAACTGTCAAATAAAGGTAGTAAGTTCCTGATTCCACCGACTGCATTTTGTCTCGACCGTCCCGTGTTCAGTCATCAAGGCTTTTGTTTCGGCGTGCTTATTTGCAGCGAGCTAACGGATATACGGAATCGAAGTCATTTTCAAGGCAAGGTGGATGTCCTTTTTGTGCCCGAGTGGAATCAAGACATTGAATCATTTACCGCCCTTATCGAGTCCGCCGCTCTTGATGTTCATGCATACATCGTCCAAGCCAACAACCGCCGCTTCGGAGACAGCCGAATGCGTGCCCCTATGAAGGAGCACTTCAAGCGGGATCTCGTCCGAGTGAAGGGTGGTCTGAACGATTACTTCGTCATTGGAGCGATCGACTACTCCGCCCTCCGAGATTTCCAGTCTCATGCCACCCCTCCGTCTGGTAAAGATGTTGAATTCAAGCCCTTCCCCATCGGCTTTCCCTCACGCTTATCAGCGGCCCGAAGAACTACACCGCTATGAACTCCCTCGAACGCACACTCATCGAAAAAGCCGGCTACGCCCACGGCTGGGAAAACGTTCGGGAGAGTACGGTGGAGCGAGTGATCATGTTTTCTGCCCGCCACAAAGCTGAGGCTCACGTCACACCAAACGAAACGAACCTGGTTTGGCTGGTGGAGTTCCCTAAAGGTCCGCCTACGGCCGAGCTCGTCCGTAGCCTGCCATCACTCCATCAAGGTGGCAACACCTTCCAAGCAGGAGGGGAAGCCTCTCTGGGCTGTCTATTGCGCCGGGCCGCCGAACTGGCTATGTCATTGCCGAATCAGGCTGCAGAGCAATACGCCGTCGAAATCGCCAAACTCGGTGCCAACCCGCCGAGCACGACCGAGGTCCTTGCCTTGGTCAAACAGCGTCGAGGCCAGGAACTCTTCCGCAAGGCCCAGATGGACTACTGGGGCGGAGCCTGCGCCATCACCGGCATCGACGTCCCCGAACTTCTCCGTGCCAGCCACGCCAAACCCTGGGCCAGATGCGAAACCGACCAAGAACGACTTAACGCCTTCAATGGCTTTCTCCTCTGCTCTCATATCGACGCCCTCTTTGATTGCGGCCTCATGACATTCGATGAGCTGGGAACCGCAGTCTTCTCCCCACGCCTCGACATCGAGATCTTAACCAGGCTCGCCATCAATCAGCCAATTAAGCTCCGTTGGCTCACCGCTGAACACTCACCATTCCTCGCATGGCATCGCGAAAACCTTTTTCAGAAGAACAAATCCCCTGAGTACAGCTAATGCCAGTGAATTTCCCTGACCTAAAGCTCACCTTTTTTGATGCGTCTTCATCGTCTCAGTAACGGCCAATTCTGCAAACTGGGTGATGCTTAAGATATGCCCGCCGGCAACTTTGAAGACCGTTTTAACGTACCGCTACCACCCCAGCCCATGGAAGAATGAAACCGCCAGCTAGACCAAGTCTGACTGTAACTCGTTTTTTTGATGGAATTATCTAAATCGTATCCGAGCGTTCTCCATGATCGCTCCCATCACTCGCAGCCTCGAAGAAGGGTCGGATTATTCACCTGACTGGAGGCATCAGGTGGTCGCTGATTACCTCAAAAAGCATGCTGCCAGTGGAGGAAGCCAATCCTGGGTGCAATTGCTTGGAGACGAGCGTGATGTCGTGATTCGGCAAGTAGTGCGCTTTCATCTGGGCTCATCTCTCATTCCCGAGGCGGTGCGATATGCGCTTGGCTGTCAGCAGCATAACGGCTTGACCGGCATTGCATCAAACATTCGAGCCATGGCGCTGGCCGGAATGACCTACGATCAAATGGCGAAAGAGGTCGTTACTTCGCGTCGGAACATTTTTGTTTTCTGCCGCATGTACTTTGATATTGAGCGCTACATTAACAATGAAACATGGCTCGAATCCCTTCTGCGTCGTGACTTTTGCGGAGGCGAAAACCAAGCCAAATCCCGCGAACGCCGGCTTCTGAAAAGCGCATTCCACAAGGGCCTGGATGGGGTCGTTCATCTGCTTTCGGCTCGTCAATCAAGGACGCCTGAAGAGATTCTGGAATTGAGCGATCAGGTTCGTTACGCAGTTGCTGCTCGTGCGATGGAGTACATCGAAGATCTGAATGACGGAGGGCTTCCACCTGGGGCGGATGATTTTAATCGCCACTTGATGGTTTCTGCTGCCGCAGCGAAAAATCCTGTGCAGGATGATCGAGACCATGAGGGGATGACGTGGGTGGCCTGGATGTTAGAAGCTGCGGAAAGAGATCTCTTCCCCCCCGAGGTGAATGAGCGGGCTCTCACTCTGAAGGAAACAAACGGACCGGGTGCAATGCCTGCAGGGGGCAGACGTGCAAAGTGCCTGATGCTCAATGCACCACCACTAAAGCGGGTGAATAGCAAGGTCGTGACCGTTTCGGGAACAGATGACCAGCCTGTGGTCACGTCGGATGACACTTCCTTCGAGCCGCAGCATATAGAAATCCCGGCAGACTGACCGGGGCAGTCGCACTCCTGGCAGAAGCGCCATCAACCCGGCGTGATCAAAACAAGCCCAGTTGCTGCCTTCCAGCTTTGACAGCAGCCCTGCCTTTGAAGCGGTCTGATGGTGATGGCAGCCGGCGGACCAGTTGTTCCAAAACTCCCGTGCCCGTGCAATTTCTGCAATCCTGTCGGGCCGGATGGGGCTCGTAATCAGTCCTAGCTGCAGTTCCAGTTCGGCCGCCTGCTGCCAGGAGCCGGTGTAGGAGTGCAGCTGGTCAAGCGTGGCATAGGGGTCAATGGGGGCGGACTTCCAGCTATCGGCTTCAGCTTTGAGTTCAACCAACGACATCCCGGCGGGCAGGGAGACTCGGACGGGAGACACCAGCCAGGGATAAATCCGACTGCGACGTGAGCGATGCAGCAGTGGGGCGGCAACGACACGGTGGGGGGAGTCCACAGGATCTACGGGGGACTGTGCTTCAAGCAACCCTGGGCGGCAAAGACGGAGCTGGATGAGGGGCTCCATGGCCCGGCCCTTCTGAAGCGAGCGGTACAGCATTGAAAAAGCCTCAAATGGGCTCAGGACATCCTCCATGAGGTCCGCACTTGGCAGCATCTGTCCGATGCGCATGATCATGGCCTCATCCCGTAGGTGTTTCTCCCGCATTTTGCAGCGAGCGATGCGCAAACGCTTGTTTTCTCTCTTTTCCGCTTCGGTTAAAAGACGCCAGTTCATGCGATGATAAGAGCAATTTGCTCAATTTATGAAATCAAAACCGTTGGCGCTAAGGGTGAAGGGCCTTTGAACACCCACCCCTCGCCAGCGGTGCGTCAGGCTGCAACCGCTATCTTGGGCTTAAATTCGCGGGCGAGACGCTGCCCCTCTGTTCGCATCTCTGGGGTTAAAGTCTTTTCAAGCCTTGTGTAGATTTTTTTTGCGAAGGCATTTCCTTGGGCACCCGCCAACAAAAGCCATTGGTATGCCAGCGCTTCATCTTTCGGCACGCCGAGCCCATTGGCATAAAATGTACCAAGGCCGGCTTGCGCCGCAGCATCCCCCTGAGCAGCCGCTTTGATGAGCCACTTCGCCGCCTCCACATAATCCCTCGGCCCGCCTAGGCCACCAGCATACACAAAACCAAGATGAAATTGCGCCTCAGCATATCCGCTCTCCGCTATCGCACGTATCTCCGCCAAGGAAGGCTGTGGCTGTGCCTGTTGAGCAAAAGTCTTCATGTGCTGATTATACTACATCCGCGTCAGCAAACAAAAGGCATATTCCATCTCGGGGGGGCTTCGCACTCATCATCCGCCGAACCGAAATCTTCCGTGTAGGTGTGCATGATCAGCTTGCCGACGTCACTGTGCCCTTGCCGTATGATCATCAAGAGCGTTTGTATAGCCCAGCTTGCGCATGAGCATGCTGATCGTTGGCAGCGTTACCCTCACCTGACCGGCGCCCTGCGGCCGCCTAGCGGCCCTTGAGTGCCAAGGGCGAGTCTTTTTGGTTAGATTCGCCCCAGAGGCATTGACGTGGCTCACTCAAGAAATCATGCCGGGGTAAAGCCCCAGATGGCGAGGATTCGCTCCCCCTCTGGTGCAGCGATTCGGAGTGGACCAGTGGTTCACTGTGGCGGCACGGAAGTGGGCAGAGATGGTACCATCCACCAGTCTCCAACACCTTAGCTTCTTCAGTTCAGTTTCCCCGCCTTATATAGGCGGGGAAACTGAACTGATTAGCTGTAGTTTTGCAGTTTAGAAATTCTTTAAAAACTGAACTGAAAAACTGATCAGATCCCTTCAGGTGGCTTTTCGGTGCACGGTAATAAGATTTCGAGCCCCATGGTGGACGACAATTAAGCCCTTCCCTTCTGCTTCGCTCCGTAGTTCGGTAATGCTCTTTGTGTCCCACCCCCTCGTTTCAAATACTTCCTTGAGACCTGCGCTTTTAATCCCTGATTCCTCACCGACTGGAACGATGGACATGAAGTCCATGAGCGAGGGCTTCTTTTTGAGGAGACGGCTGGACCTCTGCTTCAATTTTGTGGGATCCAATTCACTCGGTTGCATCAGTGGATGGCACCATTGCAGCGTAAACGAAGACACAGGCGGGAAGTTCCTCAAAATGGGCTCAACCACGAACGCATTCTCCTCAATGTGTGGGGTGATGGTTAAAATGCTGTCTGGATCGCGTGCATAAACTCCACTTCCAGACACCCGATCCAGCACCTCCTTGCCCGCCTGATTTCCCTTGGAGAAGTGAGCACCAAAAACCACGGCAGCACCTGTTTCGACACAGATGCGGTCCATTTCATTCAAAACCAGTGTGAGCACACCTGCAGAGTTGTCGTCACTACCCCCCAGTATTTTGTAAATGGGGTCCAAAATGGCCAACACGTAATTGCCATTCTTCATCCGCTGAATCAGCTCGGGAATAAGCTGGACGAAGTTGCAATCGAATCCACGCACATTCCACAAGCGCAGCAATTCCGGTGCCTCGATGCACTTGGCTTTCAAGATGGCCTCCATACGATGACGCATGAAGGACTCCTGAATCTCAAGGTTCACGTAGACTACGCCTCCCTGAACAACGGGTCTACCCCAGAATGCGGTGCCTGATGCGACTGAACATGCCAGATCCAGCATGCACCAAGTTTTGTAACTTTTTGATCCGCCGGCGAGGGACATCTTAGTCCCCTGGTGCAGCAGCCCGTGGATCAGCTCAGGAGGATCAGGCTTATCATCTTCAAGCAACGCAGATGCGGAAACAAAAACCGGGTATGGTGTAATTCCATTAAGTGCAAGGGCGCTTGGATCGGCTTTGGCAATGCCACTTTCAGGCGCTACCGCTGCTGGGATCAATCCATTCACTTTTTCAATGTCAATGCTCATACCCCCTCCCTGCTGGTTGGAACATTATCAGAAGTCGAGGTTAAGTCCCAAATAGACCCCCGTCCTGGCTCAGGGTTAATGTACAGCAACTCCTGCCTTTTCGCCCCCCTCCAACACTGCGGGAGGCGGGTCAGTCTGACTGCCGTCAATGCCGCTGGATCGGCCCCATGAACCACCAAGGTGCGTTCGATTTTCTTTTTGGTGACATCCCACTCTTGTTTGGATGCGGCGTCCATTCTCACGAGAGCGTGAATGGATTTGCCCCCACTGGTGTAAATGGCTGCGATTGGGAGAGGCACAAGCACCAAAAAGCGAAGCCAGTCATCAAACGGAGCTTCATCGGACTCCAACACCAGATAGCGCCAGGAGGTTACGGATTCCTCGCTCCTCCTGCTCAGCTTACCCCCTTGGCGCGGATTTGGATGTTTGCGTCCGTCCACCGGATTGCTCAAGAACCAAACACCGTCAGGACCACCCTCAGGCAGGCCAGCGTCCGAATTGATTGAATAGACGAACTGCCCCTGACTCTCGAACTTTGTGAACACGATGATATTCTCTCCTGCGTGGTAAAGCGCATTCAAAAACTGTTGGGAAGTTGTCGTGGCTGGTGGCAGCACTGACTTTGATTCCACAAATTCACGCACATTTTCAAAGAGCATCCCCTCAGTTGTCTTCTTGAGGGTCTTTAAACTGAATTCGGCACGTGGCATTTTGGTTGTGCGCTGCGGCTTGGGAACCATCCCGCCCTTCAGCTTTTGAATGGCCTGGCTCTTCGGGCTTTTGGTGGCCTCATTAGCCACATGATCATACGCCCTTTCAGCCTGCCTCTCCAAAGCATGGGGGAGCAATTGGCCACCCACGGCTTCAACCCGACGGCTGATTTCAGCAACGACCATATTGAAGTCCAGGCCAAGCGAGGCAGCCCGCAGAAAAGCATGGTACTGCTGCTCATGCTTTGTCACACCCTTGGCCCAGTTCAGCCTCCTGACATACAGAAGGAATTTGTGCCATTGGCGGAGATTCACACCCGCAGCCCCGTGATTGTTGGGTTTGGGCGAATTCATACAGCCGTGTTCCTCGTGTTTTTCTGGCTTTTCGAAGTTCGCTTGAGTTTCGCTGCACTTTGGTTGCACGTCCGCCACGACAGCTGCTTGCGGAGGTGGGTCTGAGGCACTAACCTCCTCCTGTTGAGTGCTCACATCATTTTCCGGTGATGGGTTTTCGACATTGTGGCCGTCGGGGGCGCAATCCCCGGCGGCTTCGTTGTTGTTTGGTGGTCCGTTCATGTTGGTGGTGGGTTTGGTGGGTTTGGTTGACTCGAAAAATCCACTACTTCTCGACCTCCTTCACGATCACGACCTGGCTGCGCAGGAATTCCATCAACCTCGCCTTGTCGATGAGCACGGCCCCACGAACCTTTCCGGGAAGACGGACCGAAATGAATGCCCCTGCCGCCTTGGCAGTGGATACCAGTGCCGAACGACTCAAACCGGTCAGACGACAGCGCTCATGAACCGAGGGCAACCGAATGAACTCGCACTCATCAAGAGATGCAGGTTCAAACCTTTTTTCAAACCCCTTTGGAATATCCCCTGCAATGGATGGACGGCTTGTGATAATCCTCGCAGGTCCGCCCGGGGCCTGAGAAGCTGGATGTTGTGGATGACGCCGATGGTTCTGCATACGGCGGGGATATTCTTCACAAAAAATACTTCTTCACGGCAAAGCTACTCACCCAGGTCTTAATCCGGGGTCGAGTCCCGAAACTTTTGAGTTCGTAGCTGATAAACCGTTTGCCTGGCTTGATACCTCCTCAGCCACAAAAGTGGCGTGCCGCTGGTACTTTCGGATTACATTTTCTGGTGCTCTGAATCGTTATGGCTTCTCATAGCACACAGAGAATTACGTCTGCGACGGGCGTGAGCTGACCGATCCTCCGCCCCTAGCTCAGGCGAATGTTCGCTCAGAGCTCAAGGCTCTTGCGAAACATTTGAGATGTTATTTTAGTGGGTGGCCTTTGCGAAGTTGCCTCTTACTGCGGTGTTCAGCAAGCTTTGTAACGAAAAACGAAGACAGTCCTGAACCTTTGGACTGTCCATGCCAATCCTTAGCGAGGTTCTCGGCGATTTTTAGCGACCATTCTTTGAGTTTTTGATCAGCCCAGTCGGAAGTGCGTTCTTCTCCGTTTGATATTGCTTGATCGACGAGGTTCAAGAGATCATCCATATCGTGCCTCCTTATCAGTGACTCTGTGGCGCCAACGTTTTTCAAGATGTCTGGAATCTCAAATAATCGCGGGTCCAACGTGTCGTCCAATTGAGGTAGTGCCCGCCCCAAGGAACAAAGACAATTGGTGAGGGATCCCCTCACTTCGTCCAGTTCAGTCTCCAAGGATGAAGTGGCATAATGGCGAAGGAGCTTTTTAAATTCATCACCTTCTTTCGCATATGCATTCCAAGAAAAACCGCTTATTTCGATCACAGTGCCGTCACCAGCACACAACTCATCGTATGAGTAGGATTCTTTAAGTTGTGCCACCTTGTTCTTTTCGGGTGGACAGCGGGCCATTTCAAACGACCTGATAAATAATGCATGTGCTTCTGGAAGCCGTTCAGTTGCATCTGCCAGCAAACTTTTGGCCTCATTGCGCTCGACCCGCGCCAGGGAAAGGGCAATCTGCGCGATGGCCGAGGCTTCCGTGATAAGGCTCAAGGGTTTTTCCGCTGTTTTGCCATTTCCCCCTTCTGGTCTGGCTGCTTTTTTCATGATTCAGCAATAAACTTTCTCTGTGATCAAGTCCACTGCATCAAGACACTCGCAGGTGTCTCGCGAATCATAGAAACTATCTTTTCCGATTTTGACCCAACCGACAGCGTTGGCAGAACCGTGATGAAAAGTCGATCTTTCCCTCGACTCCTGAGAGCCGATATGATGCCATCTGAGCATCCCCACACACCGGCGACATTAAAACACGGCGTGAGAGGGGCAATCATGGCACTATCTCCCTTCCCCTGCCTGTGTAAGGACGACAGAAAAAGTTGTATTTGGAACTCGAAGTCATTGACGTCGTATTCTTAGCTGGATTCTTAGTTTGGCGAATCCGCTTTATAAACCGTTGATAGTGAAATGGTTGCCTCACAAGGATTCGAACCTTGAATAACAGATTCAGAATCTGCTGTGTTACCATTACACCATGAGGCAGTGAGTGGCGGGCGGAGAGAATAGAGGCACCCGACGTTCTTGCAAGTGCGAGGGCAGACTTTTTCAGCCCCGGCCGGTCAATTCTTTTTTATGGGCCTTGGTTTCGGCCACGATCACCCCGCTGAGGCAGATGAGGCAGATCAGGTTGGGGATGGCCATGAGGCCGTTCGCAGCATCTGCGAAGTCCCAGACGGCCTGGGCAGGCTGTACGGAGCCAAACAGGACGGCCAGCACCCAAAGGATGCGGTAGGGCTTCACGGCGCGCGTGCCGAAGAGGTATTCCGCCGCCTTCTCTCCGTAATAGCCCCAACCGAGAATCGTGGAGAACACGAAGGTCATCAGGCCGAAGAGCAAAAAGATCGGGCCGACGGTGTGCAGATCACCGAACGCTGCGCTAGTGAGAGCCCCCTTGGGCAGCCCGTCTTTCCAATGCCCGCTGCTGACAATGACCAGACCGGTCATGAGGCAGACCACGACGGTATCCCAAAAGGTGGCGGTGCTGCTGACAAGCGCCTGCCGGACGGGATTGCGGGTCTGAGCCGCCGCCGCCACGATGGGTGCGCTGCCCAACCCGGATTCGTTTGAGAACAAACCGCGGGCGATCCCCGCCTGAGCCACCTGCTTCAATGTGGCACCGACAAAACCGCCGACAGCGGCCTGACCGCTCCAGGCCCCATTCCAGATGTCTGCAAAAGCCTGCGGCAGGGCGGCATAGTTTTTGCTCAGCACCAGCAAACAGCCAAAGACATAGCCGACCGCCATGATGGGCACGAGAAGCTCACAGACTTTGGCGATGCTCTTCACGCCGCCGAGCACCACGGCGGCAGTCAGCACGGCCATCACGCTGCCAGCCACCCAGCGCAGCACGACATCGGAGTCGGGTTTGATGTGCTCCCGCAGAAGCTCCACGATGCTGTTCGCCTGGGTCATGTTGCCAATGCCAAAGGCGGCGATGCAGGTGAAAACGGCGAACAGGACACCGAGCCATTTCTGCTTGAGCCCGCGCTCCAGCGCATACATCGGGCCACCGGCCATGCTGCCGTCCGGCATGGTGATGCGATATTTCACGGCCAGCACGGCTTCAGAGTATTTCGTGGCGATGCCAAACACGCCCGTCAACCACATCCACAGCACAGCACCGGGACCGCCCATGGTGATGGCCCCGGCCACGCCGACGATGTTGCCGGTGCCGATGGTGGCGGCGAGGGCGGTCATCAGCGCGCCAAATTGCGAGACATCCCCCTCCCCTTCTTTCTCACGCGAAAAGGAGATCCTGATCGCCTGCGGCAGGAAGCGCTGGATGAAGCCGGTGCGCACGGTCAGGAACAAATGCGTGCCAAACAGCAGAATGATGAGGGGCAGTCCCCAGACAAAACCGGAGAGGTCGGAAGCAATTTTGGCAAAGTCCATGGAGCCTTGTAAGGGAATAAGATGTCTTTCGCCAAGCAGAAACAATGCCCTGGGCGCATTTCTCCTCTGCGAAGCACGTTTTTTGGGGGAGGTGACATTCCCATTGCGTATTTCTGCGCCAATCCGCTATCTTTGCGGCCCCAATCCATCCCCATGAAGCCCTCGCTCTTCCCCAACCGCCGTACTTTCCTCCGCAACTCCGCCGCAACCGCCGGCAGCATCTTTCTCCCCAATCTGCTGATTGGCCAGGATGGTGCCGTCAAAAAAATCAATGTGGCCGGCATCGGTGGTGCAGGTGGCAAGGGAGCCTCTGACGTGGGCATCTCCGCCAAGGGAGCCAACATCGTGGCCATCTGCGATGTGGACCGTGAGCGCCTGAAGCAGGCGCAGCAGAAGTATCCGGATGCGAAGATGTTCGAGAGCTTCCGTGAGATGTTTGAAGCGATGGGCGACAAGATCGACATGGTCACTGTGTCCACCCCGGACCACGCGCACTACCCTGCAGCGATGGAAGCCATCAAGCGCGGCAAGCATGTGTGCGTGCAGAAGCCCCTGGTGAACCGCATCTGGGAAGCAAACCAGCTTCATGAAGCCGCCAAGAAGAAGGGCGTGAAGACCAACATGGGCAACCAGGGCCACACCGGCAAAGGCATCCGCTTCCTCAAGCAATGGGTGAGCGAAGGCATCGTGGGCAACGTCAAAGAAATCCACGTGTGGACCAACCGCCCCATCTGGCCCCAGGGCAATGAAGCCAAGACCAAGTACGTCAACGGCACGGTGCCGAAGATCAAAGAAAAGAAGAAAGGCCCGGACGGCAAAGACATCATGGTCGACACCGCCGAGGATCTGTTCAACTGGGAACACTGGCTGGCGGCCTGCCCTTCCGTCCCCTTCACCGATGGTCTGCATCCCTTCGCCTGGCGTGGCCACCGCGAGTACGGCGCAGGTGCCATGGGCGACATGGGCTGCCACCTTCTCGATGGTCCTTTCTGGGCCTGCGGTCTGGGCGAACCCTACAAGATGGAAGCCGAGTGCAACGAGCTCACGGATGTGAGCTGGCCGAAGTCCTCCCATGTGGTCTTCTACTTCAAGACGGAGAAATACGGCGAGATCAAACTGCACTGGTATGAAGGCAGCCTGAAGCCTGAGCGTCCGGCTGAACTGGAAGCCGACCGCGACTGGGACAAGATCAAGGGAGGCTTCCTCCTCCGTGGCGATGCCGGCGTGATCCTCAACACCGACGACTATTGCGGCAGCCCACGCCTCATCCCGAGCACCAAGATGGCCGATTTCCTCGGTGGCAAAAAGCCCGAGCTGAAGCTGGAAGGCGCCCTGGCCGAAGGCGAACCGCAGCTGGAACTGATCCGCGCCATCGAGCAGGACAAGATCTGCGGCAGCAATTTTGATTATTCCGTGCCGCTGACCAAGTTCTGTCTCCTCGGCAACCTGGCCATCGCCAATCCCGGCAAAGTCATCAACTGGGACGCCGCCAAGCAGGAGTCCGACAATGCGGATGCGAACAAGCTCATCACCCGTGCGGCCTACCGCCAGGGATGGGATTACAAGTCCATCTAATCGGGCTGCAGGCCTGATGCGCCAAATCTAAACAACGACGCCCGGCAGTGTAAACTGCCGGGCGTTTTTGTGTCACGGCTCGTAGTCCGCGAGTGTGTGTATTTGCGGCGCGCTCATAGACCGGCGGGCTGTCGCCACGCCCATCCTACAGTCCAGCATACTACCGCACTCCCCTTCCCTGCTACACTCACGCAAACAGATGCGTGAGGGGCTGGCCTTTGTCGGCCACGGTGAAGGGCCGCTTGCTGGGGGAATAGATCACCTGATCGAGCGGCAGGCCAAGGGCGTAGCCGATGGTGGCATTGAGATCGGGCGGGCCGACTTTGTCGGTGGCGATGCCAGAACCGTCCGGGGTGGTGGAACCGTATTTGATGCCGCCTTTGATGCCGCCGCCGACGATGACGGAGGAGAAGATGGGGTAGTGATCGCGGCCCTGGTTTTGATTGATCTTGGGCGTGCGGCCGAACTCGGAACTGACGACGATCATGGTGCTGTCCAGCATGCCGCGCTGCTCGAGATCGGTGATGAGCGCCGCGAGCGCGGTGTCGAGGGTGTTGCAGAGCTGCGGGACATTGATGAAGTTGGCGACGTGCGTGTCCCAGCTGCCAAGGCTGACTTCAATGAAGCGCACCCCGTGTTCGACAAGGCGGCGAGCGAGCAGGCAGCCCTGGCCGAAGGTGTCCTTGCCATAGGCTTGGCGCACGGCATCGGGCTCCTTGGTCAGATCAAAGGCCACGAGGTCTTCGCTCTTCATGAGCTTCACGGCGTCGTCATAAACGTCTGAGTAGGCTTTGACGCCACGCGTGTCCCACTTGCCCTGAAACTCGGCATCAAGGGAATGAGCAAGATCACGGCGCATGCCGAAGCGTTCATCGGTCACGCCCTTTTGAGGTGATACGTTTTGAAGACCTGCTTCGGGATTGTTCACCATGAGAGGGCCATGCCTCTTGGCGAAGAAGCCTGCACCGGGATGACGGCTGTCATTGCCGACGTACACATACGGCGGCAGTGCGGGATTGCCGGGGCCTTGGAAGAAGCTGAGCCATGCGCCCATGCCGGGATGTTTGATGGTGCTGCGCAGGCCAAAGCTGGTGTGCATGAAGTAGTTGGCCTGCTCATGCGCGGCGGTGTTGGTGGCCATCGAATTGATGACGCAGGCGTGGTGCATCTGCTTGGCCATGCGCGGCAGGTATTCGCTGACCTGCACGCCATCGGCGCTGGTCTTGATGGCCTTCACGGGACCGGCGACTTCCTTGTTGTCGGGCTTGGGATCCCAGGTGTCCAGATGGCTCTGGCCACCTGTCATGTAGAGAAAGATGACGTTGCGCGCGGTGGCAGCCTGCTTGGCGGTGGCGCTGCCTTCACCGACGGCGAGGGCTTTGCCGGAGAAAAGATGCTCCACGGATGGCAGCAAACCGACTCCGAGGCAGGACTGGGCCATGCGGGTCAGCACAGCGCGGCGGGAAAGATCGTTGTTGGGCGTTTTCATGGTGGATTCAAATGAGGTGTTGCTGAGGCAGGGCGGAAATTATTCGACGAAGATGAAGCGCTGCGTGCTGAGCGCGGCGAGGGTGATGTCCTCCCACAAGGTCTTGGAGGAGGCGTAGCTCTCCACGGTCTGGAGCATGTGGGCCTTCTCCTTGGCGTTCGGTGTGCGGGAGTAGAGGCTGAGGAAGAGTGTGTCGATCTTCTCGTCGTTGGTTTTGGCCTTGCGGAGATTGATGCTGAGCGTGGACCAGGCGCTGGTGAGCTGGTTGAGCAGGGAGCCGTTCATCATCGTCAGGGCCTGCGGCACACTGGCTTCGTCACTGGCGTTTTCGATGATTTCGCGGTCGCTCTGGCCAAACTCACGCAGGAAGTGACCACGCGGTGCTGGAGATGGCAGCTCGGCGGCGCGGCTCCAAGTCTGGTGGAGTGAGCGCTGGAAGTTTTCGAAGCCCTTGATGCTTTTTTCATCCTTCATGCCGAGCACGGCTTCGTCGGCCTTGATGATGGACATAACTCTTGGATCCAGCGGTGCTGCCTTGGCGTCCACGCGGCTGTCTTCCATGAGATTCATCATCGCCATTTCCATGGGGCCATCACCACTGACGGCGGCGAGTTCCTTCTGGATCTCCTGATTGCCGGATTTTTTCGCGGCGGCGTAGAAGCACTTGGAGACCTGCTCGCGCAGGATGCGCTGGCTTTCGCCCAAGCGGCGCTGGATGTCGCGGGCCTTGACCTTGTCCTCGGTCTTGCGGGCCTCATCCAGTTCTTTGCGCAGCTTGTCGAATTCCTTGTTCTGGTCGCGCATGGCGGCGGCGACTTCTTTGGCGGCTTCGTAGAGCAGCGGGGCTTCGGTCTTGTCGAGAAGCTGGGCGAGGTGATGGCGATTTTCGAGATCGCGACGTTCGCGCTCACGGCTGCTCCAGTTTGGCTGATCCGGATCAGGGCTGACGAGGGTGACGAGTGAATCCCACACCTGCTCGGAGCGCATGCGATGGAAGACCGGCCCCTGGAAGTAGTAGGGGGTGCCGGGGGAGACTTCCTTGGTGCTCTCACGGGCGAAGGTCTGCGTATTGAGCAGGACGCGCAGGTAGGCCTTCATGTCGTATTTCAGCGCGACTATCTGCCGCTCCAAAAAGTGCATGAGCTCGGGATTGGAAGCCACGCTGCTGTCCATCATCTCGTCCACCTGTTCGTAGAGACCGGCACCAAACACGCGCTGCCAGAGGCGGTTGGCGATGATGGTGGTGAAGCGTGGATTTTCGGGAGACGTCAGCCACTGGCCGAATTCGCCGATGGTGTTCGATTCCTTCTGCAGCGCCACAGGCTTGCCAAACATGACGGAGGCCTGAACGACATCCTTGGGCTTGGCGTCCTTGTACTTGTAGTCGTGCGGCAATCGGAGCTGACCTTTGTTTTGTACCACCAATGTGTCACGCAGCGAGCGAGTGGCCTCATTGAGAGCCTGGCGCATGAGGTCGCGGGTGTCGTTGTCGAGGGACTTGTCATTGCGGATCATCTTCTGCACTTCGTCTCCGCTTTTGGAGCGGTAGCTGGAGGCGCTCATGTTGTGAGTGAAGGCCGCCATTTCGTAGAACTGCTTCTGCGTCCATTTGTCGAAGGGGTGATCATGGCACTGCGCGCACTCCATGCGGGTGCCAAGGAAGATGCGGGTGGTGTTGGAGAGATTGTCCAGCGGCATGCCGCGGTCGCGCATGTAGTAGCCGATGGCACCAGTGTCGAAGCAGGAGCCTTCGCTGGAGACGAGCTCGCGGGCGATCTGATCGTACGGTTTATTTTCCCGCAGTGCAGCGCGGAGGTAGTTCAGGTAGTTCTGCGATGTGGTGCTGCCGCCAACGCCCTGGCTCTGCGCGCGCAGCACATCCGCCCAGTAGTTGAAGAAATTCTGCACATAGCCTTCGCTGGCGAGGAGTGAATCGATGAGCTTGGCCCGCTTGTCTGGCATCTGGCAGGCATGGAAGGCGCGGGCTTCATCCAGAGTTGGGATGCGGCCCACCACCGTCAAATACACACGGCGGAGGAAGGTGGCGTCATCGACGAGGGCGTTCGGCTTGATCTGGTGCTTCTGCCAGCTTTTGGCGAGCAGTGCATCGACCTGCTTGGATGCGGCAGTGGTGTCCACAGGGGCGGCATGCAGCGCGACGGCGAACAAGGTGGTGGTGAAAATCGAAAGTGTGTGGCTGGCTTTCATGCCAGAACCAACGCAGCGCTCCAAAGACAGATGTCAGCGCCGCCTTAGGATGCCAAATCCTGCACACCAAATGGCAATCCAGTCATTGCCAGCCATGCCGACAAAGACGCAGGGCCCGGATAAAATCACTTCGCGGACGTGTCATTGAGCAGCCCCTTGACCACATCTGCCGCTTCCCCGAGGCCCTTCATCAGTTCGGCAAGGCCCGGCCCCAGAATCCAGGAGGCGTAGGCAATGGCCATCCACCAGGCAATGGCATTCACAATGATCATGGCCGTGACCAGCACCTCCACCCAGCGGCCCCAGACCAAGAGGTAGCCGTTTTCATCCTTCTTCTGGCGGAAAATATGGTCTGAATACAAGGCCACGGCAGCCCACCAGAGCAGCGGTGGAAAAAACAGAAAACCCATGATCATGCGCCGCAGCACCGCACCACCGCGTTGATTGTAGGGCACACGATTGTAATCACGATAGCGGGCCACCCGACGGCGGATGGGCAGCACGGTCAAGCCATCCGCAACGACCTGCCCCTCGGCATGAAGTTCCAAGAGGGATGAAACGGGACGCCACTGCTCCTCGTCTTCGCGCTTGACCAGGTCGCTGTCGCGGATCGAACCGTAGGCGAGAAAATTGCGCAGATCATCCTTGGAACACGGACCAAGTGTCTTCTGGCCTTTGGCTATGTAATAGGCGGCATGCACGAATCTGTAGGGAACGAACGGTTCTACGATAGTTCGAAGCACGGGTAATATGCAATAACCGCACCAAAATGTATTGTAAGTTTTTTATATTCAAACGTGCCCGATGTGCGCGTACTCCCCTAATGCGCCTCCTCCCCCTTCTTGCCGGTCTATCCAGCCTGACGCTGCACGCCCTCCCCCCTGCCCCCACCTCAAGCATCAAGGCTGGCTTGGCGGAGAGAGACATCACGCCGGGGATTGGTATGGAGCAACCGGGTGGCTACGGCAAGAGCTTCCACCGCACCTTCCACGACGCCTGCAAGGTGCGGGTGGCCCTGTTTGATGACGGGAAAAAAACGGCGGTGGTGATTGGTCTCGACTAGCTGGTCGTGCCACGGCAGATTGTGCTGGATGCCCGGGCGCAGATTGAAAAAGCCACCGGAATCACCGGGGACGCCGTGCTGATCTGCGCCTCGCATTCGCACAGTTCCGGCCCCGTGGGCATGGTCATGCCGGGTGAATATGACACGGCTTCTGATCTGGTGAAGAAGCTGGCCTATGAGGAATCCTCCTGCGCCGATCCGGGCTACCTGCTGCGCCTGACGCATGAGATTGTCGCCGGAGTGGTGGCCGCCAATCAAAACAAAGTGCCGGTGCAACTGGGCTGCGGTTTTGGCCAAGAGGACAAGGTCTCCTTCAACCGCCGCCTGCGCATGAAGAACGGCCAGAGCTGGAGCCACCCCGGGGCGGGCAATCCGGACATCCTCGAATACGCCGGGCCCATCGATCCGCAGGTCGGCGTCATCGGCGCCTGGGACCTGCAGGGGCAGCTGGTGGGTGTGGTGGTGAACTTTGCCTGCCATGCCACCACCAATCCCGGCGGCATCTCGGCCAACTGGATTCAATACCTCGAAAAAACCATCCAGGGATGACTCGGGACGCATGCGCCCGTGGTCTTCATGCAAGGGGCCTGTGGCGACATCACGCAGGTGGACAACCTCAGCACCGGCCAACGCCCCAAACCAGAGGAATGGAGCCAGCTTGTCGGCGGACGTATCGGCGCGGAGGCCATCCGCGTTTTGCTGTCCATGCCCAAAATCACCGCAGCGCCCATCGAGACGCGCCAGGAAGTCTTGAAGATCAAACGCCGCCCGCCATCGACTCAGCGTGTGGCGAAGAGCCTCGACATCGCGAGCAAACCGAGAGTGGCAGGAGACAGCACCGACTACCTGTTTGCCAAGGAAATCCTCATGCTGGACCACCTCAACAAGATGAATCCGCTCGTCGATTGCGAGGTGCAATGCATCAAAGTGGGGCCCGCCTGTTTTGTTTCCGATCCTGCCGAATACTTCGTGCAGTATGGTCTCGACATCAAAAAGGGCAGCCAGCACGCCTTCACCTTCCCGTGTGAGCTATCCAACGGCATCGTCGGCTACGTGCCCACGGAAGAAGCCTTCGGCCCACATGGCGGCGGTTATGAGACACGCCTGACCGCCTACTCCAATCTCGAAATCACGGCGGGAACGCAGATGGCGAAGAAAGGCGTCGAGCTGGCGAATCAAATGAACGCTGAGCCCAAGCCCAAGCCCGAGCCGCTGAAGGCTCCGCCGTTCAGCCAACCCTGGACTTATGGGAATGTGCCGCCGGAGCTGGAGTGACCGTTCTCCGATTGCAGTTCTGGCCGGTCCGTGCCAAAGCAGCACTGCATGACACCCGCTGAACTTCTCACCGCCCTCAACTGGCGCTACGCCACCAAGGTCTTCGACTCCACGAAGAAGATCCCTGCCGATACCTGGGCCGCACTGGAGGAGTCGCTGATTCTCACGCCATCAAGCTATGGCCTGCAACCATGGAAGTTCATCATCATTCAGGACAAGGACCTGAGGGAAGAACTCTCGGGGCATTCATGGCGTCAGCGCCAGGTGGTGGACTGCTCGCATCTGGTCGTCATGGCCACGCGGCGCACGATGTCGGAAGTCGAGATCGACGCCAATCTCATCCGCATTGCTGAAGTGCGGGGGGGCACGCCGGATTCACTGGCGGGTTTTCGCAAGATGCTCACCGGCACACTGGAGCAAGGCTACATGACCACCGAGTGGGCGAAGATGCAGGCCTACATCGCGCTTGGTCAGTTCATGGCGGCGGCTGCGTTGCTCGGCATCGACACCTGTCCGATGGAGGGTTTTGTGCCAGCCAAATACGACGAGGTTCTGGGGCTTGAAGCGCAGGGTTTCACCACAGCGGTGCTCTGCCCGGCGGGGTATCGTCATGCGGATGACCGATATGCTTCGCTGCCCAAGGTGAGATTCAAGAGCAGCGATGTGATCGAGCATCGCTGATGAAGAATGCATTTCGTCGATGCGGAGGCGAAGCAGCATGCGAAAACGCTGGCCGACGGGCAGGAGTGCCAATAGTGTTCGGCACAGCGTTTGAGGTGGGGCGATGTGACAAAAACGTTGCTGTACGTTTGGGCGAAGGGTGGCATGAAGTTGCTGATGGCTGCAGCCCGAGTCCCAGCCCCCAA
>JAPLUN010000536.1 GCA_026397715.1 Verrucomicrobiota bacterium
GCGAAGGCCGTGTCGAAGCCCGCCTGAACCGAAACATTGGTGATTATATCCGCGCCACCAAGCTCGTCCCTGAAAGCAGTTTCCTCAGCGCCATGACCCGTCGTCATCAGTATCGGCTAGACATTGACCCAGCCGTCAAAGCGCAGTCGAAGATGAATAAAAAAATCTCCCTCGACCTCGTCTTCCTCAGCCCACAGCTCCAGCAGCTCGACTACAAAGCCGACGTCATCCTCACCAAAATGTTCGGCGTCCTGCGGGACCGCTACATTGAACAGGACGGCTCCAAGCTGCATCTCCTACCCGCCACCGTCGAGGCAGAGATCGCCAAAGCCCCCGATGCCCCAACACGCGCACGCCTCGTCTGCGACTGGGTCGCCAGCATGACCGACTCCTTCGCCTTCCGCACCTACCGCCGCCTCTTCGACGCCGACTTCGGCTCCATCACGGATTTTGTATAAGAATGGAGCGAGCTTTTCAGCTCGCTCCACGCAGGAAAAAATCAGGAATCTTGGACTATAGCTTCGCAATCCGGCGGCACACTTCCTCCACATTCGCGCGGCTGTTAAACGCGCTGATGCGGAAGTAGCCCTCGCCAGCACTGCCGAAGCCGCTGCCAGGGGTGATCACGACGTTCGCTTCATTCAGCATCTTGTCGAACATCTGCCAGCTCGTCAGGCCGTTAGGGCAGCCGACCCACACGTAAGGAGCATTGACGCCACCGAAGACCTGTAGCCCCGCCTTTTTGCAGGCATCGACCAGCAGCGCCGCATTGCCCATGTAGTGCTCGATCAGCGCCTTCACCTGCGCCTTACCTTCAGGTGAGTAGATTGCCTCGGCACCGCGTTGGACGATGTAGCAGGCACCGTTGAACTTCGTGCTGTGGCGGCGGCTCCACAGCGGATGGATCGCCTGCTTGCCTCCTGCCTGGGTTTTGCCCATGAGGCCCTTCGGAATGATGACGATGCCGCAGCGCACGCCGGTGAAGCCACCGTTTTTGGAGAAGCTGCGAAATTCGATGGCGCAATCACGCGCACCTTCGATTTCATAAATCGAGCGCGGCAGTTCCGGGTCACGGATGAAAGCCTCATAGGCCGCGTCATAGAGAAGTGTGGTGCCGTTGGCCAGAGCGTATTTCACCCAGGCTTCAAGCTGCGCACGCGTGGCCACAGCACCCGTCGGATTGTTCGGGTAGCAGAGGTAGGCCAAGTCCACCGGCTCATTCGGAATCTCAGGCACAAAGCCGTTGGCCGGCGTGCATTTGAGGTAGTGCAGGCCCGCGTAGGCGCCGTTTTCGTCAGCATCACCCGTGTTGCCCGCCATGACGTTGGTGTCCACGTACACAGGGTACACCGGGTCAGTGATGGCGATCTTGTTCCCCGCACCAAAGATGTCGAGGATGTTGCCGGTGTCACACTTGCTGCCGTCGGAGATGAAAATCTCGTCCGCTTCCACCTGGATGCCACGGGCCTTGAAATCATTCTCCGCGATCGCGTTGCGCAGGAAATCGTAGCCCTGCTCTGGGCCGTAGCCGCGGAAAGTGGACCGGTCGCCCATTTCATCCACAGCCTTGTGCATTGCCGTGCGCACGGCCTCTGGCAGCGCTTCGGTCACGTCACCGATGCCGCAGCGGATCAGGCGCTTGGCCGCTTCCGTGTTGGCTTCCGTGAACACCTTCACGCGACGGGCGATTTCAGGGAAGAGGTAACCGGCTTTGAGCTTGTTGTAGTTTTCGTTGATGTAGGCCATGGCGGGGAAAAGGGCGGGCAGTGTGGCGAGTCGTGGCTGGGATGCAAGAACGTCGAAGCAGTGTCGAATCTGTGACAACGCGCTGAATAATCATTTACAATTCTTACATATGAGAAATCATATCAAGGTTGAGATTCACAATTGTCGAATCCCACCTTTCTATGAAGAAAAATGCATTCTCGCTAAGCCTTTCCTTATGGGCCGCCTGCCTGATCAGCAACTGCGCTTATCATGAGGTCGCTTGGCAGAAGAATGAGATAAGCCCGTCTTTCAATCCTCTCGGCACTGGCAAGCCTGTCAGCTACGCCAAGCCCCAGCTCTGGAACAAACGGCACCTCACCTGGCATCTGGACACCTCCACCTCCTTGCCGGAGCGCCTTTCTGCAGAAGAGCTCAAGCGCGAAATCGACGAAAGCTTCAAAAGCTGGGAAGCCGCCGGTGTCTTCACCTTTGCCCAGGCCCAGGCAGGGGAGACCGCAGACATCAAGATCAGCTTTGGCACCCCTCCCGGCAGAGCCTGGGATGGCCAGCTCGGCAGCATGGGCCATGCTTCCTTTCCATGGAGCCGCGACCGCGGTCACATCTACCTCGACCCCTCCGAATGGTGGAGCACCAAGTCAGTGGCCCTGATCGGCGATCCCATCACCAAATGGCTCCCTCATGAAATCGGCCACGTGCTGGGCCTGCAGCACTGCCCCGGCGAAGATCAGACCATGAGCGAAATCGGCCCCTACAGCCTTCCAGGGAATAAAAGCTTCGCGCAGTTGCAGCATCTCTATGCCCCCAAGACCCCGGTCTTCACCTGGGTGCAGTGCGTCATGGATGTCTCCGGCGAGGCCGAGTAACGCCTCTTCTGCATCGCGGGCGGTTCCGTCAGGCAAGAAAGCCGACCTTTGTGCCGTCCCTTCTGCATGCAAAGAAGACTGATCGCGCTGCTGGCTCTCACATCGTGCGCACCTTTCATCTGCCAGGCTGCGGATGATTTAAAATTCCCCACTACGCCCCCCACCGAGCCGCAAAACGCCGCGAAGACTTTCCACGTCCTCGATGGCTTCCAGATGCAGCTCATCGCCGCCGAGCCGCTCGTCACCGATCCCGTTGCCATCACCTATGATGAGGATGGCCGCGCCTACGTGTGCGAGATGAACGACTACCCCTACACGGACAAGGAGCACCACAAGCACGCGCAGGAAAACCCCACCGATCAATCCATCGGCAAAGTCCGCCTCCTCACCGACACCGATGGCGACGGCGTCTTCGACAAGGCCACCGTCTTCGCCGAGGGCCTCTCCTGGCCCACTGGCGCCGCTTGCTGGAAGGGCGGCATCTTCGTCACCGCCACACCCGACGTGTGGTACCTCAAAGACACCAATGGGGACGGCGTCGCCGACGTTCGGCAAAAAGTATTCACCGGCTTCAAAAAGCTCAACGTCCAGGCCGTGATGAACAATCCCATCTGGGGCCTCGACCACCGCATCTACATCGCCGGTGGCAGCAACGGCGGCGAAATTCAGCGCGCTCCCGGCAGCGAGTCCGTCATGCCGCTCCCCGCCGACTTCAAACCGCTGTCCATCAAGCGCAACGACTTCAGCTTCGACCCCAGCACCGGCGATGTCCGTCTCGAAAGCGGCGGCGCACGCTTCGGCAACACCTTCGACGACTGGGGCAACCGCTTCCTCTGCAACATCCGCAATCCCTGCCAGCACGTCGTCCTGCCCTACCGCTACCTCGCACGCAATCCTTACCTCGTTGTTCCCAGCGCCCTCAATGACTGCGCCCAGGCCGGCGATCAGCTCCCCGTCTATCGCACCAGCCCGCCCGAGCCCTGGCGCGAGTTCCGCGCCAAACGCTGGGTGCAGGAAGGCAGCACCCTGCCCAAGAGCGAACTCGTCGGTGCTGGCGTCGTCACCTCCTCCGCCGGTATCACCGTCTATCGTGGCGATGCCTACCCTCCCGAGTATCGCGACTTCGTCTTCGTTGCCGATGTCGCCGGCAATCTCTTCTACCGCATGAAGCTCGTCCCCGACGGCGTCACCTTCAAAGCCGTGCAGGTCGATGGCACCAAAAACTTCTGCACCAGCGACGACCTCTGGTGCCGCCCCGTCAATTTCGTCAACGCCCCCGACGGCTGCCTCCACGTCTGCGACATGTACCGCGAAGTCATCGAGCACCCCTGGAGCATCCCCGACGACATCCACTCCGCCGTCGACCTCCTCCGCGGCCGCGACAAAGGCCGCCTCTACCGCCTCGCCCCAAAGCCCTTCAAACCACGCTTCACGCCAAAGCTGAGCGGAGCCACCACCCCCGACCTCGTCTCCATCCTCGATCACCCCAACGCCTGGCACCGCGAAACCGCCCAGCGCCTGTTGTTTGAGCGGCAGGACAAAGCGGCGATGCAGTTGTTGTGTGCGATGGCTAAAGAGGGGAAGACGGCGCAGGGCAGGTTGGCTGGATTGTGGTCAGCCCATGCAATTGTATTGGAGCCTGAAGTGCAATTGGATAAATCAATTGAGTCAAAACGCCTGGAATCACTTCGGAATTCCGATGGGCGGTCTATGAAGTCAGACTGGCAGCTGGGAGAGAATCGTGGGGAGATACGCCGTGCAGCTTTGCATGATTCAGACCCACGGGTGCGAGCACGGAGCATCGAAGTCCTTGACCTCTTTTACGGCGCAGATTGCATAGAGAACTGGTCTGCAAATGACGAGCTCAAGAGCATGCGAAACGATTCATCAAAGCTGGTGAGATTTGGAGCCGCTCTGGTGCTTGGTGATGGAGGGTTTTCTCATTCTCAGTATGCTATGCATTCAGAACCTCCGCGGAAGATGGGTTTAACCGATATGGCTCTTCAAGACGCCGGTGATCCTTGGCTTGAAGCGGCACTTTTGAGTTCCTACCGCAGTGCCTATGAATTGTTTGAAGGCATGATCGAGCGCGACATGCTCAAACCAGCGCAGATTCATTTGCTCTGTTCGGCTGCGAAAATGATGGTGCTGACTCAGTGGAAGGGGCCTGGGCCGTCTGAGGGTTTTTGCAATGTTGCTGCTCATGAGCGGCTTTCGGATGTTCAGAAGAGGCAGATCATGCTGGCGATCGCTGAAGGCATGATCGCAGCGGGTAGAACAGCCATGGAACTGCTGACAGCTCATAAGCCGCGCAACATCAAAAGTGGCAGGGAATATGTGACACGTTGGCTGGCTGAATCCCATCAAGTGCTCGATCAAGTTTCCTCAGATGTGACAGAGAAGATTAATGCTCTTCGGCTGCTGTCCTTGTTTGAGTCGTTCGAACAGACGAAAACGCAGGTGCTGAAGTTTCTTGCTCCTGCCCAGCCTTCCGAACTCCAGATCGCCGCTCTTACCATTCTAGGCACTTCTCACGACCCGGCTGTCGCCGAAATCCTCATCGAATCCTGGCCCAAACTCACCCCCACACTCCGAGACAAAGCCGCCACGATCCTCCTCTCCCGCACCGACCGCATTGCAAAGCTGCTGGATGCCATCGAGTCAAAAAAGATCCTGCCCGCGCAACTCAGCGCAGCGACAAAAGCCACGCTTGGCCGCCAAAAAACTCCCGCACTCGCCGAACGCATCGCCAAACTCATCGGCGACGGCGGGTCCTCAAATCGAAAAGAAGTCATCACCAAGTATGAGCCCGTGCTGTCCATGACCGGAGACACCACCCGCGGCGCCAAAATCTACGAAACCCTCTGCATGGTCTGCCACCGCCATCTCGATCGTGGCAACGACGTCGGCCCCAACCTCGGCACCATCAAAGCCTGGACCGCAGAACAGATCCTCACCAACGTCCTCGACCCCAACCGCGAAGTCTCGCCCAACTTCGCGCTCTACATCGTCGAAACCAACGACGGCCGCACCCTCTCCGGCCTCATCACCAGCGAGACCGCCGGCAATCTCACCCTCAAACGCGCCGACGGCGGCACCGACACCGTCCTCCGCAGCGAAATCAAATCCCTCACCAGCCCCGGCATCTCCCTCATGCCCGAAGGCCTCGAAGCAGCCATCACACCTCAGCAGATGGCGGATCTGATCGAGTACTTGAAGAAGTAAGACTAAACAAAGTCTTGGCGGAACAGGCTAAGGACGATATTCTTCCTCCATGGACGAAGCACTTCGAGCCAAGTATGCGAACCATCCGCTTGCGCAGGCCATCTTAAAGGATGCACTCGCGATTCAGGGGCGTTTCGCTGCTGAGCCGGTGTATGCAAAGACGGGGAAGGGTTTTTTGCGCAGCGCAGGCGTTGAGAAAATTAAGCAAGCCAAGGCGGCGGACGGCAAAAAGAAATCCTGATGTCCATGAACTTGGTCAAAGCATGGCTGGCCGATGTGCCGTGGGATTTGGTCATTTTTCAAAACGCTTCACTTTGTCAGGCCAAGAACGCACTGCACAAACCAACTTCAGACGGTTACGAAGCTACAAAGACCCTCTGGGAAACTCGCCACCAAGAACCGATGAGTTTGATGGAGGTCGTGGACCTTTGCCGCAAGTGCAACCGCATGGCACCATTCTGCTTTTAAAACGGCAACACCTTCGCTGCGATTGCACGGTCAATGGTGGAGCCACTGGGACTGCCCGCAGCAGAAGCAGCAATCTTACGTAGCCTGACCGGTCACATTGTCGCCGGTGTGGCGACTCCGGAGCAGATCGACTCGTTCCGAAAGTTTTGCGAGCGCGATGGATGACAGCGGCGCTTTGCCCGTTTTTCCAGACACCTTGGCAGCTCGCTAAATCAAGCCAGCACCCGCCGCAGCACCTCGCCATGCACATCCGTCAGCCGGAAATCCCGACCTGCATATCGGTACGTCAGCTCCTCATGGTTCACACCCAGCAGATGCAGAATCGTGGCGTGCAAATCATGCACGCTCACCGGGTCCTGCTCCGCCGCAAAACCAAGCTCATCAGTGCTGCCATACACCGTGCCTCCCTTGATACCCCCACCAGCCATCCACACGCTGAACCCATAATGGTTGTGATCACGGCCCAGCTTCGACTTCCCGCCGCTCAGCTCCACCGTAGGCGTGCGGCCAAACTCCCCACCCCAGATGATGAGCGTGTCCTCCAGCATGCCGCGCTGCTTCAGGTCATGCAGCAGCGCTGCGATGGGCTGGTCGATCTCCCCCGCCAGCCTGCGGTGGTTCGTCTCGATGTTATCATGGTTGTCCCACGGCTGGCCCGCGCCATGCCAGAGCTGCACCATGCGCACGCCTCGCTCCAGCAGCCGCCGGGCAATGAGTGTCTGCCGCCCATGCACCCCTTCACCATACATCGCCCGTATATGCGCAGGCTCCTGCGTCAAATCAAAGGCATCCGCCGCCTCCATCTGCATGCGAAACGCCAGCTCAAAGCTCTGGATGCGCGCCTCCAGCCTCGGGTCGCCACGATCCTGCCGGTGCGCCTCATTGATGCTCCTCATCAGCTCCAGCTGTCGCATCTGCACCCGCGCGTCCGCATGCGGGCTGCGGATGTTTTCAATCAAACGGTCCACCTGCTGGTGCTTCGAATCCACATACGTGCCCTGAAACGCCCCCGGCAAAAACGCCGACTGCCAGTTCTCCGCCCCCTTGATCGGCATGCCCCCCGGACACATCGCAATGAACCCCGGCAGGTTCTCATTCGCACTGCCCAGCCCATACGTCAGCCACGATCACAGGCTCGGCCGCGGCTGCACCGAGTCACCGCAGTTCATGAGCATCAGCGACGGCTCATGGTTCGGCACCTGCGCCTGCATGGATCGGATCACCGCAATGTCATCAATGTGCGCCGCCGTCTTCGCGAACAGTTCGCTCACCTCGATGCCACTCTGCCCATAACGCTGAAACTTGAACGGCGAAGGAAACGCCGCGCCCGTCTTCCGCTCCGTGAGCCGATGGCTCGGCACCGCCTTGCCCTCATACCGCGCCAGCGCCGGCTTATAATCAAAGGTGTCCACATGCGACGGCCCGCCATTGAGAAAGAAATGGATCACCCGCTTCGCCTTCGGTGCAAAGTGCGCACTGCTCTTGGCGCTGGAGGCTGCATGAAGGTCCGCCAGCCCCAGCATGCCCATCCCCATGCCTGAGCGGCGCAGAAAATCACGGCGGTTAAGGATGGGTGTCATAGGTTTCAATCCACAAACATAAACTCGTTGGCCAGCATCAGCACCTGCACAAGCTGCTCCCAGCCATTGAGCTGCGAGCGCGGCTGCGCGGCGAAATCTTTTTCAGCATCCCAAGTCTGTGCGGGTACATCATCGCCCCCCGCACCGACGGTGCCGGTCTGATGAATCCGCATCGACCACAAAAACTGGTCGCTGTTCAACACCTCGCCGATGTCCACCACAAAGTCGAGCGTCTCGCCCGCTTTAAACGCCAGCGTGTCAAAGTTCAGGTCGGCACTCCCTTGATGCAATCTCCCCGCATGCAGGCGTCCCTGCTGACTGTGGCTGATGAAAGAGCGGATGCCATCACCAGGCGCTGGCTCATGCAGCAAAGTGGACCTCACCGCATACGTGCCGTCCGCAGGCGCGATCCATCGCCGCACCACCGCATGCTTCCGGTCGTTCCCCGGATGCCCGCCCGTCGCCGTGAGCTGCGCCCAGCCCAGCTTCGCATTCGGCCATGCCTCATCTCCCTGCCACGCATTGCCGGTGAAATGCGGCAACGGCTTGAAGTCCTTCACCCTGCCCGTGCTCTCATCCCACTCGCCGACGCCATACTGCCACGACTTCGAGTGATCCACCTGCGCAATCACGCGTGGCTCATCCTCCTGCACAAAGCGCAGCGCCTGCTCCATTTCATCCGCCCTCGGCGCTCGCTGAAACAGATGCCCATAAATGCGCCTCACACGCCCGGCCGCATCAGCCCCTTTGACATCCACACGCCCCAGCAGCGCTTTCGCCTGCTGTACCACAAACGGATGGTTCATGCCAAACAGCGCCTGCTGAGGCACAGTAGTCTCCGTGCGCTGCGGGATCGAAAGATCCGGATTGGCAAAGTCAAAAGTCCGCATCACGGCAGGCACATTTTCACGATCCACCAGCGTGTAGAGTGTCCGCCGTTGATTGCCCGCCGCAAACAAGGGCAGGGGAGCACCACCCACCTCCAGATTCAGCCGCCCTGCGGCCATCAGCCACGCATCACGCGCCTCCTCAAAGCTGAGCCGGTGCGGGTTCATCCTCCACAGCAGCCGGTTGTCCGGATCAGCATGCGCCGGATCCACCGCCCCGCCGCCGCTGCTTTGCTGATACGTCTCCGACATCATGATCAGCCGGTGCATCGCCTTGATGCTCCACCCCGAGTCAATGAAACGCCGTGCCAGCCAGTCGAGCAGTTCAGGATGGCTCGGCGCTGTGCCTTGCTTGCCAAAATCACTCGGCGTGCTCACCAGCCCACGTCCAAAGTGGTGCTGCCAGATGCGGTTCACCATCACCCGCGCCGTCAGCGGATTGCGCGGATCAATGATCGCCTTGGCAAGCTCCAGCCTCCCGCTCCCCTTCGTAAAAGGCTGTTGCGCACCAAACAAGCTCAGAAACTGCCTCGGCACCGCATCGCCCTTCGTCAGCGGATTCCCGCGCAGCAAAACACGCGGTGTGATCGGCAGCGCACGGTCAACCAGCACGGTCGCCTGCTCTGGTGCAGTTTTGTTACTGAGAAGATAACGATCCACCTCCCCCTGCGACTTCCACAGCTCCGTGATGATCCCCGAAGGGAAATACATCTCATTGTTCGTGATGTGTTCGTCAGGCACATAAGCCGGTGAATCAGGCCTCTTGAGAACTTCTTCCGTAAGTTCGACTCCAGGGTGAGCCTCCACCCATGCCTTCCAGCGATGCACGATGAAAGGATTAAGGTCCTTCTCGTCGATGATCTGGTCAAAGCCCTGCTCAGGATACTTGTCCAGCTCCGTCAGCGCCTTCTGATAGTCGCTCGCCCGTGCCCGCGTGCGCGCCATCTGCTCCTCACGCCTCTTCGTCATGAGATCATGGTTCTTCTTCACCAGCTCCGCCAGTTTCGGATCTTCCCCCGTCGCACACGGCACCACCGCCTCGGCGCAGCTTTGAAACACACCGTACAGTGCATAGTAGTCACGCGTGGGAATGGGATCAAACTTATGATCATGGCAGCGCGCGCACGCCACCGTGAGCCCCAGCGTGCCACGCGTCACCACATCAATGCGGTCATCAATGATGTCATGCGACACTCCAAGAAAGCGCCGCCCCAGCGTGAGAAAACCCATCGCCGCGAGATCCGGTGACTTCGGCGGCACCACCTGGTCCGCAGCCATCTGCAGCAGCAAAAAGCGGTCATACGGCATGTCATGGTTCAATGACCGCACCACCCAGTCTCGATACGCCGTGGCATGCACCCAGCGCTTTTCCTCACGGGCATACACATAGCCCTTCATGTCCGAATACCGCGCCACATCCAGCCAGTGCCGAGCCCATTGCTCCCCGTATTGCGGCGATGCCAGCAACCTGTCCACGACCTGCGAAAAACTCCCCTCCTGCGCACCCACTGGCGGCAGCCCCGTCAGGTCAAAGCTGGCCCGGCGGATCAATGTTCGCTCATCCGCCCGTGGCGAAGGCTTGAGCCCCTGCTCCGCCAGCTTGCGCCGCACAAACTCATCAATGCTCCCGCCTGTCACCGGCCGCAGCGGCTGAAATGCCCAATGCTCCGCAGCGAACACGCCGGCGGAGACCATCAGGACACCAAGCTGGACAAGGAAACGAAGCATGGAGTTCGTACTACGCTCCGAGAAAGAGATCTCCTTCCATTCGACAGCCGCGCTTTGCCCGTTTATTTCGAGCCATGTTCACTGGCCTCGTTGAAACCACCGGCAAAGTCATCTCCTTGGAACCTCGCGGCGAAAGCGCGCGGCTGACCCTGCACGTCGGCAGCATGGCATCCGAACTGGCCGACGGCGAAAGCGTGGCCGTCAACGGCTGCTGCCTCACCGTCACCACCAAGGACTCAGCAGCACAAACCGCCAGCTTCGATCTCCTCATGCAAACCTTGAAGGTTACCAGCCTCGGCGATCTTCAAGCCGGTTCTCTCGTCAATCTGGAGCGCGCCATGTCCATCGGCGCACGCTTTGGCGGTCACTTCGTTCAAGGCCACGTGGATGCCACCGTGAAGGTGCTCGATTGGAGCGAGCACGGCCAGGACCACCGCCTGGAAATCGAGCTCCCCCCAGAACATCGTGGCCTCATCATCCCGAAGGGATCAGTCTGCCTCGACGGCATCTCGCTGACAGCCGCAGAAGTGACAGACACCACCGTCGTCTGCTGGATCATCCCCCACACCTTCCAGCTCACCAATCTGCACACCAAAAAGCCCGGCGACCGCCTCAATGTGGAGTTCGACATGCTCGGCAAATACGTGCGCGAGCTCATGCGCGCCATGAAGTGAGCATCCACGAGTCCAGGCAGGCCGTTACCATTCCGATGCCGGTCCTCGAAGTCCAATCACTCACCAAAAGCTACGCCGAACGCCCCATCTTGCGCGGCGTGTCGTTCAATCTCAATCAGGGCGAACGTGTCGCGCTGCTTGGCCCCTCCGGCAGCGGCAAAACCACCGTGCTAAACTGCGTCGGCGGCGTGGATCGCGCAGACACCGGCAGCGTCTCAATCGCAGGCCATGTGCTGGCAGAATTAAACACAGATGGCCTCGCGCAACTTCGCCGCAGCCACATCGGCACCGTCTTTCAGTTTTATCATCTGCTGCCCACATTGAGCGCAGCAGAAAACATCGAACTCCCCCTGCAACTTCTCGGCGTTCCTACACACGAGCGTGAAACCCGCGTGCGGCAGCTTCTGGAACGCGTCGGCATTGCTCACCGTGCTGCCGCATTGCCAGGCCAGTTGTCCGGCGGCGAAATGCAGCGCGTGGCCATTGCCCGTGCCGTGGTGCATCGCCCCACCCTGATTTTGGCAGATGAACCCACCGGCGGCCTCGACACCGCCACCGGCGCGCAGGTGCTCGACCTCCTGGCGGAAATCGTGCAGGAAACTCAGGCCGCTCTTCTGCTCGTCACCCACAGCCCGGAGGCGGTGAAACACTGCCAGCGCGTTCTGCGCATGCAGGACGGTCAGATTGTCGAAGGCGCATGAGCACGGTTCTTCTCATCCTTCGGCGCTGTGCCTTGCGCCACTGGCGGCTGGCTTTCAAGCAGCAGCTCGCCCTTATGCTCATCCTCGCGCTCGGTTCCAGCGTGTATCTCGCCGTGCGCCTCGCCAGCAATGCCGCCCTCTCTGGCTTCGAGACCTTCACCGATGGCGTCACACGCCAGCCAGATTGGACCGTGCAAGCACTCACAGGTTCCCTCCATGAAGACGATTTGATCAAGATGCGCGAGGCGCTGGGACCACGACCCGTGAGCCTCCTCCCCGTGGTGGAAGAAACCGTGACCCCAGCACTGGACAAAGGAAATGGCGAGATCGGCTCTCGCGCCACATGGCGTCTCCTCGGCGTGGATTTTGTCGCCCTTCTCAATCTCCGTGGCGAAGCCCCCGCAGGCCTTGGCGCATCAAACCTGCAATCAATGCATGCGGGAGTCTACGTCAGTCCAAAGCTCGGCTCAAAAGCTGGCGAAGAGCTGCGCCTCATCGTCGATGATCGCGTGATCACACTGAAGGTCGCCGGCGTCGTGCCCGAAGTGCCCGGAGTCCCCAGCCTCCCTGCTCATCTCCTCCTCATGGATCTGTCCGAAGCACAGACGATGCTTCAGCGCGGTGATCGCATAGATCGAGTCGAGGTCCTGTCACAAGACAGCCCCTTGTTCCCTAATCTGCGCGGAGAAGCGGGCGCACTGCTCAAGTCTCACTGGCAGGTGCGCGATGGCGCAAACCGTCGCCAGCTCGCAGGCACCATGACTCAAGCCTTCCGTCTCAATCTCGCCATCCTCTCACTGCTCGCCTTGCTGGTTGGTGGCTATCTCATCTTCCAGGCACTGGATGGCGTCGTGCTCAGACGCCGCAATGAGATCGGCATTTTGAAATCACTCGGCGTCACGGATCGCGCCATTCAAATCGCCTTTCTCCTCGAAGCAGGTCTGCTCGGCCTCTGTGGCGGTGGGCTGGGCGTGCTGTTCGGCTGGCTTGGCGCGCAGGCTGCCGTGGGCGGTGTCACCAAGACCATGAACGCGCTCTATGGCGCCACCAGCGAGCAGCAGGCCTCGCTGAGCGTGTCTGAGGCATTTCTCGCCCTGTCGATCTCCATCCTCGCAAGTCTCATCGCCGCATGGTGGCCAGCGCGCATGGCCGCACGCACCCCCCCGGCGCACATGCTCGGACATCATGCGAAGCCCTTTGAAGGCGGCACCGTATGGCGCGTCGAATGGATCGGCTGGGCGATGATGCTGGCAGCTCTTGTCCTCGCGCAACTCCCCGTGCTTCGCTTTGAAAACGGCACGCGTCTCCCGCTTGCAGGCTACACCGCCGCCTTGCTTTGGCTCGTAGGCGCCGGATTGGCAGCGAGCACCATCTTGCGCTTCGTCGCGCACAAGAAAGCCCTTTCCGCCGTCTGGCGCATCGCGCTCTCACACCTCCGCCGTCCCACCGTACGGCATCGCTTCGCCGTCGCAGCCTTGGCCAGCGCGGTGGCAATGACCACCGGCATGGCAGTCATGGTCGCGAGCTTTGATCACACCATGTGCGGCTGGATCGATCGCACCATGAAGGCCGACATATACGTCAGCAGTGCAGGGGCACAGAGCGCATCCTCCACCCACGCCATCACACAAAAAACTGTGGCAGAGCTCGGACTGGATCCAGGAGTTGCAGAACTGGCCTTCGTGCAGGCAAAGACACTGCTCTGGCAGGGCGGCGAAGTCTTGATCCTCGGCACCAATCCCGTGTTTGCGCACAAGCATGATCTCTATGCTTGGGTGCAGGCACCGCAGAACAAAGAGTGGTGGAAGACTGAAGATGACATCACCCCCGCAATCATCAGCGAAAGCTGGAGCGAACGCTTCGCCACGCATGTTGGCGATGTCATCGACCTCGCGGGTCAAAAGGTGCGCGTCGTGGCAATGAACGCAGAATACGGCAATGAGCGCGGGTCACTCACGCTGCCCTCCCCCGTGTTCCGCTCCTGGTTTGACACCGACGAAGCCTGGCGCGTGGCCCTCATGCTGAAACCCGGCGTGGATGCCGAAACCGTGCGCAGCCACATCGAAGCGCAGCAGCCCGGACTCAGCGTGTTCACCAACGCGCATCTCCGTCGCGAAGCCCTGCGCATTTTCCGCCAGACCTTCTCCGTGACGCACGCGCTGGAGGTCATCGGCGTCATCGTCGCCGTCGTCGGTCTCGGTCTCGCCCTCACAAGCCTCCTGCTCGAACGCCGCGCCTTTCTGGCCACGCTGCATTCCCTCGGCATGTCGCGCCGAGAGATCGCAAAGTCAGCCGCACTGGAAGGCCTCGGCGTGGCCTGCGCAGGCGCGTTCACCGGCATCGCCGCAGGCCTGTGGCTCGGCTGGCTGCTCGTCTATCGCATCAATAAACAATGCTTCGGCTGGACCCTGCAGTTTCACGCTGTGTGGTGGCATCTCGCCGTGCTAGGCGCTGCGGTGATTGCCACCGGCATGCTGGTCGCGGCCATGGTCGGACGCTGGGCTGCCATGCTGCCTGCAGAACACACCGAGGAATGACATGAAGCACACAATCCTCTTATTTCTCCTGCTCACTCCATGGCTGCATGCGCAGACCACCACGGATGGCTTTGCACTGCCCCAGCCGGGAAAAGTCTTTGTCTTCCCACGCGATCACGGCAGCCATCCTGAATTCCGTACCGAGTGGTGGTACGTCACGGGGCACCTCGACTCCAAAGGCGGCCATCGCTTCGGCTTTCAGGTCACGTTCTTTCGCCAGGCCCGGCGCGAGGACGGCAAGACTCTGCAGCTCCACCTCGCCCACGCCGCGCTGCTGGATGCAAAAACAGGCCGCTTTCTGCATCAGGAACGCCTCAACCGCGCAGGCTGGGATTCAGCATCATCGGAGACGACGCTCGCTGTGCGGAATGGCAACTGGTCGCTCAAGCTCGATGAAACAACCCAGCACCTGTACATCGCAGCGACAGTGAACAACGAGGCCCTGCTGCAGCTCGAACTCGAAGCCGTGAAACCCCTGGTCATCTTCGGCAAAGACGGAGTCTCACGCAAAGGCGCATCCGACACCGCAGCCAGCCACTACCTCACCTGGCCACGCTTGAAGACGAGCGGCACCTTCAAGCTGGGTGCCGTGGAGCACGCAGTCACCGGCGAGGCATGGATGGATCACGAGTTCAGCAGCAGCCAGCTCGAGGCAGGGCAGGTGGGTTGGGATTGGGCGGCCCTTCAGCTCAAGGACGGCCGCGAGATCATGGTCTACCGCATGCGCAGGATGGACGGTTCTTCAGACCCTGCCTCCACCCTCGCCGTGATTGATCTCAATGGAAAAGTCCGCCACCTCTCCAGCGATGCCTTCACCTGGGAAGTCTTGGGCACATGGAAAAGTCCGCGCAATGCTGCTGAGTATCCCACTCATATTCGACTCCGCTTCGAGAACGAATCCCTGGAGCTCAAGCCACTGGCCCCAGATCAGGAGCAGGACGGCGGCATCACACAGCTGCCCTACTGGGAAGGTGCCTGCGATGTGATCGATTCACACGGCCAGATCACAGGCCGCTCTTTCTTGGAGCTCGCCGGATACGCAGGCGATCTCACCGGGCATTTGGCACCCAAGGTAAAGTGACAGCCTCGCGCCACGCCAATCAGGAATACTTGACGTCCTTGCGCGGCTCCATCTCAAAGGCCGTGGACTCCTGCTCAGAGATGTTCGGCTTGAGGACTTCCTCACGGAACTTGAAGTAGTGCGGATCATCTTGGCAGATGGCCAGCTTGTCCATCGTTTCGACCTCAAGATACACAAACCACGGGTAGGGGTCAGATGGATTCACGCGCTTTCCCGTTTTGACGGTCAGCACCTCCGGAACCCGCAGAAGCATCACACGCGTCTGGGACATCATCTGCTCCAGCTTCTCCTCCGTGACCTGGGGCTTGAGCTGAAACAGGCTAAGGTAGGCGATCATGAAGGCAGAAGGAAAATCCCGGGACAGCTGGCAGACAGACTAGGACTTCCAGTCCAGCACGCCCTTCTTCCAGGCATAACCAAACGCAACAAGCAGGATGGAGGCGAAGCCGGCAGCGACCGCAAGAATCGAGGCGCCTCCGCCAACGGCAGCGAGGTAGTCCTTGTAAATGATGGCCCAGGGATACAGAAAGACGACTTCGATGTCGAACAGCACGAAGAGCATCGCCACGATGTAAAACTTCACGCTGAAACGCGGCTGGCTGTCTCCCACGGGAAGCATGCCGCACTCGTAGGCGGAATCTTTGATCGTGCTGCGCTTGGCGGATTTGCCGAGCAGCGCAGACGCGATGAGGGTCACCACGGCGAAACCACCGGCGATGACAATCTGGAGCAGGACTGGGATGTAATTCTCAAACATGGGGGTGAATGATGCCGAATGGTTAGCGAGAGGCGGCGCAGCGTCAAACCCGGAAACAAAAAGGGCCGCCCTGCACGATGGCAGAGCGGCCCAAAATCGACGGAAGCATCAGCCCCGGGCAGCCGCAGCAGCCGTGGTGCGGGCCACAACAGCAGCGCTGCGGGCGGCGATCGCGGCATTGTGGGCGGCACGCAGGCCATCAAGGCCGCGGTAGGTCTTGCCAACCTTGGCGCAAAGGCCGCGGCTCACCAGATTCTGCAGCTTCTCATAGGAGCGCAGGCGCAGCATTTCTTCACCACCGCTCACCGCATTTTTCAGCTTGAGATTGTCATACACCAGTCCAAACAGAGTGTTGAATTCATAGGTCTCCGGCTTTGAGAGAACATTGACTAGCTCGTCAGTGACATGATCAGGGACTCGGCGGGAGAAGCGTGTCTTACGTGTCGGTGTGGTGGTAGGCATATGGACTTTAAACCTAGCACATCCTTGGTCTCTTTGCGACGGTTTTGTGAGTGCGGGCGGATTTTCCCCCTACGCTACATGCGCAGTGAAAGAAGCCCCTCGTGACTAACGTTTTATCAGGCTGGAGTTCTGTTTTTGTATTTACTTTGGATGGCCAAATTTTAGTGGCTTAAGGAGCTTTGACCCGAAAATCTGGCCCTTTCCAGCTACTTGGTCCCAATCTTGTAAAGGGCTCCGCTGCTGCGAATAAACAGCGCCCCGTCTGCCACCGCAGGAGAGGCCGTGATCTGCTCTCCGAGCTGATTTTGCCCCACGACCTCAAATTTTTCCGGCGAAGCACGGACCAGAAAGCATTCCCCACGGTCATTGGCAAACAGCAGCTTGTCCCCCAGCACCAGCGGGGCAGGGACGTGCTTGCCCGCCAGTCGGTCATCCCAGAGATCCTTGCCCGATTTGACATCCACCGCACTCACGATGCCGCCACGCGTGGTCTGATACAGGATGCCATTCACCAGCACCGGGGCCGCCTCGCTCGCATTCCGCTTCTCCCGGTCCCACAACACATGGCTTTCAGTGATGTCGCCGCTCATCTTATCGTCAATTCGGACGCAGATCGTGTGCGCGCGCTCAGAGCCCGTGTTCAGGATCAGCAGATTCTCGAAACGCAGCGGCGGAATGGCCGCATTGAATCCCCCGTGGCGGATCGTCCAGAGTTCCTTGCCCGTTGAAACTTCATAGCCAAAGGCCGCACGAGAGCCAATGGAGACCAGCACCTGCTTGCCACCCATCTCAAACACACCCGGCGTGTGGTAGGCTTTGCGCATGTCCCCATCACGGGTCGGCTTGCCTTCTTTGTCCAGGTCGCCGTAGTCCGTGGTGCGGGCGGTTTTCCAGACACTCTTGCCCGTCTTCTTGTCCAGCGCCGTGACGAACTGCTGGTCAATGCCGTCAAAGGTCAGGATGATGAGGTCGCCGTAAATGATTGGCGATGAGCCCGGCCCACGGAAGTGGCGCACGTTGATGTCGCGGCGCTCCCATACTTTCTTGCCCGTCGCAGGATCAATGCGCGCCGTGCCATAGGTGCCGAAGTGCACATACAGCGCATCCTCTTCCAGTACCGGTGACGGGGCCGCATAATTGTTGATGGGGTTGCCCAGATCTTCAGGAGCCGCATTCTCAAACACCACGTCATGATGCACGATCTTCCCGCTGTGACGGTCGATGCCATAGATGAACTGCTTGGTACCGTCCGCCGTGGCAGAGGTGAACCAGATCATGTCACCGCCGATCACTGGCGATGAATGCCCCAGGCCTTCCAGCGGCGTACGCCAGACAATGTTTTTGCCGGAGGCGCTGTCCCACTCCAGGGGAATGCGCGCCACATCTGCCGCCGGGACGATGCCTTCCTGCGTCGGGCCTCCCTTCCCGGGCCAGAATACAGGCTTCGTGGCAGGCTGGCCGCTCGAAAGAACAGTCAGCAGGGAAATGGACAGGGCGGTGAGGGCGGTCGTGCGGATCATGGGCGTGAAGTTGACGGAGTTTGTGGGAAATTCTTTCGCCAAGGAAAAGAGCATGCATGGTTGGCGGCATCCAGCCGTATCCCTCGACGCCATGAAAAAAGCCCTTATCACCTGCCTCACCCTCTGCCTTTGCGCTCTTTCGCTCCGTGCCGAAGACAGCCTCAATGACCAGCTCCGCCGCGCTGCGGAAAAGCTGAAAAACGAATTCTCCAAAGTGAAGGAGCAGGGGGAAATCAAAGGCCGTGAATGGTACAAAAAAGCCAAGGACCATGTGACCACCAGCCGCGCTGAATATCTCCAGCAGGCCGGCACTGCGCTCACTGGCTGGAAGGCGGACATCGACGTGCTCAAGGATCAGGGCGGCCGCGATTATTTCAAAACACGCATCTCCGCTCTGGAGCAGCATCACGCCTTTGCGGTCAAGGAACTGGAAACACTCACCGCCATCACCGACGAAGCCCAGTTTCGTGCACGCCAGAAGAGCTTTGATCGCACTCTGTGGACTCTTGAAGCCGCCGTCGAGCAGGCGCAGGAAGAAGCCGGGCTTTGAGCGCAAGCTCTGCCCACTACGGCGCAACTCCGGCGCGGCATTGCCTTTTTCCGACGGCTATGGTGAAATGAATTTAATCCAAACACACCATGAAAAAGCTCCACCACGTCATCGCCGCCATCGACTTCACCGCTTCCTGTCGCATCGCTCTGCGGGAGGCTGTGCACCGCGCATCGCTTGACGGTGCCGCCATCACCGCTGTGCATGTCATGGATGAGTTCTTGGTGCATGAACTCAAAAGCGCGCTTTCTGCCGATCAGGCCACCATTCGTGCTGAATGGGTGGAGAGGCTCAAAAAGTTTGTGGATGACGCCGAAGTGGGTGCTGGCGTGAATGCCGAAGTGCGCATCGGCAATCCCTTCTCCGAACTTGTCGAAGCCTGCCGCGCTCACAGCGCCGACCTCCTCGTCATGGGGGCCAAGGGATCACGCAACGAACCCCACCGCATCGGCGTCATCACTGCCAAGTGCGTGCGCAAAGCCCCCGTCGATGTTCTCGTCGTGCGCGAAGATGCCCAGGGGCCCTTCAAGCAGATCGTCGCCTGCGTCGATTTTTCTGAAAACTCCGCCAAAGCGGTGCAATGCGCGCTCCATGTCGCGCAGCAGGACGGTGGCTCGCTCGACTGCCTGCATGTGTTTCAAAGCGCCCTCGCCATGTCGCTCGATTACGGCGGCTTTGCTCCATCGCTCCCTGCCACCTACGATCCTGAGGCTGTGGCGACTTGGCGCAAAGATCTGGCTGCCTTCCTTGAGCCGCTGACACGTGATGTGGAAAACGTCGCGGTCGCTCAGCACGTCAAGGAGCGCGTGAACATCCGTGAAGCCATTCTGGATCATGTCAACGAAGTGCACGCCACCCTCGTCGTGCTCGGCACCAATGGCAAAACGGGCCTGCGCGAGATGCTCATCGGCACCACGGCGGAGAAAATCGTGCAGCATGCCCCCTGCTCGATCCTTGCCGTGAAGCCGGACGGCTTCGTCATCGCTGCAGATTGAAATCCTGTATGCCGATGCAGAGACCAGCGCCTGACGATCCCAGCATTGCCCAGTTGCAGGCGGCGCTTCAGGCCAGCGAGCAAATCTCCAGCGCCATCGTCGAAACAGCGGTCAATGCGATCATCACGATCGATGCCGATGGCATCATCGAAACCGCCAACACCGCCACCGTTCGTCTTTTTGGCTATCAGCGTGCTGAGATCATCGGCAAAAACATCAGCCTGCTCATGCCCCAGCCTTATCGCGGCCGGCACGACAGCTACATTCAGAACTACCTGAACTCCGGCGTGAAGCGCATCATCGGTATCGGGCGTGAAGTCGTGGGCCAGCGCAAAGACGGCACCGTCTTCCCCATCGATCTCTCCGTCGGTGAAGCCGTGCTGCCCAGCGGGCGTCGCATTTTCACCGGCATCATTCGCGATATCACCGAACGCAAGGCTCTGGAGGACAAGATCCTCCACATCAGCGAGGAGGAGCAGGC
>JAPLUN010000470.1 GCA_026397715.1 Verrucomicrobiota bacterium
GGGCGGCGAGGAGGCAGCGGTCCTGCAATGAGAGAGGGGGCAGCTTTTGCAACTCGGCGATGAGGGGCCTGGCAAGCTTTTGGCTTTCACCGCTTACGATGAAACGGATGTCCTTGAGCGCCATTTCGATGCCTTCTGCATCCTGCATGAGCCGCAGGCGCGCGCGTGCCCATGGAAGCGCGCGCTCGAACTCCTTGTTGGCGAGGGCTTGCTGCACCAGCAGGGCCAGGAAGCGCGGCTGTGTGGCGAAGTCTGCTTCGCGGCTGAGCAGAACATCCAGTGCCGGGCGTGATTCGAGCCGTGCCTGCAAGGCCTGCGCGATGCGCAGCAAATCTTCCAACGCACCGGTTTTGGCGAGGCGCTGCCAGATGACGAGGGCCTCTTCACGGCGGCCATTGCGGTGCAGGTAGTGGGCCTGGGCCTCCTGGGCGCTGAGGCTCTGCGGGAAGGTGGTGACGAGGTGGATGTAGGCCTTCGCTGCTGGCGAATCAGTTTTTGACGGCGGGTCCTCCCAGTTCTCCAGCAGCCGGGCCACACGGAGGTACGCGGACTCATCCGCCCCTCCGGCTGCTAGAAAAGTTTCCAGCGTCGTGAGCGCCGCAGGGTCAGCCTTTGCGAGATGCTGCAAGGTGGCGAGGCGGACCAGCAGCTCCTTGTCTCCGGGGTTTTGTGCGGCAATGAACTTGGCCTGCTCCACGGCCTCAAGGTTGAGGCCGAGCGATTCAAGCAGATTGAGAAAACCCTCCCGCAAGTCACGCCGGCCGGGGTTGGACTGCAGCAGGCCGCGGGCGCTTTGCAGGGCCGCATCCTTTTGTCCAGTCGCTGCCAAAAGCTGTGTGTGCTGCCAGGCCAGCATGACACGTTGCGGATGAGACTTGATCAATGCTGCCAGGTGCTGCTCCAGACCGCTCACGTCATCGCCCATGCGGAACAAGCGTTCGAGCCGCGCAAGGATGTCACTCTCAATCCATGAGTCGGCGCCTGTCGCTGCAAAGGCGGTGTCCAGGGTGGCCAGAGCCTCATCCCGCCGTTCCGCCATCAGCAAAATATCTGTGAGCCGAAGCTGGCGCATGATTTTGGCGATTGGATCGCGGCTGCGCTGAACCAGGGCGCCTGCGGATTCCAGCGCTGATTCAAACTGGCCTTCATCAACCAGAAGGTCGATGATCTCCTCGTTCAAATCTTCGTCATCCGCATGCGTGGCCGCCAGAGTTTTCCAGACCTTCAGTGCCTCATCGCTTTGACCGAGGCGGAGCAACGCCCGACCGCGCAGCTTGCTGATTTCCATCGTCTGCGTGGCCTCCGGTTTTGTGGCCGCGGCTTGATCCAGTGATTTCAGTGCTGCGGCAAAGTCGGGCATGCGTGCCTCGATGCGCGAGAGTTCGATCCAGGCGCTGGCATTGTCTGGATTGAGCTTGAGCGCCGCCCGGTAGGCCGTGAGTGCCGCAGCGTCATTGCCATTATGAGCCAGGAAAATGGCGAGGATGAGATGGTCTGTTGCCGAGGCATTCGCTTGCTCTGATCTCGCCTGGAGGTGCTGCTGCAATTCCGCCGCCGTGCCCTCCTCCATCCATGCAGCATAAAAGCGTTCAAAAAGGGTGCCTGGCTGCGGACGCTTGAGCAGGATGTCGAGGTAGCGTTGTGCCGCCGGAGGCACCACCGGCGCAGCCTGCTGCGCCAAGGCTGGGGCGCAGAGCAGCAGGAGGCAGAATGCGGCACGAAAGAGCATGAGAGCTTTTTTAGCTGATGGGATGTTTGTTTGGCAATAGCGGAGGTTGATTTGATCGGTAAAAAGCGTTTAGCAGCTAGGTATGATTCCCGAAGAATTTCCTGCAACAGCGGCACGTCTCTGCGCCGCGTGTGGGATGTGCTGTGACGGGACGATGTTTCAGATCGTGCGGATGCAACCGGGGGAGGTGCCGGCGGAATTGGGAAAGCTGGGGCTGAAGATCCGCTGTCGTGACGGGGAGTATTACATGGAGCAGCCCTGCTCCGCACTGCGGGAGAAACGCTGCACCGTTTATGAGCAGAGGCCGGTACGGTGCCGCTTGTTCAACTGCCAGCAGTTGGGGCGCGTGGAACGCGGTGAAACCACTGAGCCTGAGGCGATGGCGATGATCATCGAGACGCGTGCACTGGTGGAAAAAGTACGCGGTTTGATCGAGCAATGCGGACTGCGTGAGGATGGGCAGGCGCTGGTTGAACGCTACGAGCGTGTGGCTTCAACGCCGGTCAATCAAGCACTGGAGCCAGAGCTGGTCGCGGTGCGGCTGGAATTGGATGAAGTGATGCGGAAATTGAAGCTGCGATTGAACCGTGAGTTTCGGCTGCCACCGAATTCTCATTGACGGAATCATTCGACATGCGAATGTGGCTTGATTAGATAGTTAAGAATAAGATGGATAAGAAACTACTGAGGTTGCTCGGCAGTGAGGATTACATACCCTCCAATGTGCCAGAGCTTCTCTCCCAACTGGGCATGAAGCCCAATCAACAGCAGGTATTGCAAAGCCTGCTCAAAAGCCTGGAGAAACAGGGTAAAATCGTACGCACGAAAGGCAATCGCTACATTGTGGCGAAGGAAGCCGATCTGGTGCCCGGAGTGATTCAGATCACGCGGGGTGGCCGTGGCTTTGTGCAGCCTGATGAAGCTGGGATCTCTGAAATCGGCATCTCGGAAAGCAATACAGGCACCGCCATGCATGGCGACCGCGTGCTGGTTCGCCTTGACGTGCAGCCGGGGCAGAAGGACAAAAGCGGCAGCGTGGTCAAAGTACTGGAGCGCAAGCGCACCCAGTTCGTGGGCACCTTGCAGCGTTCGAAGCGGCAATTTATGTCTCGGAGCCACGTGATGTGGGTCGCAAACCCAATGTGGGAGACAAAGTGGTCGTGGAAATCACCCAATGGGAATCCAAGCAGACTGCGCCTGAGGGCTAGATCATCGAGGTGCTCGGTCCGCCGGACGAAGAGGGCGTGGACATGCTCTCCGTGCTGCGTCATTACGATCTGCCGCTGCACTTTCCGAAGAACGTGCTGCATGAGGCCAACACCATTGCCAAGTCGCGGGCTGACAACCAGCCGAGTGCGCAGGAGTGCGCCGGACGCGTTGATTGCCGTTCGCACAATGTCATCACCATCGACCCGGATGATGCGAAGGATTTTGATGATGCCATCTGCATTCAGAAGCAGGGCGATCAGTGGCTGCTGTGGGTGCACATCGCCGATGTGTCGCACTATGTGCTGCCGGGCAGTGCGCTGGACATCGAAGCCAGGAAGCGCGGCAACTCGACCTACCTGGTGGATCGTGTTATCCCGATGCTGCCGGAGGCGCTGAGCAATGAGCTGTGCTCGCTCAAGCCGAACGTGGATCGTTTGACGAAGTGCGTGGAGTTTGTGCTGGCCAAGGATGGCCATGTCGTCAGCTCGAAGTTCTATCCCTCGGTGATCCGCTCGAAGCGCCGGTTTACCTACAAGGAGGCGTTTGCCGCCATCCAGGTGCCGCCGAACAATGAAACTGAGCAGATGCTGCACGATGCGCATGCGATGGCGCAGAAGGTGCGCCACCTGCGTTTCAAGAACGGCTCGCTCGATCTCGACTTCCCTGAGAACAAGATCCGCCTCGACGAACACGGCAAAGTGCTGCGCATTGAGCGCATCGAGAATGATGTCTCGCATCAGTTGATCGAGGAGTACATGCTTCTTGCCAATGAAGCTGTGGCTGGTCGCCTCATGGGTCTGAACCGACCTTCCGTGTATCGCGTTCACGAATCGCCCAAGGAAAAGCGGCTCAATGATTATCGTGAGGATGTGCTGAGCCATCGCGTGCCCTGTGGAAATCTCACGCATCGTCCGGAAGTGCAGAAACTGCTCAGCCGGCTCGATGATCTGCCGATTGGCCCGGCATTGAAGATTGGTTTCCTGCGCTCGATGATGCGGGCGCGTTATGCCGTGGAGCCTCTCGGCCATTACGGCCTCGCCAAGACGAAGTACACACACTTCACCTCACCGATCCGCCGTTACGCCGATCTCGTGGTGCATCGCTCCTTGTTCGACAAGGTCGAGCTGCAGGTGGGCATCGCGAAGCAGATTGCCGATCACATCAGCACGACTGAGAAGAACTCGTCGGATGCGGAACGTGACAGCAAGGAGGTCAAGCTCTACGCCTACCTGAAAGCGCAGCTGGTCTCGAAAAAGCCGCAGCCCTATGTCGCGCTCGTCACCGATGTGCGGAATTTCGGCTTCTTCGTTGATGTGCCTGACCTCGGACTCAGCGGTGGCGTGCCGCTTTCCTCGATCCAGGATGACTTCTATGTCTTTGATCCCGTCACGCGTCAGGTCACGGGGCGTCATACGCGCAAAGTCATCAGCATCGGGGACACCCTGGTGGTGCAGATTTACAAAGTGGACAGCATCAAGAAGCAGGTCGATTTCATGCCTGTGCCGCAGCGTGGCAAACCGACGCGTTCCGACGATTCGGAAGGTCAGAGCCGGCGCGGACCACAAAGCCGCGATCCCAAACGGCCTGCCGCACCGCCGCGCAAGCCGGGGCATGGCCACAAGCGTGCGTCGCAGCAGCCGAAGAAGAGGCGATAAGAGGATCAACCCAGGCCCACCGCATCGCGCACACGACTGAGAGTCTTGCGCGCGACGGCGCGGGCTTTCTCAGCGCCTTCGGCGAGCACTTTGTCCACGTAGCCTTTGTCGGCAATGATTTCGTCACGGCGGGCGCGGAAGGGGGCGAAGTAGTCGGTCACGCCTTGCAGGAGGCGCTTTTTGAAGTCGCCGTAGCCGACGCCGCCGTTGAGGTGGTCGGCCACCATGGCGTCGTAGTCAGCCTGTGAAGCCACGAGCTTGTAGAGGGCGAGGATGCTGCTGCCTTCGATGGGTTTGGGGGCTTCGACCGGCGTGGAGTCGGTCTGGATGCCCATGATCTTCTTTTTCAGCGGCCCGGGCTCTTCAAAGAGCGGGATGGTGTTGTTGTAGCTCTTGCTCATTTTTTTCCCGTCAAGACCGGGGACGACCGCAGTCGTTTCCTGGATGCGCGGCTGTGGCAGCTTGAAGAGGCCTGCCCCAAAGGTTTCATTCATCTTGATGGCGATGTCACGGGTGACCTCGACATGCTGCTTCTGATCTCTGCCCACGGGGACGACATCACTGTCATAGATCAGGATGTCTGCCGCCATGAGCACGGGATAGGCAAAGAGGCCGTGCGAAGGAGAGATGCCGTTGGCGATTTTGTCCTTGTAGCTGTGGCAGCGCTCCAGCAGGCCCATGGGTGTGACGGTGCTGAGGATCCAGGAGAGCTCGCAGTGCTCCGGCACGTCGCTTTGGCGAAAGAAGACGCACTTGTCTGGATCAAGACCGCAGGCGAGGAAGTCGATGGCGAGTTCGCGGACGTAGCTGCGCAGTGCCTTGCCGTCCTGAACGGAAGTGAGCGAGTGGTAGTCGGCGATGAAGTAGTAGGCGTCGCCTTCATGCTGCAGCTTGAGTGCAGGCTCCATCATGCCAAAGAAATTGCCGATGTGGAGTCTGCCGCTGGGTTGAAGGCCGGAAAGGATGCGCATAAGAACGCTGATATGGCGGGATGATCCGCATTCGTCAAGGTGCGGGCTTAGGGAGGGTGCGAACTGACCGGTCCTCCTGCGGACTTCCCCGACCGCTGTCCCAATTACGCAGGCCGCTTTGGCGGCACGACGAAGAGCGGCACGGTGGCCTTGTGGCGGACGGCGTCGATGGTGCTGCCATGAATGATGTCGCCAATCAAACGGTGGCCGTGGGAGGCGAGGGCGATGAGGTCGATGCGCTCTTCAGCAGCGACTTTGAGGATCTGATCGGGCGGTTCGCCGAGAACGAGGAGGATGTTGACGGTGAGATTCGACTCGGCACGCAGTTGGGCGGCGGTGGCTTCGAGGTAGCTCAGGTCCTGCTTCATCTCTTCGGATTCCGCGAGCTTGAGCTGGTCAAAATTACGTGCGGCCCAGCCGTCGGCGACATGTACGAGGAGCAGCTCGCTTTGCATCAGCTTGGCGAGGGCGGTGATGGCGGGCAGCAGTTCCTGATCGGAAGCACCGGTATCGAGGGCGACGAGGATTTTGCGGTACATGGCGTTAGATTCCGAGGGCGTTGATCCAGGACTGAGGGGCGAAGAAATCGAAGAGCAGTTTGAAATTGAGGACGATGATGACGGCGGCGCTGGCCCAGGCGAGGATCTTGATCCACATCGGGTTGGCAAAGCGGCCCATCTTGGCCTTTTCATCCGTGAAACGCAGCAGCGGCACGACGGCAAAGCTGAGCTGCATGGAGAGGATGACCTGGCTCCAGATGAGGAGATCGGTGGTTTTATCCTCACCAAAATACCCAATGATGCAGACGGCCGGCACCACGGCGATGAGGCGGGTGATCAACCGCCGCAACCAAGGCTTGAGGCGGATGTTGAGGAAACCTTCCATCACGATCTGGCCCGCGAGGGTGCCGGTGAGGGTGGAGTTTTGCCCGCTGGCGAGCAAGGCCACGGCAAACAACGTGCTGGCCACGCCAATGCCAAGCACAGGGCTGAGCAACTTATAGGCCTCCTGAATTTCGGCCACGTCGCTGTGTCCGGTGGTGTGAAACGCGGCTGCGGCCACGATGAGGATGCCACCGTTGATGAACAGCGCAAACATCAGCGCAAAGGTGGAGTCGATGGTGGCGAACTTGATGGCCTCGGCCTTGCCCTCATCATCACGGGCGAAGTTGCGCGTCTGCACGATGGAGCTGTGCAGGTAGAGATTGTGCGGCATGACGGTGGCTCCGAGAATGCCGATGGCGACGAAGAGCATCTCGCGGTTCTTTAAAATGGACATGGAGGGCACAAAGCCGGCGGCGATGCCTGTGAGATCCGGTTTGGCAAAGAACATCTCGGCGGCGAAACAACCGCCGATGGTGAGGATGAGCGTGATGACGAGCGCCTCCACGTAGCGGAAGCCGCGGTTTTGCAGCAGCAGCACGATCATGACATCGAGCGTGGTGATGACACAGCCCCAGACGAGCGGAATGCCAAAGAGCAGTTGCAAGCCGATGGCGGAGCCGACGACCTCGGCAAGGTCACACGCGGCGATGGCGGCCTCACACAGGAACCAGAGGCCCCAGACGACCGGCTTGGGATAATGATCACGGCAGGCCTGGGCGAGATCCCGACCAGTGGCGACGCCGAGCTTCACGCACAGATGCTGAAGCAGGATGGCGATGAGGTTTGAAATCAAAATCACCGACAGCAGCGTGTAGCCGTAGCGCGCGCCACCGGCGAGGTCGGTGGCCCAGTTGCCGGGGTCCATGTAGCCGACGGAGACGAGGAAACCGGGGCCTGCATACGCGAGCATTTTGCGCCAGAACGACCCGTCCTTGGGCACGTTGATGGAGCGGAAGACTTCGGGCAACGAATCACCTCCGCGTGAGCGCCAGCCAGTGTCGGGAGTATTTTCCATGGGTATGGGGGATAGAATTAGAAGCGGAAAGAGACGCCCACAAAGGGATTCAGCGTTTGATTGCCATTGAAGAACCAGTTCATTCCAACATCAAACTTCAGGTCTGGGGTGACGAGGTAGGTGAGGCCTCCGTCGAACGAAGACTGTAAGTAACGCTCTTCGCTATTAAGCCAGCCCTGGTAGGTCTCAACGTAAAAGGCCAGCTTCTCGGTCAGGTCACGTCCAATCGCGAGGGTGAAGGCGGGCTCAAAATAACGCTGGCGCTCATCCGTCACCGCCATGGCGAGGAAGATGCTGGAGCCGAGTTCCCAGCCGCCGCCGATGTCGAGCTCCTGATTGATGGTGAGGCCGTACTCCCAGGCGTTGTTGCCAAATCCTGTGGTGGCGGTGGGCGCCTTCACCCAGGGCAGTATGGCCAGAGAGATGAAATCGCACAGGGAGGTGTCTTGGGCCTGCTCGCTCATGCCGTAAGTGCGGCTGAAAGAGACCAGGTTGCTTTCGACCTGAAACCAGCCTTTCGGAACGGTATGCGCGGATTCGGTCTGGTCCGGGCGGTCAGTGCTCAGCGGCCGCACTGGCTGCTGTTCAGCGGCGGGGAGAGCGGCAGCGGGGGCCACTAGGCATGTAAACAAGATGATATAAGCGCGCATTAGAATGTTAGTCCGGGCTAAAAACATCAGGCTGAGAAAAGCACAAGTTCTAATTTTAGCCTGGGCTAACTTTTCGGAGGGGAATGATTCGCTTTGCCTCCGCTGACGGCCCGGGTAAAATTCGACAATGCCTGCAAAGCGCCAAGAACCCACTGCGCATGTTCACTCACCCGCCATCGAAGATTATCTGGAGCAGATCCACAATCTGATCGAAGGGAAAGGGTATGCCCGCGTGGTGGACATCGCCAAGAATCTGGGGATCTCACAGGCCAGCGTGACCAACATGATCCAGAAGCTCGATGCCGAGGGAAGTGGACGGCCCCCAACCGTCCCGGGCCCGGAAGACGGCGCGCAGCCCGAGCAGGCCCAACGCATACCCGCTGCCTTCATCCCCCAGGAGGGGTCCCCACCCGCCGGCCCTGACCTGGACGCCTGAATTGGAAGGCAATGCGGTCTTGATGCGCAAACTGAGGCGCAAGCTGGCGGGTCTGACCTGACCGGCCTCGCCTAAAGGATTGCCTTGCAGCCAATAAAGAAAGAATTAAAAGCTTGTGATAGCCACCATGACAACACTGCGTTTAGTCATGGATTCGTTCCCATAATGCGCTGGTACTTGTACATCCCCTCCATCTTGGTCCTGCTTACGCTGGGCGTGGAGTTGTGTTCAATGCATGGCGCCCCAGTGGTAAAGGATCCATCTCACCTGGCCTGTGTTTTGGATGACGATGATGCTGAAGTGAAGCAGAGCGCAGTGCGCGAGCCCTCATTCACTGAGTACGATTCATTCATTTTGGCAGGACTGAATTTGATGGCGCAATGCCAGAAGACAGACTTCGTTTTGTCGCTCGAAGAGGCTGCAATCTTAAAAGTCTGCTCAGGTGTCCGCCTGCACCGGTGGTTGTGCCGGGAATGCTGTTGATGATGGGGGAAAGTGCTGCTGAGCAGGCCCAAGGAATGCTCTAAACGCGCAGCGGGAATGCCGTAAACAGGCATGGGGTTTGCTACTCATGGCTGGTGAGCAGGTGCTTTGCCCCAGCTTTCATTCTTACATCACGGCTGGACCGGTTCGGTCTCACTCAGTCCATGCCTCAGTTACTTTCTGTCACGAGATCATGTCTTCCAATTTCATTGATAATGAACACTATTCTTTCAATCCTTTTCAGTCTGCTGCTCACCGGCGTCGCGTCTGCCGGCTCAGTCATGCTCAACGTTAAACCTTCCAGCGAAAACAAAACCGTCGACAAGAAACAAGCCGAAGTCACCCGCGCTTACTGGCTCAATGTTCGTGTCACCAACCAATCCGGCGTCAAGCTGGAAGGAGCGACGCTGAAATGGACCTTGTTTGCCGCCAACCTCCGGCGCGGCACGGACAGCATCGTGGTCGAAAAATCCGGTGATGTTAAAATCAGCGTGGATGCCAACGGCAGGTATGCGGACCTCACCACTCCCAAGGTGGCCTTTGTTTTCACCCCCATGCATTCAGAACGCAAAGGCAGGTCCTCCGTCACCGTCGAGGAGGCGGGACATCGCTACCATGGCTTTCATGTGCAGGTGCTGAACGGAGATGCTGTTATTGGGGAACTCTGGAGCAATGAGGCATTGCGGAAGCAGCAGCTCAAATAATCATCGCCCTCACGGGTAAAAAGCTCCAGGCAAAGCCTCGGAAGAGGTGATGCCTCCTCTATTCCGGCGTCAATCCGCTGCAATGTTTTACGCCGTTTGCTGCGTGGCAGTTTTCATATCATCCCCTTGTTAGTTCATGACACGCTATTTTTCCTGCCAAGCGCTTTTTTTCGCGGTCTTCTGTTGTTTTCTTTTTCCATCCACACGCGCCTCGGCCCAGCAAAATCTGTTCAATGTTCCAAGCGGGGCCATTACACCCCAAGGGGATTTGTTTTTCCAGGAACAGTTTAACATCAACAACCTGGCAGGTACCAGCAACTCGACCGTTGCTTTTGGCCTTGGCAATGGCTGGGAGGCTGGGTTCAATCTGCTGAACTACTACATGTATGACAAAACGAAGAAGCTGCCCTCGGACCCGGACAAACCCAAGGCACCTGGCAATCCCGACCTTATGGCCAACCTTCAGAAAGGTTTACAGGTGAACGATTTTTGGAACACGTGCATTGGCTTGCAGGCCGGATTTAATCCCGCCAAAACCCGGCATAATAGTTACTTTCAGAATTTTTCCTGGTGGATTAATTCTTTTGAAGTTTCCAATCACGAGGCGTTTGGAAAGTGGTATGCGGGAGCCTATTACGCGAATCACAATTATGCAGGAGATGGCAACCGTCTCGGATTGCTTTTAGGGGTGGAGATACCCATCATCAAAGATAAACTGGCATTCCAGGCTGATGGAATCATGGGGCACAATGATCTTTCGGTCATGGTCATTGGCGGGGTTTATACTTTTGATAACAAGTGGATGTTGTCGCTCGGAGCCCAGATTCCCACGCCTTCCTCGGGCAATTCGCACGGCGTCGTCATCGAATTTACATATCCTGGCTTCCCCCTTGAAAGACTCCGCAGATAATAATCGTTGTCGCTTACTTGAACCAGTGCTACCTTTCTAAATTGCATGAAGTTGCTGCGCAAATCTTCCAAGTTCAACGCATTTGCGTGGCTCGTTGGTGTGCTCCTGCTCACTCTGTGTTTGGAGCTGTGTACTTCATCCGGTGCCATGCTGCTGAAGGATCCTGCTCATGTGCTCTATGCTTTTGATGACGATGACGGGGAGATGAATGAGGATTTGGAGCACGAGCATTCGCTCATGGAATGCACTTTTTTGGAGCTGACTTGGATGCGTGAGCTTATCAGGTCCGTGAAGATAGATTTGATTCTGGCATTCGAAAGAACCGAAATCTTAGAGGCAGGTTCAGGGGTCCGCCGTCATCGATGGCTGTGCAGGGAAAGTTGCTGAACTGGCGAATTAATTTTCTGCTTCGTTTTTTATCACGGCTGATCAGGGAGGACCTTGGTCGGTTCATGTTGTCAAAACTTTCCCTTACCAAGTCAATCCACTGAATACTCTTATCTGTGTGGCAGCCTAGGTTATCTTTTAGGGCTTACGGTGCATATCAGATTGTCAATGTCGATGCTGCTTTTTTCCATGAAAACTTGCTTATACTTTCTCCTGCTGGCGCTGGGCCTGGAATTCCAGGCAGCAGCTGCGGAATCTCCCGCTGTGCCGGAAGGCTCCGAGGGACCGTCGGCTGAACGCCTGGCCGAACTGACCAAGTCCACCTCCCGGCGGACGCCGATCAAGCTGGAGGATTACCTGGCCAAGGTGGTGGCCTCAAACCTCGGCTATGCGTCACAACGTTACAATGTGTCGATCGCCGAGGCTCAGATCATGGCCTCAAAGGTTTTTCAAAACCCAGTTCTTCAAATCGGCAACATGCGGGATGTGTCGAATAGCGGCGGTCAGAAACTGCCGGGCTTTTACAATGGGTATATCTCACAAACCATCGAACTCGGCGGCAAGCGGCGCGAACGTCAACTGGTGGCCCGGAAAAACTATGCGGCGGTGTCCTCTAATCTGCAGAGTTTCCTGCAGAATCTGCGCCTGGATGCCTCGGGCGCCTATGCAGATGCCATTGCCATGGGGCGGGTGGCTTCTCAGTATCAACGCACAGCCTCTCTTTTGCAGGACCTCCTGCAGGCCCAGCAGGAGCGTCAGAAGGCGGGAGACATCAGTGATGTGGATCTGTTGCAGACGCGTGTCGAAGTCCGCCAGTATGAGGCCGAACTGCTCAATGCGCAGGCACAGGCCACGAATGCCGAGCTGGGTCTCAATGCTTTTCTAGGGCCGCAGTTTTCCAGTACTCACTGGCAGCCAGTAGGGACTCTGGATGTGACACCGCAAAGCACGGATCTCTTCAAACTGCTTTCCAGCGCCATCCGCAATCGTCCGGACCTGGTGGCCATGCGCCACCGGCGTGATGCGACGGGCGAAAACATCAAACTCGAAAAAGCCAATCGAGTTCCCGATCTGACTGTGGGCGTGGGTTGGACCAACAGCACCTACTCGGGCAATACGACATCCCCTCAGCCGAACTACAACATGATGGGGCTGCAGTTCTCATTGCCACTCCCGATCTGGAATCAAAACAAGGCAGGAATTGCCGCGTCCCAGGCCATGGCAAGCCAGTCACAGCTGGACCTGGACGCCGCAGAAGTGCAGGCAGGATTGGATGTACGCCGGGCGCTTTCACTTTATAGCACCGCTCGCGAGCGCGTGGAGCTCTATCAAGGCGGCGTTTTAAAGGATGTCGATGCAGCCTTGGAAAAGCGGGTGGTCAGCTACAAGCGCGGCGGCTCATCGCTGCTGGAGCTGCTGGATGCTCAGCGCAAGGCCAACGAGGTCTGGCAGAGTTTTTACGACGCACAAAGCGACCATGCCCGGGCGGTCATTGAACTGCATCGCGCCGCCGGCATCTGGATCATTCACTTCTGAACCCACCCACTCATGCAAATCATCAAATATTCATGGCTTCTGGCGCTGCTCTTGGCGGCCTGCAAACCGGCTCCGGTCGTTGAGATAGATCCGTTTCCAGTCAAAGTGGAAAAAAACCATCTGATTTTCACGGCGGGCGATCCCCAGTTGAAGTCGATCGGTGTTAAGCAAGCGAAGGAGAATGACACCGTGATCCTGCACCTGACTGGCAAGCTGGTGTGGAATGAGGACGTCACCACGAATGTCTTCTCTCCTCTGGCCGGACGTGTGGCCAGCATCAAAGGCGCGCGCGGGCAGAAGGTGAAAGTGGGGGATGAACTGGCCCGCATCACATCGCCGGATTTTGGCCAGGCCCAGGCAGACGCCGTGAAGTCTGAGGCGGACCTGGCGCTGGCCAAGAGAGTGCTGGAGCGCACCCGGGATTTGCTGAAGCAGGGCGTGCTGCCTCAGAAAGAACTGGATACGGCACAGAACGCTTTTGATGACGCTCAGTCAGAGCGCGACCGTGCCGTGGAGCGTCTGGCCGTCTGGGGCGGGCGTGGAGGAGATGTGAACGGCGCGTTTGCACTCAAAGCTCCCATGGACGGTGTCATTGTGGATCGCAATGTGCAGCCAGGGCAGGAAGTAAGATCTGATCAGATGCTGGCAGGCATGGCCGTGGTGGCTGCTCCGCTGTTCATCATCTCAGATCCTGAATCGTTGTGGGTGCATCTGGATGTCAGCGAGCAGGATTTGTCGAACCTGCAGGTGGGCCAAAAGCTGGAGATTCGTTCCCGGGCTTATGGCGACCGGGTTTTTCCGGGAGCTCTCACGGTGATCGGGCAGTCGCTGAATCCCGATACACGCACCGTGGTGGCCAAAGGCACGGTGTCCAATCCGGAGAAACTGCTCAAGGCGCAGATGTATGTGGATGTGAATGTCATCACGCACGTACCCAAGATGCCGCAGGTGCCGATCAAGGCCGTGTTCCTGCGGGAGGGGAAAGCCTGCGTGTTTGTGCGCGCTTCCGAGACGACCTTTGAATTGCGTCAGATCACCACAGCTGCGGAGGATGCCGGGCATGTTTTCGTCAGCAAAGGACTCAATGCCAACGAAGCGGTGGTCTCAGAAGGGGCGCTCGTGTTGGAGAGCCTGCTTGATGCCAACACCAGTACCGCAAACCCCGGCGCAGAGAAACCCGAACATTAACCGCCATGGGCACTCTCACCAAATACGTTCTTAAACACCGGCCCATCGCCTTTGCGCTGATGGTGCTTTTTGTGCTCGCCGGTGCGCTGGCCTTCAACCGCCTGCCGGTCGAGGCTTATCCCGACGTCACCAATGTTTCGGTGCAAATCATCACGCTGCTGCCAGGGCGTGCTGCCGAAGAGGTGGAGCGCCTGGTGACGGTGCCCATTGAGAATGCCATGAACAGCATTCCCAAGCGGTCCTCCATCCGTTCAGTTTCGCTCTTTGGGCTCTCGCAGGTCACCATCGTTTTCGATGATGACGCCGACCGCGCCTACTGTCGGAACATGGCTTTCCAGCTGCTTTCCAGCGTGAGTCTGCCACCAGATGCGGACACGCGCCTCTCTCCTGACACCACGCCCGTGGGTGAGATTTACCGTTACACGCTGGATGCGCCGAAGAGCATGCCTTCCACCGAATTGCGCGCGGTGCAGGACTGGATCGTCGAGCGCCAGCTGCGTACGGTTTCCGGGGTCGTGGATGTCATCGGCTTCGGCGGTGCCACCAAGCAGTATCAGGTGCTGATCGACCCCATGAAGCTGCTGTCCTATGACATCTCGCTGCGCCAGGTTCTTGATGCGCTTTCAGCTGGAAACAAGAATGCAGGCGGCGCCTACATCGAGCACGGGCCGGAAATGTTCATTGTTCGTGGTCTTGGCTTTGTGCAGTCGCTTGAAGACATCGGCTTGATCGCTGTGGAGACGCGCGGTGGCACTCCCATTCGCGTCAAAGATCTGGGCCGCGTCCTCATCGGCGAACAGCTGCGCCTTGGTCGTGTAGGCCGCAACATTCCAGCCGAACATTACGATGTGGATGACGCCATCGAGGGCATTGTCATGCTGCGCAAAGGGGAAAACGCCATGGATGTGCTCGAAGGGGTACGGGCGAAGATCGACATCATCAACTCCAAGTTTCTGCCTGCCGGAGTGCAAATCCACATGCACTACGACCGCACCAACCTCATCAACCGCACCCTGCACACGGTGCATAAAAACATGGCGGACGGCATCGGGCTTGTGCTGCTTGTCCTCATCATGTTTCTCGGTCTGGGAAACATCCGCTCCGCTCTCGTGGTGGCGGCTGTGGTGCCGCTGTCGTTGCTGGGGGCCTTCCTCATGCTGGATCTGCGCGGCATTCCGGCCAACCTCATTTCCATGGGGGCCATCGACTTCGGCATCATTGTGGATTCCGCCGTGGTGGTGATCGAGGATCTGCTGCGCATGATGCATGAACGGCGGGATAAAAAAGAGTCCCTCTTCAAACTGCTGCCCAAGGCCGTGGGGCAGATTGGGCGCCCCATCCTCTTTTCCAAGGCCATCCTCCTCACGGCTTTCCTGCCGCTCTACACCATGCAGCGCGTTGAAGGAAAAATCTTCAAGCCGATGGCTCTCACTCTGACCTTTGCTCTGATAGCTGGAACCATTCTGGCGCTGACCATTGTGCCGCTGCTGGCCAGTTACGCGCTCAAGAATGGGCCGGGAGAGCATGAGTCATGGCTCGTGCGCATCCTTCTGCGTGTGTACCGCCCGTCGCTTGGCTGGGCGCTCAAGCATGGTCGCATGGTCGTTATCAGCGGTGTGGCCATGCTGGCCGTTGCGGGTGTTGTTTCCTCTCACACCGGGACGGAGTTCCTGCCCAAGCTGGACGAAGGCTCCCTCTACATCCGCTCTTTCCTGCCGCAGACCATCTCGCCCTCCGAGTCCGCTCAGATCATGCGGCGACTGCGTGGTGTGCTGGCCTCCTTCCCCGAATCCAAATCCATCATCACACAAAATGGCAGGCCGGACGATGGCACAGACGTCAATGGTTTCGATGTCGCTGAAACTTCCGTGGATCTTTATCCGCGTGAGGAATGGAAGACCGCCAAGGACCGGGATGGCCTCGTCAAAGCCATGAAGGCGAAACTCAACATCGAAGTGCCTGGCGTGCAGTTTCAGTTCAGCCAGATCATTGAGGACAACGTCAACGAAGCCATCTCCGGTGTGAAGTCCGAACTGAGTGTAAAAATCTTCGGCGATGAACCTGAGAAGCTCCAGCAGATCGCCGATCAAATCGTGGACATTCTTAACACCGTCCAGGGAGCTGCGGATGTTGGCACCGACCGGTTGATGGGACAGCCGCAGGTGCAGATTGCCGTTGACCGGACTGCCATCTCCCGTGTCGGATTGTCGATGGCGGATGTGCAATCCGTCATCGAAACTTCCATGGGCGGTGCTGTCGCCA
>JAPLUN010000334.1 GCA_026397715.1 Verrucomicrobiota bacterium
GTGCCCTTGGAGCCATCATGCACAAGATCATCCGCGTCGCCTTTGGCGTGCTCAAACACGACACTCCCTTCGTGAAGAACTTCGCAAAAGTGGAGGCCTGAAAAAATCTAAATCTTCGCTCTTGCGCAGACCATATCTTAATTATGGAAGGCCGCTGGCCTTCAAGACCGGCACGGACTGGAGATCAGGGAACTCCGTTAAGTGGGATAAATATTGTCCGTGGGTCTGGGGGAATTGGGAAGCGCTGGCCGACAGACAAGAGTGTCTGTCGTACTCCTGGGCAGATGCCTCTCACGCCCACGGTGCGGGTTTCAATGAAACTGGTCGCGGATGACGACTTCGTCGTAGGGGAGCTGCCCGGGCTTGGCCCAAGCTGGCTGGGTGCCTTTGCCGACGGCGATCATGAAGGAGATGACGTGGTCTTCAGGGAGCTTGATGATTTTCGCAACTGCGTCGAAGTCGAAACCGTCCATGGGGCAGGAGTCGTAGCCCATGGCTTTGGCGGCGAGCATGATGGTCATGCCGGCGAGACCGCAGGAGCGCATGCATTCATCGCGCTGTACCTGATCGCGGCCTTCATAGTACTGGCCGATGGCGGGCACGAGGAAATCCTGCACGGGCTGTGGTGCGTTTTTCCAGTAGCGGGCGGCGTCTTTCTTCCATGCGTCTTTGTAAGCGCAGATAACGATGAGGAGGGAGGCATCTGTGACCTGGGCCTGATCCCAGGCGGAGGCGCGGATTTGTTTCCGCACTTCAGGATCGAGCACGGTGACGAAGCGCCAGTTTTGAATGTTGAAGGCGGTGGGGGACTGCATGGCGGCTTCGAGAAGCTGATGGATTTCAGCTTCGGTCATGCGGTGGGCTGGATCGTAGTGCTTGATGGCGCGACGGGAGTTGATGGCTTCGAGGGTGTGCATTGGGGGGGAGTTGACGGTGGTTTACAGTTGTTGACGATGGTTGACGGTTGTTTCCAGAGTGCGTTGAGCGAGGGCTCAGAGGATTGAAGGGATATTTTTGGCTTTAAGTTAGCAGCGTTTTGCGTGGAGTTTGATGTGGAGGTGGACGTGGTCGTTGACGACGTGTTTGCCGAGGAAAGCGAAGAGTTTGCCGGAGCCGTAGTGGCTGCCGAACTGGGTGCGGTCGAGCTCGAACTGCGCCTGACCGGTGAGATGATCGGCGTCTGCAGCGGCGATGACGGCGGGGAAACTCAGGGGCTGGGTGACGCCGCGCAGGGTGATGGAGCCGTGGAGGGTGTAGTTGGGGGTGCCGGGGGTGCAGGATGGCAGAGGAGTGGCGCTGTCGCAGACGAACTCGGCGGTGGGGAAGCGGTCCACGGCGAAGAAATCGTCATCGCGCAGGTGGCGGATGAGCATGGCATTGTAGGTGGTGTCGACGAGGTCTTCACAGGCGATGCTGTTCATGTCGAGCGTGAAGCGGGCGGACTGGAGGACGCCGTTTTGCACTTCGATGTGACCGGTGGCGAGTTTGATAGTGCCATGGTGATGGTTGAAGAGATTGCGGCCGGTCCAGCGCACGACGCTGGTTTCGGTGTCGAGTTCGTAGTGGCCGTGAGGAGTGGCGGAGGAGAAATCGGCGTGAGTTCCTTCGAGTGGGAGATTGTTTTGTTTCCATTCGGCGATGCCGCCTGTGAAGGCAGCCACGTTGGTGTAGCCGGCCTTGGTGAGTTTTTCGGCAGCGGTGGTGGCGTCCAATGAGTCGCCGCCTGCACCGTAGACGATGATTGCGGTGGATTTGTCGGGGATGAGTTCGGCTACTTTGGAAACGAAGATGGTTTCGTAGACGCAGGCATTGATGGCGCCTGGCAGGTGAGCGAAGTCGAAGTGCTCTTCGGGCAGGACGTGGATGAGGGTGGCGGTGTTTTTCTGCGCCTGGATTTCAGTGAGGGAGAGCGTTTTCATGGTGGTGATGGGGCTTCCGCGAGAAGGGCGTCGAGATCGAGATGTTCGGTGGTCATGGTGAGCTCGCCTTTTGCGTCGCGCGGCCACTGTGAGGGATCGCGATCGACGTAGAGTTCGATGCCGTTGCCGTCGGGATCGTGGAGGTAGAGGGCTTCGCTGACACCGTGATCGGAGGCACCGTCGAGAGGGATGTTGTTTTTGATGAGGCGGCGCAGGGCATCGGCCAGAGAGGCGCGGTCAGGGTAGAGAATGGCGACGTGAAAGAGACCGGTGGTGCCACGAGGCGGGGCTTTGCCGCCACGGCTTTCCCAGGTGTTGAGGCCGATGTGATGATGGTAACCACCCGCCGAGACGAAGGCTGCCTGGGTGCCGTAGCGCTGGGTGAGCTCGAAACCGAGAACACCGCAGTAGAAGGCGAGGGCACGCTCCAGATCAGCCACCTTCAAATGAACGTGTCCGATGCGGACGGCGGGGTGGATGGGGGTGCTCATCTCAAGCGGCGCTGAGCGCGGGATAGTCGGTGTAACCTTCCGCGCCGGGCGAGTAGAACTTCGCGGCATTGGGAGCATTGAGCGGGGCTTTGGCAGCGATGCGTGCCGGGAGATCGGGATTGGCGAGGAAGCTGGTGCCGAAGGCGACGGCGTCGAGCTGGCCTGCACTGATGGCCTGGCTGGCTTCATCGGCGGTGTAGCCCATGTTGCCAATGAGCACTCCTTTGAAGGCGGCGCGGGCGGGTGTCATCACATCGCCCTGCTGGGCTTGGAAGAAGTCGCTGCGCATGACGTGGAGATAGGCGAGGCCGCGAGCATTGCACTGCGCGGCGACGTAGGTCGTGATGGCGACGGGATCGCTGTCGAGCATGCTGTTGTAGCTGTTCAGCGGAGAGATGCGCAGGCCGACGCGATCTGCGCCCCAGACCCCGATGACGGCATCAAGGACTTCGAACATCAAGCGGGCGCGATTTTCGATGGAGCCGCCGTAAGGGCCCGACCGTTTGTTGGAGCCATCGCGCAGGAACTCATCGAGGAGATAACCATTCGCGCCATGCACCTCCACGCCGTCGAAGCCAGCGGCTTTGGCGTTTTCGGCGGCATGTTTGAAACCCGCAACGATGCCGGGGATTTCGTCGTCGCGCAGTTCACGCGGGGTGACGTAGGGCTTCTTGCCTTCAGGGGTATGAACTTCGTCCCCGACAATGGGGAGAGCGCTGGGGGCGACGGGTTGTGCGCCGCCATTGAGCAAAGGATGGCAGGCGCGGCCACCGTGCCAGATTTGCAACACGATCTGACCGCCTTTGGCATGGACGGCATCCGTGACGACCTTCCAGCCTTTGACCTGGGCCTCGGAGTAGATGCCCGGCTCCATCCAGAAGGAGGAGTTGCCTTCGATGGCCATGGTGGCCTCCGCAATGATGAGACCGGCGCTGGCGCGCTGTGAGTAGTACTCGGCCATCAAGGGAGTGGGGACGTGATCGGCATCGGCACGGCAACGAGTGAGCGGAGCCATGAGAATGCGATTGGGCAGATGGAGAGCACCGGCTTGAAGTGGAGAGAAGAGAGTGGCGTGGGACATGGCGATGAAGGGTGAGGGATGATTTCAAAAAAACGGGCCGGATTCAGTGACGAATCCGGCCCGTGTGGGGATGCCTTATTTGGCGGCGAAGAGGGTGCTGAGGTAGTCTTTGCGGCCGGAAAGGGCGACGAGGGAGAGAACTCCGAGGACGACTGGCATCTCGTAGCCGCCTTTGACGAGGAAGAAGTGGTAGAGAGCGATGTTTACCACGACTGGGCCGAGCAGAGTGAGGGCGAGGTTGGTGAAGCGACCGCTGAGAAGCAGGAGGCCGCCGGTGACTTCCAAGACCTTCACCACGGTGAGGTAGCCGCTGCCATAGATGGCGAACATGAAGTTGGCGGCAGGTCCTTCTGGTGGGGGAGGAATGGGGATGAAGTGGAGCCACATGTTGGCACCGAAGACGGTGAAGATGAGGCCAAGGAGGAGGCGAGCTATGGTGGGGATGTGTTTCATATGGGGAGTTGACGGTGGTTGACGGTTGTTGACGATGGTTGACGGTTGTTGGTTTCGGATTAGGCGAGGTCGAAGAGGAGGGCTTCGGCGTCTTGGGTGGCGGTGAGGGTGAGGGTGCCGGTGTCGTCGGTACTAACGGCGTCGCCGGGATTTACGGTGGTGCCGTTGACGGTGAGGGTGCCTTTGATGAGCTGGAGCCAGGCGCCGCGACCGACGGTGACTTCGTGGGTGGTGGATTTGCCGGCTTCAAGGCGCACGCGGTAGATGTCGGCGTCTTGATGGATGGTGGCGGAGCCGTCGCGGCCATCGGAGGAGATGACGAGGACTTTCTCGGCAGTCTCATGCTCGGGCTTGGGGTGCCATTCGGTGTAGCTGGGTTTGAGGCCGTTTTGACGCGGGCGAATCCAGATCTGGAGGAGGCTGCCGGGTTCAGTCTTGGAAGGATTGAACTCGCTGTGGGTGACGCCGCTGCCGGCGCTCATGAGCTGGATCTGGCCGGGGAGGAGGGTGCGGGCGGTGCCCATGCTGTCCTTGTGCGCGAGTGCGCCGTAGAGGATGTAGCTGAAGATTTCCATGTCGCGATGCGGATGGGTGGGGAAACCTGCGCCGCCGGCGATGACGTCCTGATTGATCACACGCAGGCTGCGGAAGCCCATGTGCGCCGGATCGTAGTAATCGGCGAAGCTGAAGGTGTGGTAGCTGTCGAGCCAGCCGTGGTTGGCATGGCCGCGTTCGTTGGAGAGGCGAAGATTGAGTTTCATAACGACGCTGCATTCGCGCCGCCGGGGTCATTCCTCCAATGCTTCCTGCTTCACAAGTTCATACCCTGAGGTAATGAACATCCGTCAGGAGAACCAGTCGATCACGCCGTCTGAATTGAGAACGACGAGCGCATTGTCGCTCCAGGATGAATAACAGGCGGCATCCGGCACGCGGCTCTTGTCTGTGAGCTGAAGCAGGGCGTTTTGGATGAGACTGGTTTCGGGGTAAGCGCTGTAGATGAGGCATGCTTTGCCATCTCCCACGGCGATGCGGCCATCATTGAGAAAGCAGCCATGGGGTAAACCGCTGTCTGCGCGGGAGTAGAGCTGTACTGTATCGAGATCCCTGAGTTTTCCCGGGGAGAGCCGCACCACTTCAAGACTTGTCACGGCGAGGAATGCAGCCGGCTGAACGGTTTTGGTCACGTGAAGTGCGAGGATGCGAGAAGGGAGTTCGGTCTGATTGATGATGTCACCGTTTTTGATGCGCAGGAGGTGAGTGCCGGCGCTGAGCATGACGTTATCACCATGCACAGCCAGGCAGACAGGCCCGGCTAGCTCTGGAGGAGCCCAGCCGAGTGAATGAGTTCGGACGAGGCGACCCGGGTAAAAGTAGAAACTGAGATCGATTGTTTCGGTGGTGTTGACGTGAAGAATCCAGACACCCTCGTTCTGAGGATGAACGGCGAGCACGCGTGGAGGCATCCAACTGAGGTTAGAGACCAGCATGTCACGGGTGTTTGGGCTGGAACAGAAATCTGCCAGCCCGGCCTGACCGTAGCGGGCCACCTCCCCTTGCCTTGCAAACGGGAGCCAGACATGGTCACCCAATGGCGGAAGAGAAGGACTGAGATTGGTCAGGTAGGCCCAGCCTGAGGCCGAGGTGAACTTGCCCATGATCTTTTCACCTTTGCCGAAAACCCAGACATCCTGCCGTGTTTTGTCGTTTTGACCGACCGCGAGCCACTTGCTGTCTGTGGTGATGAGACGCCACCATTGAGTGCCGTCTTTGGGAAGGTTCAGCGAGCCCCGATGCGTGAGCGCATTTCCCGACTGCCGCGGAGATCTTGCCTGCAGGGCTTTCCGTTCCTGACGGCGGGCGCTTTCGCGAGCATCGGCAAAACGGAGGCTGTCGCGTTTTAACAAGAGATCGCTGGCTGCGAAGTGAGGCAGCGCGCCAAGGAGATGAATTTCCTTGGCATTACCAGCGGCCACAGCCTCACCAATGATGCCGGTGGCGACCCGGGCAATGCGCTGACGCACTTCAGGATCTGCCTGAGCCTGATAAATGACGCGCAGCGACTCCGTCATTTGAAGGCGGTCTGAAATCTGACGCGCTGGATCACTCAAGGAGCGGGCAAGGGCCAGAGCTTCGGGGACGGCATCAAGCCGTGCCAGGTATTCAAAGTGGCGCTCAAGGCACTGAGATGCCTGCGGTGAGTTAGGGTGACCGCTGGCAAGCACGGAGATGGCAAGGCCGTGCTGCTGAAGTTTTTCAAAGAGAATGCGGGCATCATGCAGCCGGTCTCCGCCATGCTTGATCGCTTCATGGTAGGCAGCGATGGCCTCGCGCTCACGGCCGATCTGGCGCATGAGATCGCCGCACTTTTCATGCTGTGCCAGCTCCGCGTAAAGCAGCACGGCATCTGCGAGCAGACCGCCGTCTTCGAGGCACTTGGCCGCCTGCGCTTTGTTGTTGAGTTTGGTGAGGTAGATGCGGGCCGCCTCCTGATGCCGGCGACCACGCGCGAGGGCACCGGCAGCGGCATGCCAGTCTCCCAGCAATTCGGCAAAGATGTAGGCGGCGCGATCGAACCGGCCTGCGGCAATCTCACGATTGGCCAGGTCACGGTATTTTTGCTGGAGCTGCCACTGTGTTTGAGGAGCGAGATTCCAGACGTCTGCGGGACCTCCGCCGCGGCGTGCACCGAACACGGGATTGCGTTCGCCGAGTTTCCAGCTGGGTGGAGCCTGACCGCGAGAGGCATTCCCTGCTTCCGAGAATGGCAGGGCATAGCGCAAGCCCAGCTCGGGATTGGTTTCCAAAAGCTTCATGAGACGCTGCAGCTCGTGCTCACGCCTCCGCTGGAGTTTTTCAAACTGTGCCGCAGTCCATTGCATGAGGCGATCCATCATGGGAATGCCGCGCGTGTTGGAGTCGCCGGGGCGAGATCCCGTGCCTGGCTTTGAACTGCCCACCAAGGCTTTTCCGGCACCCAAAAGTTTGGCAAACCCTCCGAGGATCCCCAGCATTCCCAGACCTGCCAAGGCCACAGCGCCGAAGAGCTTGTCACCGAGACGTTCGAGGAAGGGGGCTTTGTCCTGGAGGTCTTTGGGAGAAAGCGAACCGATGTCCTGCGGAGCTTCGCCAAAGAGGTCGTGCAAATTCTCTGGAAGACTGAGCGTGACCCGAGTGAGGCGCGGCAGCGGTGAATGTCCTGACACTGCATGCAGCCATGAGGTCTGCCGTGGCAGTGGTGGTACGATCAAAGTTTCCGCCGTGATGGCATCTGTCTCTTCAAAGGCCACCAAGCCAAGCGCAGGATGGAAAAAGTAGAATGCGTAAGGCAGGAGCCGCCGCGCCTCCTCTGCAGTGAGGGCAGGATCAAGCCGCATGGAACTGGGGACGGCGATGCTGCCATGCTCCAAGGCACAGGCCATGACGCGCGGTCCGAAGGTCACAGCTTTTCCAGTCGCAGGCACAATGAGCAAACCACCTGCCGAAGCTTCCTCCACCGAACTCGGCACGACAAAAAACCGAGCGCCGGGCTGACGCGCCATTTCTTCCAGCCAGGCCCCCACGTCTGAACCCGGGAGAAAGCCCGCCCGCACCGGCTGTGCGACAGCGGCTAGAATAAGGCGTAGTGGGAAGGTGGGCATGAGCTGCTGGTTAGGAAGTGCGCCCTGAAGGTGAGGCCATCTGGTGGAGAGAGAGTGAAGCAGCCTTTTCTGGCGAGGGGGCGCGGAAGAGTTTCTTTGACAAGGTTTGCAGGACAGATGCGGCACCGATGGATTCATCCCAAAGGAGGTTCTGTTCGCCATAATAAAAACCTTTGCGCTGCCAGGCTGCCGTATGGCCTTTCACCAACACGAGGCTGATCTCCTGGGAGTCATCGCCGGAATCGCAAACATGAAGGAAGCCACGCGAATCATAGACCACGCGGCGACCATCCGGGAACTCTGCCTGGGAGAGTCCGCAGTCGGGCCAGTCGGAGAGAAGCAACGGCTGCAACGGACGAAAGGTTGCGGGAGCATCGGCGGGAGCATGCCATTCGAGGCCGCCTTTCAGATGGACTTTGAGCTGATATGCGCGGCCCTTTTCCTTTCTCACATACAAGCCTCCGGTGAGGCCGAAACCCACATGAGTAATTTCGGAGATGCGGTGGCGTTTGGCGGTGGTTCTCACGGGAGCCGCATTCTTGGTCATCAGGAGGCTGGACATGGGCATGTGCTCTCCATGAGGGTGGAAAGTTTCACCATCAAACCACGGGATACCAGCAAACTTGCCCAATTCCTCTGAGGCGATGACGCGGCCATTGTCGAGTGAGAGAGCCTTGGCCACTTTGCTGTCTATCAAGACGAGGGCACCTGACTGCACGCGAAACTGTGACAGTTCATCAAGAAGTCCGTGGTAGGTGATGAGGTGCGCTGGCTCCTGACCGGAGAGAGAGAGGACGAGGATCTGCAGCTGTCGGTATTCGGGACCACCAAAGAGAAGCAGCATGCGGTCCTCGCCTTCGGGATCGACGACGAGGCCCTTGAAGTCCGTGCTCGGAGCGGTTGAATAAAGAACACGGCCCGCATGGACGCGGAGGGTCCACCAGCACACGGCACCTGAGGTGGAGATGCCTATGAAGCCTTTGCCGCCAATCTGATACGCTTTGCCAGGCATAGGCGATCCCGGGATATAGAGCGGCCAGACACTCTGCCGATAAAAATGCGGCAACCGTCCGATCTCGCTGGTCAATGTGGCGGATGAAGGTTTCAGCGCAAGAGCTGCGGACTGAGGCGCGAAGAGATCCTCGGCATCGACACGGGCGTGGGCCAGAGGACGTGCGCCGGCGAGGCTGTGGCGGGAGAGTTCGAGATTGCCATCGCGATCCACCAGCAGTGCATGCAAGGGCACTGCATTGGCGAGATGCCGCCACACCGGGAGATGACAGAGCGTCTCCAAGGCCGCGGGATGAGTGATGACAAAGACTTCTTCGTTGGGGTGAAAAGGCGAAGGCTGGGCATCGGCGAGCAGCTGCAGGGAGGAGCCGGGATGAGGCTGCGGCTGAAGACGTGCGAGCTGCACGCGGACATCCGACACCGTTTCCAACGTGATGTTTTTGAAGCCGTCTGCATCGATGGCGAAAACGGAACCGATGGCTGTCTGCTCGCCATGCTTTTGCCGCAGCAGGGCAAGTGCGGAGCCGAGGGCAAAGAGGCGCGGTTTTCCCCACATGAAGATGCCGGTATCGATCAGGATCAGACGGCGAGGCGGAGGCTCGGCGGGAGGAGACTCGCGGCGGAGGTAGAGCGCCTCTCCTTGAGCAAGGCGTACAGCGAACGTGAGATCGTCCCAAGCGAGCTCGGTCATGAGGAGGCGGGAGGGATCGCCGCGATTCGTGATATCGGAGACGCCACCCAAGGGCAACTCATCACGCTGAGTGACGGCTTTGGGTACATGCAGCATGGCGCCGATGCGCCGCACGAGGCCGGCCACCTGAGCCAGTTCGCCCCCCTCGTGTTCCAATGCACGAAGCAGGTCTGCGGGAGGCTCTGGGACGGGCACTTCAGCCGGCGCTGGCAGGGGGAGCTCAAGCTGACGTGATGGGAGGCGATCGATACCGGTACGCAGACGTTCCTCCAAGTGCTCAGGCGGACAGCGGGTGAAGGCGTGCTCGAGAAGGCTAAGATCCGCAAGCAGGCGAGCGATGCCATTGAGGCCGGGTGAGCGCTGCTGGAAGACGTGGAGGGAAGGAGTCTGAACAAACTCAGCGATGATATTCGCGGCTTGGGGCGGCGTGATTCGAATTGCTGCGGGATCTTCAAACAAGGTCTGCAACAGCCTGCGGCGAGCCGGGCCGCCAGATCTGAGCTCAGCAGGCAATGAATGGATGCGGTCAAGCCCAGCGCCGACCGTCGTCCACAATGAGAGAATCCCTGCGGGCACCTCTTTGCTGCCCGTGGCACGCGCCGCCGCCGCCCACAGGCGACCACGGGTGGAGACAGCATCGTAGCTCTCTGATGCAGCGGCGAGAACCAGAAGGATGGAGCCCAGCGGCGGAAGGCCACCAGATGCACATGCCTCCAGCAATTCAGGAAGCTCCTGACGAAAGGCGATCAAGGCATTGTCTCCAGACCATACCACGGCTTGATTTCCATCTGCATCATCCCACTCCCAGAGTTGTCCGGGAGGTGAGCTGAAATAAGCGAGTGTGTCGGGAGAATGCATGGTGATCAGTTCTCCAGAGAAGATGGACTCATGGCATTCGCAGAAGTGGCGCGAAGGGCGCTGCGGGTGAGCTCAACGAATGCCTCTGAAGGGAGGCGCTCCGCAGTGCCATCTGGATGCAGCAGGGCGATTTCACCTGTGCCCAGTTTCATGCTGGAAGCCACCAGCGCAGGGGTGATCCCCTTTGGCAAGGACCAGCCTGCGGGAGTGGCGATGCGGTCTGCCACACACCACGGAGTGCCGGGAAGAGGAGGCAGCGGGGCGCCCATGACGCAGGCGCGGCCATCACCGGCCAAGGCAAAGCGCAACGGCTGCAAACGTACTGCCGGGGCAGTGAGCCCCCAGTGTGTGAGTTCCTCAAAAGGCAGCAGCATGAGAGCGGGTGGATGGAACTCCACGGCAGGCACGAGTGTCCAAGCAACGGGGGCAACATGGAGTGCAGGCAGCGCGGCGGCGGGAGGACGCACCCGAAGAAACTCTGCCAGAGGCTGCCATGGCCCCTCGGGAAGACGTGCCGTGGGCAGCGTGAGGCCCAGAGGGATGAGACGGCCAGAATCATCCGCGGTGAAGCGTGTCAAAGCGGGCAGGCGATCCCACTCCGCACCTGCAGGTCCACGAACCCAGAGGTGGCCACCCGCTTCGCAGGCTTCATGCCCTGGAAGCGTGCGCCAGCGGCCCAGCCAGGGAATGTCAGATGCTGCCAGGACGGCGACGCACTGGCCAGCCTGAACAGTCATGCTTCAGCCCTCCGCCAGAGGGCCTCGACTTTTTCCTGCAAGGCTTCACGAGTCTCCGTCTGCCGGACCCAGGGCACACGAGCCGCAAGTGCTGCGAGCCGGTCTTTTGCCACGCCGAGGGCGAGATCCGCCCAGCCCTCCGACAGAACATCGAGGTCACGTGCGAGGCTCTCAGGGTCGGGGGCGCTGCCGCCATGGGCCTGCGGGTGATCGCCACTCTCGGGGGTGTCCTTGTTGATCGTCTCCTGCACCATGGCGGCGAGCATCTCGCGCTGCTCTTCACGATCCCAGATGCAGCGCAGCACCCAGAGATCTGAAACACGTGCCTCCTGTCGGCCACACATGAGTGCACTGGCGGCGATGACGCGCTGAAGTTTCACGGCACGGCGGTCTGAGACCTCCATGCCGGCGGCGCGCAGGCGGGCGATGAGTTCCAGATAAGGACCGCGTACGGACTTCAAATCCACCAAGGGCAGCGCCTCCTGCAAGGTGCGGATGTTTTGAGCAGACAGGCCGACAGAAGGAGGTGCTGCGCGGCGTGATTTTTCCAGTTCCCAGCCTGCCTCAAGCACGGCCGCGAGTTCGGCCTCCGGCACGTAGCCGCAATGAACGCGCAGCAAAAATCGGTCAAACAAAGCGCGCAGAGCCTCCTCTTCAGGAAGGTGATTGCTGGCGCTGACGACGAGCAGCGCGGGCAGGCGGCGGGTTTCGCGGCCACGGCGGAAGACGCGCTCATTGAGCACGAGCAGCAGGCTGTTGAGGATGGCGCTGTTCGCATTGAGCAGTTCATCCAGAAAGATGAAGTCCGCCTCCGGCAGCATGCCTTCGGTGTTGGTGACGAGATCCCCTTCCCGCAGACGGCGGATGTCAAAAGGGCCAAACAATTCACCCGGCTCCGTGAAGCGTGTGAGGAGGTAGTCGAAGGCACGCGCATCGAGACGCCTGGCGAGTTCATTCACCAGTGCACTTTTGGCCGTGCCGGGAGGACCGTGGAGAAAGAGATTTTCGCCACCGGCAAGGGCGATGCCCATGACATCGATGATCTCCTCCTTGCCGACGAAGACGGCTTTCATGGGGCGTAGAATTTGATCGGAGAGATGCTGGGCGATTTCGAGAGGGGTCATGGAGCAGGAATGGAAAGTGGGGAGGCCTCCAGTGCGAGGCGGGCGGCGAGCTTGGGGGCCAGCGAGAGGGCGTGCTCGCCCAAGGCATTTGCGACGGCCAGCCTGATGTGCGCATCATGCAAGCGGGAGGCATCCTGGCGTTCGATGATGCGATCTATGTAGAGCTGCCAGAGCCCCGCATGCCGATGAAGGGGCGTGAGGTCTGGTGCTTCCTGCAGAGCGATGCCGACGGAAGACAGCGGGAACTGCTTTGCAGCGGCTTCGATGCCGGACACGAGGGGATCGCTGTCGCTCATGGACCTGGCCATGGCGTGGAGTTCAGGCAGATGACGGAGTACGAGATCTTGCGAAAGCAACTCGCCCGGAGAAGACGGCTGCAAGGGCAATGCGGCGCAGATTCGGTTTACGTCTTCCTCTGTCATGGCGCGATCCACCAAGGCCTGGCAGAGGCGGTAGATGTAATGCAGGGCGTTCACTGCGGCCTTGGGATGCCATTCCAGATCCAATTGAACGCCACCGGGCAAATCATCACAGAGGTCATGAAAGCCTCTGCTGAGAAGAGAGGCTGTCTGAGCTGGATCAGGGTCTGCCAAAAGCTCTCTAGTCACGCCCGCCTGTCCTGATACGTGCAGGGAGGAGAAGAATTCGGCGATTGAGACAGTGACCGGCATGCAGTGCCGCCTAAGAAAGAACTGGAATCAGCAACTGACAAGCTTCTCTCTGAAGCGATTTTTCAGGGGGTGAAGGACGCAATGCTGTCCGGCAAGCCCCGGAACAGAGATAACGGCCGACGGAACACGCGGAACAAACGGAAAACCAGACCAACGGCCTGAATCCCGATGTGCACTGTTCGTATGAGGTGGGAGATTGGGAGCGCTGATCGACAGACAGGAGTTTCTGTCGTACTTACTCGCGGCCTTTGACGACCTTCACGAGCGGACGGTAGCCGTACTCGTTGAGGAGGGCGATGGCACCGCGATCGCTGGAGTCGCGGGCGACGTCGGACCAGGAGTTGAGGGCGTTGTAGATGCTGTCCATGGCGGCTTCGAGGGATTCGGCGCCGGTGGTGGCGTCGTGAGATTTGTAGAGGGATTCGATGGCGCTGATGTAGTGGAAGGTGAACTCGAGGCGCTTGGCGTTGTAGAGTGTGAACGTGCGCGAGCCTTCGCGGGCGCGGGTGTTGGCGCGGTACATTTCGTTCATGGCGGTGGCGTAAAATGCCTTGGCCTTGGTGAGCCAGTCGGGCAGAGTTTTCTTGGAGTTCAGATGGCGCAGCAGCATGTCTGGCGCGGGGATGCCGAGGCTGGGATCATTTTTGGCGATGAGCTGCGAGGCTTTGTCGATAGCCTGGAAGCCGAGCCACATGCGCTCGGCCACGCCTTCACCGCACATGGGCGTGACGAAATCGCTCAGGGCTTTTTCGCTGGCGAAGTCGTTTTTGGGAAGGACGGAAACGGCCACGGGTTCGGCGGCGACGATTTCAAAACCGAGTTTGCCGGCGTGTTCGCGGAAGTGGGCGGTGATGGCGGCGACAGATGGATTTTCAAAGACGGAGGAACCGTGGAAAGCTTTGCGGCCGCCGGTGTCGCCATCGACGCGGATGGGTTTGAAGGGGGCTATTTTGGCGGGAATGGCGATGGACGTGTATTTCAATGTTTGGAGACGCTTGAGGAGTTGTTCGAGTTCTTCCTGGCTCCATGACTCCTGGCCCATGGCGTTTCCGGTGTAGCCATTCCAGAGACGTGAGCCATGCGGGGGCTGCGCGGTGATGATCTCGATGGTGCCTGTAGAGATCGGTGTTTTCATCGTCTCAGCCAGAGCGGGTGCTGTGGCAGTAGAGGACACGCAGAGGAGGCTTTCGCGGGTGCGGACGAAGAGGCGACCATCGGCGATGGCGGGGGTGGCGATGATTTCTTCGCCCATGTCGTGCTTGGCGAGGACTTTGAGCTGCGGTGCGTCTTCGAGTTCGACGATGAAGCCGTTTTTGGCAGCGATGTACACTTTGCCAGCGGCAGCGATGGGTGAGGCGAAGTAGTCGCCGAAATTGCCGAGGCGGCTGCGATCCCAGAGGGTTTTGCCGTTCTTGGCGTCGTAGCAACTCGACATGCCGCCGCTTTTGACGACGTAGATGCGGTCGTTGAAGAAGAGTGGTGAGGAAAGGTTTGAGGGGGTCTTGGGATCGATGTTCCAGAGGACGTGGGTCTTGGTGACATCGCCCGTTCCGCCGCCTTTGATGGCCTGGATGATGTTGCCGCCTGCGGCCATGTTGTCTGGGGACTGGAAGGCGGTGTCGATCTCCTCGGGGCCGATGACTTTGTCGTGGTTTTTGTCGGAGGCGTCGAAGCGCTCGTGGAACTCTTTGGGGGTTTCTTCGCGGGAGAGAATTTTGTCCTGATTCGTGTCGAGCCATTCGAGCAGGGCGTGCTTCAAGGTGCGGGTGGAATCGCCGTAGCTTTGAACGGCGACGTAGATGATGCCGTCATGCACGACGGGCGAGGTCATGATGGTGCGAAGGAGGGTGTTGCAGGTCCAGATTTCTTTGCCGGTGGCGGGATCGTAGCCTTTCAATTTGCCGCTGCCGGCGATGACGAGATCGGTGCGACCATTGGCCTCACAGAGGACAGGCAGCGAGTAACCGGCGAGCATTTCTTTGCGCAGCGTCTTCCATTTTTCTTTGCCGGTTTTGGCATCCACGGCGACGACGAAGGGAGCGAGGTCATCGTCCTGACAGAAGATGACGGTGTCGTTGTAAACGATGGGCGAGGAGGCGGCGCCCCAGTCCATCAAGTAGGCAGGACGGGGCATGGAGTGACGCCAGACTTCTTTGCCGGTGGTGAAGTCGAATGCGAGGAGGCCGATGGTGCTGAAATAGACGTAGACGCGCTGGCCATCGGTGGCGGGAGTGGAGGAGGCGTGGCTGTTTGGGGGCGTGATGCGCGGGAGAGTGCCGGTGTCGAAATCGCTGCGCCAGAGCTGCTTGCCGGTGGTGGCGTCAAAGCTGAAGACGCCGAGCTTCTGATCTCCGAGCATGGCGGTGGTGAGGACGCTGCCGTTTTTGATGATGGGAGAGCCGATGCCGTCGCCAATCTTGGCTTTCCACGCGATGTTTTTTTCGGCGGAGAATTCTTGGGGGAGATTTTTGGAGGAGGAAATCCCGGTGCCATTACCACCGCGGAATTGGGGCCAGTCTTCGGCTTGAACGGTTAAGGACAAAAAGAGGACGGCAAGGAGAGTGCGATGCATAAAAAGGATCAGCCGAAGAGCTCGGTGAGGGGCTTGCCTTCGTCGAGGAGGTTGTAGGCACGGCCGAGCTTGTCTTTTGCTTCGAGGTCCTGGATGCCCATGGCGTAGTAGACGGTCTTGGTGATGTCCTCGGGGTAGATGGGGCGGTCTTTGGGGAGTTCGGCGCGTGCATCGGTTTCGCCGACGACCTGGCCGCCGCGTATACCAGCACCTGCCATGAGCACGCTCATGCAGGAGGTCCAGTGATCGCGGCCTGCACCGAGGGTGCCGCCGGAGCGGCGATCACCTACTTTGGGCATGCGACCCATTTCGCTGGTGACGAGGACAAGGGTTTCATCGAGCAGGCCCCGGCCTGAAAGGTCCTCCATGAAGGCGGAGAATGCCTGATCGAACTGCGGGAGGAGGTACTTTCTCAGGCAGTTGAAGTTGTCGCCATGGGTGTCCCAGCCGCCGGCGCTTTTGCATTGTTTGGCGGTGCTTTCATCTTCCTTCCAGAAGACGGTGACGAAGGGAACTCCGGCCTCGACGAGGCGACGGGCCATGAGGAGGCTGGTGCCGTTGATGGTGTTGCCATAGCGGGCGCGCAGCTTGTCGGGCTCGGACTTGATATCGAAGGCGTTTGAGGTGCCGCTGGATGACAGGAGATCGAAGGCACGCTCCTGCTGCTTCACGTAGTTTTGGACGGCGGCTTCATGATCGAGCTCACGCCGAGCTTGATTCATGGCATTGAGCAGGGCGTGACGATCCTGCATGCGTGCGGCGGTCATGCTGCCGGACATGGAGATGGTCGGTGCGCTGAAATTCAGGGGTTCGTCGAAGCTGCCGGTGAGATAGAAGGGATCGTACTCCATGCCGATTCGGCCGGCGAACTGGCCGGGGCGCGTGTAGGGCAGTTTGCTGGGCTTGTGCGGGAGCGAGATGATCTGAGGCAGCGTGGGATGCTGGGGACGCTTCATGCCTATGACACTGCCCATGTAAGGCCAGTCTTCGGGATAAGGGCGGCGGTCGTTGCCCTGCTGCTTGAAGGTGGGATCTGGGGCGTGGCCGGTGAGGTTGTAATAATAACCGGCGTGGTGATCGCCCGTGGCGCGACCGCCATCGGTGACACCATGCACGAGGGCGAAGTTGTGGGCTTGTTTGGCGAGCAGCGGGAGGTGCTCGCAGAGACGGATGTCTGCGCCGGTGGTGCGGATGGGTTTGAACTCGCCGCGAAATTCCAGAGGGGCTTCGGGCTTCATGTCCCACATGTCGATGTGGGAGGCACCGCCGCAGAGGAAGAAGAGCACGGTGGATTTTGCCGGCTTTGCGAGCGTGGCGGCGGGAACTCCGGGGCCGGTGGAAGCTCTCAAAGCAGGACCGAAACGCAGCGATGCGAGTCCCAGCGTCGAGGCCGTGAGAAAGGCCCGGCGGTCCATTGAGGGACGAAAAAGCGGTGAGTCCATAAGATGCGCGCAAGCCACCTACGTTCGCCAAATGGCCGCCTTACGGATGTGCGGACGATTTGCGCACAGTGCCGGTCTGTGGTCTGATCTGGTGTGGAATTTCACCAGCTTCGTTACTTCATCGCCGCCGCCGAGGATTTGAGCATTTCTGCTGCAGCGAAGCGCCTGCATGTGACGCAGCCTGCGCTGAGCAGGCAGATCGGCGTGCTGGAGGCGGAGCTGGGGGTGGCGTTGTTTGATCGCATTCGGAAGCGAATTTATCTGACTGAGGCGGGTCGTTTTTTTCTGCCGAAGGCTCGGCAGATTGTGTGTGATGCGGAGACGAGTGCGCAGCAACTGCGCGAGCAGTATGGCAAGGCACGACGGACTCTGCGGCTGGGATTTCTGGCGCCGTTTCTGGATGATCTGGTGGTGCCTGCGGTGAGGGAATTCCGGCAGCGGCATCCGAAGGCGCAGGTGAGCTTATTTGAACTGCCGCCGCGTGCGCAGCTGGACCGGCTGCGGAACCATGAGCTGGATGCGACGATCCTCGGGAACATCTCGGAGAGTGATCGTGCTTTCTTCACCACCCGCACGCTTTCACGACACAAGATGGCGGCGCTGGTTTCGGAGGATCATGCGCTGGCGAAAAAGAAGGTGATCAAGCTGGCGGCGCTGAAAGATGAGCGTTGGGTGTCGCTTTCAGATGCGTCCTTTCCGGGGCGGCGGGAGTTTTTGCGTTCGATTTGTCAGCAGGCGGGATTTGATCCGCAGATCGTGAGTGAGGTGGATTCACTTTCGATGATGCTGGGAACAGTCACCACCATGGGCGGGGTGGCGCTGATTCCGGAGCATGCGAGCAAGATGCCGCACGGAGGATGTGTGTTTGTGCCGCTGGCTGCGCCGGTGCCGACGACGGAGCTGCTGCTGGTGCTGCCGAAGCAGGAGGCGAGCAAGGAGCTGACGACGCTGACGAGTTTGATTGCGGAGCTGGCGGCGCAGCTGGCGAAGACATAGGAGCCTTGAGAGTGTTGCGCAGGTGCGAACACGCTGTGCTCATCTCGCGGAGCGAGATGGCTACTATTCGGTGGAGGCGCGGAACTGGGGGAGGTCGGTGAGGATGTTCTGGCTGCGCATGAGGGTTTCGCCGATGAGGAGCGCATTGGCACCTGCGGCGGCGAGGCGGAGGGCATCGGCGGGAGTTTTGATGCCGCTTTCGGAGACGAGGACGATGTCGTCGGGGATTTCTTCGGCGAGTTGCTCGGTGGTAGCGAGATCGACGGTGAAGGACTTCAGGTTGCGGTTGTTCACGCCAATGATGCGGGCGTCGGTGGCGAGTGCGCGTTCGAGCTCGGGGAGGTTGTGAACTTCGACGAGGGCATCGAGCTGGAAGGTGTGGGCGACTTCGAGGAGGTGCTCGAGAGTGGGCTGGTCAAGAGCAGCGACGATGAGGAGGATGGCATCGGCTCCGGCGACGACGGCTTCGAAGATCTGCGCCTCGTGAATGATGAAGTCTTTGCGCAGGCAGGGGATGTCGAGCTGCTCGCGAATGAGAGAGAGGTATTCGAGGCGGCCCTGGAAGTATTTTTCGTCGGTGAGGACGGAGATAGCGCTGGCACCGGCCTTTTCATAGCCACGGGCGATGGTCAGGGGATCAAAGTCAGCGGCGATGGTGCCGACGGAGGGTGAGGCGCGTTTGACCTCGGCGATGATGCTGAGGCGCGTGGGGTCTGCGCGGAGGGCATCGTAAAAGGAGCGGACGTCATTGCGCAGGGCGGCGGCGGCGCGGAGCTTTTCAGCGCGCGGCAGCAGGCGTTGCAGTTCGGTGTGCTTGTGGGCGATGATTTCGTCCAGCTTATTCATAGGGGGGCGCACGGTGGCGGAGGGATGGCGTTGTGCAACCCTCTACTGAAGGCAAAATACGTGTGCAGGGGCTTCTTGACGCCGCGCGTGATGCAGGCTCTCTCTGCAAGGAATGCCCGAAGTGCCCATCAGTCCCGCCGCCGTGATCGAACTGCTCACCTCCGAACACATCCTGGAACCGCAGGAGCCCCTCACCCCTGACACGGACCTGTTTTCCATGGGACTGGATTCCATGGCGATGATGCAGCTGCTGCTGCTCATTGAGGAACGATTCCGGCTGACGATCAATCCGGCGGAGATGACGCGGGAGCGTTTTGCCACGGCCAGTGCGCTGGCGGGCTTTCTGGGAGAAAAACGCCGCCTAGCCGCCTGATGCCGATCCTGCCCGCCACCACGGTCGATTTTTTCCTCGCGGGGCTTGAGAGCTTCATGCGCCGAAGCGGGCAAGGAACTCACTGGGGGGTGACGGTGCTGTGGTTGGAGGCGAAACCGGACGGACAGACTTTGACGCAGGCGTGGGAGCAGATCCATGCGCAGCACCCGATGCTGGGGGCGCGACTGAAGCGGCAATGGCGCGGCTGGCGGTGGGTCTGGGAGACGCATGGTACTATTACTGCACCGCCCATCTGCTGGCATGGGCTGCAATCACAGCCCCCTGGCGAAGAGGTTATTCAAGAACGGCTCCAGGGCAGAAGCAGCAGCGGAGCACTGACCACCCCATTATGGATGGAGATTTTTCCTTGGGGGACGGACGGCGGGCATGTGATTCTCCTGACCTGGCGGCATGCGCTGCTGGACGGGACGGGGATCAATCTGCTGCTGGAAAAGCTGGCTGCGAGAGCCTGTGCAGCGGGGCCACCAGCCCAGA
>JAPLUN010000590.1 GCA_026397715.1 Verrucomicrobiota bacterium
AGCTACTACGGGATGAGGGCACTGCTAGTGCTGTACATGGTGGCAGAGGTGAACAATGGCGGCATGGGGCTGACGGATGAAATGGCCGCTGCCATCTACGGGCTCTACACGGCACTCGTTTACATGACGGCATTGCCGGGAGGCTGGGTGGGAGACCGGCTGCTCGGAGCCAAAGGCGCGGTGTGGTGGGGCGGCATCATCATTGCCTTGGGGCATGTGGTGCTGGGCATTCATAGCACACAGGCGTTTTTCATCGGCCTGATTCTGGTCGCCTTCGGTTCCGGGCTGCTGAAGTCGAACATGAGCGCGCTGGTGGGGCAGCTTTATCCTGAGGGCGGCGCACGGCGGGATGCGGGCTTTACCTTGTTTTACATGGGCATCAACGTCGGTGCTTTGTTCGGCCAGTTGTTATGCGGCTGGCTGGGGGAGGAAGTGGGCTGGCGCTGGGGCTTTTCGGCGGCTGCGGTGGGCATGTTTCTGGGCTTGGTGCAGTTCAAATTCACGCACCAGCATGTGTCGCAGATCGGTGAACGCGTGGTGCATGTGGGGCAGAATGTGAGGCGTGAATGGACGCTTCTGCTGGTGGCATTGGCAGTGGTGGTCTGCCTGGTTGCACTGGGGGTGGGGGGAGTCATCCAGATTGATGCCATCAAGTTCGCTCACCACACTGCGTGGTTCATCTCCGGTGTGGCGCTGCTGTATTTCCTCTGGGCGTTTTTCCTCGCCAAACTGGATTCTGTTGAGAAGAAGCGGATGGTGGTCATCCTCGTGCTGTTTCTGGCCTCGGCCATGTTCTGGGCGGGCTTTGAGCAGGTGGGTTCATCCTTTAGCATTTTCGCCGAACGGTTCACTATTCGGAAATTCGGCGGATGGGAAGTGCCGGCGAGCTGGATTCAGGCGCTGAATCCGCTTTGTGTCATCGCTCTGGCTCCGCTTGTCGCGATGCTTTGGTCAAGGCTGGCGCGGGGTGAGAGATCACCTTCGTTGACGACCAAGATGTCCTGGGCGCTGCTCATGCTGGCGCTGGGGTTTGTGGTCGCGGGGTGGGCGGCACAGCGTGCCTTGAGCAAAGGGCCCGTGTGGCCGACATGGCTGATGTCCGTGGTCGTGCTGCATACGCTCGGTGAGCTTTTCCTCAGCCCGGTTGGGTTGAGCGCGGTGACCAAACTCTCTCCTCCACGACTTACGGGACAGATGATGGGCATCTGGTTTCTTGGCAGTTCGCTGGGGGATATTCTCGCGGGGATCCTGGCTGGTGGTGTTACCGGCGATGCTACTGCCCAGATGCCTGAGCGCTTCATGCACGTGGCGATTACGGCTGGGATTTCCGGAGTCGTGTTGTTGTTACTCGCACGCTGGATCACCAAGCTGATGCCGGGGATTAAGTGAACTGGAGTGAATGGGGCATAGTTTTGCCCCCTTGGTTTGCGACAACGATGTGGAGTGCTCCAGCCTTGTTGGATTTTTATAAGTATCAACAAGCCCCCGCGCCAGATCTCCTCGCACCACATCACTGCACAAAAAAGCGGGTGGTCAGGCCTTTGCCCAAACACCCGCTTCGAAACTTAGCTCAGTCAGTCGATCAATGGTTGAAGTAGAACTCCTTGGAGTTCAGCAGCGCCCAGAACAAATCTTCGAGGACGTTTTGACGGGCTGTGGGGTCTTCGGTGATGGCCTGCTGCACGTTGGTCCATTCCTTGTCGTTGGGCATGCGGCCGAAGACGCGGAGGAAGAGGTCTTCCACGATTTCGCGGTCGTTCTTCTTTTCCTGAATCATCTTGGCGACGACGCGGCCCTGCTTGATGCGGTCATTGACGGCGTCGCCGTTCATAAGGTGCAGAGCCTGGGACAGGGTGGGTTCCATTTTCACTTCGCAGGAGCAGACGGATTCACGCTTGGCACGGCCAAAGGTGGTGAGGAAGTAGTTGGAGACGGCACCGTCGGCGATCTGCACGGCACGGGCACCGAGTGGCAGGCCCTGGAACTTGTTCGGCGTGTCGGTAATCTGGGAGATGGCGTCGAGCAGGACTTCAGAGCGCACACGGCGGAACTGGGCGTGGGAGAAGTTGCGTTTGTCGCCTGCGTTGGTCTCGTTGACCTTGGTGCTGCGCTGGTAGGTCTGGGAGGTGCAGATGTCGCGCACGAACTTGCGCATGTCGTACTTATACTCGGTCAGATGCTCGGCCAGCGCTGCGATGAGGGCTGGGTTGGACGGCGGGTTGGAAACGCGCACATCATCGACGGGTTCCACCACGCCGACACCGTTGAAGTGTGACCAGATGATGTTGGAGACGTTGCGGGCGAAGAAGGGATTGCGCGGGGAGGCCATCCATTCGGCGAGCACCTTGCGGCGGTCTTCGCCGGCTTTGATTTCTGGAGTGTCGCCACCCAGGAACTTGGGCTTCATGACGGCCTGCGTGAGGAAGTGCCTCGATTCACCGCCCTTGCTGTTGTAGATGATGACTTCCGCCGGGTCGTCGGTTGGCTTGCGGCCGATCTGGGAGAAGAAGGCTTTGAAACCATAGTAGTCATCCATGGTCCAGCGGTCGAAGGGATGGTTATGGCACTGGGCGCACTGGATGCGCATGCCCATGAACACCTGAGCCACGTTTTCGGTCAGCTTGAGCTGGTCGAGCTCGGTCTGGTAGAAGTTCACCGCAGGATTGGAGACGGTGCCACCGGTTGCGGCTAGGAGCTCCACCACGATTTCATTGATGGGGATGTTCTTGCCGATGCGCTCGGAGAGCCAGTTGTAATAGAGCAGCGCGTTCTTGTAGAAAGGAGGCTGGTTGTTGTTACCAGCGATGCCCGAACGGATCTGCAGCAGCTCGGCCCACTTCATGACCCACAGTTCGGTGAACTCCTTGCGCTCAAGCAGGCTGTCCACCAAGGCGGCGCGCTTGTTGGGATTGGCGTCGGCGAGGAAGGCGCGCATGTCCTTGGCTTCAGGATAGACACCAGCGATGTCGATGAAGGCGCGGCGCACGAATTCTTCGTCCGTGCAGATGCCGGAAGGCAGGATGCGGAGCTTGTGGAGGTTCTCATCGACCAGGGTGTCGATGTAGTTTGTCTCGGCGAGGTTGGGCCGCTCATACTTGAGCTGCGCAGGGATCACGAGGACCTGGGCGGTGACGGAGTAAACGTTGAAACGGGCGAGCATGAATGCGGCGCCGCGATCTCCGGAAGTGACGAGCCCCTGCTTGTCGATGGTCGCGGTCGGGTCGTTGTTGGACATGAAGAGCGCGAGGTTCGTCACATCGCGGTCGGTGCCGTCGGAGTAGGTGGCACGCACGGTGATCTGCTGCGTGGCGTTTTTGCCTTCCATGACGATCTGGCTCGGGAAGACTTCTTGTTGTAAACGGAATCTGGCTCGAAGCACTGGTTGCCGGAGTGTGGCACAGCGCCCACGGCTTTCTCGATGAGGGAGCTTTCTTCGGGGATGGCCAGATTGATGCGGCGGCCTGGCATTTCACGCGTGATGCGGATGTAGTCGCCAGCGGGGTCCATGCCGAAGAGGGAGGTGCGGAAGCCGTCCTTACCGCGTGCGGCACCGTGGCAGCCACCCTGATTGCAACCACCACGCATGAACACGGGCATGCAGTCGAGGCGGAAGGAAATGGCGCGATCTTTGGTGCCGTTTTTAACTTCGACGGCGGCTTTGACCGTCTGGCCACCGAGCGTGGCGATGATTTCGGTGCTGCCTGCGTCGGCGACGGGCTTCAGGGTCAGGCCATCGAGTGCGGCGACCTTGCTGTCGGCGACACGGAGATCGCACACGTTGGTGACGTCCTTGGTGGTGGCATCCTGAAAGGTGGCCAGCACGACGACGCGGTGGAAATCGCGCTTGGTTTCCAAGGAGTACTTGTCCGGCAGGATCTGGATGTTCTTCAGCGTGGGCAGCTTCTTCTGAAGCTCGGCCAGGGCCTGGCGCTGCTCAGGTGTTTTGTACTGAAGCGTAAGGTTCTGCGGCCACTGGGCACCGGCGGCGATCCAGCGCTTGAGCACATCGATTTCCTTCGCGGCGAGCGGCCCGCCTTTCGGAGGCATGATGTCGTCATGGTCTTTGGGAAGGATGACGCGCTTGATCATCTCGCTGTCATCGGGCTTGCCGACGACAAGGGCAGGGCCGTCAGAGCCGCCTTTGAGCAGAGCGGCGGCAGAGTCCATCAGGAGCTTGCCTTTGATCTTGTTGGGATTGTGGCATTCCAAGCACTTGGTTTCCAAGATGGGTTGCACATCACGCACGAAATCAATGCCGGTGGCTGCGGCTGTAGGGGCTGCTGCTACAGCTGGCGCAGTGGCAGGCGCCGCAGGATCAGCAGCAAAACCGAGGGACGTGATGGCGAGTGTGAAGAGAGAAGCTCGCAGGGGGCTTTTCATAAAAGGTAGGATCAAGGGGTTAATCAAGCTACGGGCTGGAGGGGAGGCATTTATCACGGATGCGAAAAAACTCTGTGAATAAGTGGATCAGGCCTCCAGCGCCGCCAGCCGCTGACCGATGGGCGGATGGGAGTAGTGCAGCCAGACGGTCAGGGCGTGTGGATTTGGGTGAGTGAGGTGGTCGAGCGAGAGCTTTTGCAGGCCTGCGATCAGAGACGTGTTGCCGCAGGCGGCGCGGGCAAAGGCGTCGGCCTGGAATTCGTGCCTGCGGCTCAGGGCGCTGCTCACAAGACCCAGCAGCAGGCTGACGGGCTGATAGAGGATGCTGAAGAGCACCAGCCCCAGACCGAGCGGCTGGCCTGTGACGCCAAAAGCCTGGAAAAAGGCGGGTGACTGCAGGGCGGCATGCAGCAGGTAAAACATGAGTCCGCTTTCCAGCAGCCCAAGGATGAGCTGCTGCGGCACATGGCGGCATTTGTGGTGACCGATCTCATGGGCCAGGATCGCCTCCAGCTCCTCCTGCGAGTGTTTTTCGATCAAGGTGTCGAAGAGGGCGATGCGCTTGTTCTTGCCGAAGCCGCTGAGGAAGGCATTGGCTTTGCTGGAGCGGCGCGAGCCATCCACCACCGAAACATCGACGACGGGGAATTTGAGCCGTGCTGCCAGCGCCAGCAGCGCCTCACGCAGGGGACCATCTTCCAGGGGCTTGAATTTGAGAAACAAGGGCATCAGCAGCCGAGGGGAGAGCCAGGCCATGACGATGCTGAATCCTGCCACCGTGGCCCAAGTGTAGAGCACGGCATGAACCTGAGTTTGGAAGAACCAGAGGATGAGTGCCAGCAGCGGTCCGCCGAGCAGCGCGGTGAGCAGCAGCCCTTTGAGGCGGTCTTTGATGAAGGTGCCCGGGGTGGTGCGATTGAAGCCGTACTCGGCTTCGATCTTGAAGGTGTCGTAGGCATCGAAGGGCAGGGACAGTACATTTTGCGCCAGCATCAGCAGGCCGATGACGCTCACGCCTGTCTGTACAGCATTAAGCCCCCAGCTGGCACTCCAGCGCTGTAGCCAATCAAAGCAGCCACTCCACCAGAACAAAACAAGAGCACCCACGGAAAAGGTGCTGCGCAGCAGATCCAGCTGGGAGGATTTGCCCGCGTATTCACCCGCCTTCTGCACCGTTTCCTCCGAGAAGATCGCCTTCAATCGCTGGGGCAAAGCATGGCGGAACTGGGCGAGGTTCAGAAAGGTGGCGATGATCTCAAGATGAAAGACGCCGAGCACGCCGATGACTGCGGCGATGAACCATGGATTGGAGAGAGACATGCGAATGAAAGAGGGCGCAAAGGCCCATGAATGGGTTGGTTTCAGAACGATGGAGCAGTGCTGCCAGATTCCTGAAATTTTGTGTAACCACTCGCGCTGTGCGGCATTTCAGTCAATGACCACCTCCAAGCCAGCCATGTTCAAAACCCTCACTCTATTCTTCACGTTTCTCAGCATCCTTCCAGCGTTTGCACAAATCGGCGGATCGTTGCGAGAGAGGATAGCCCAGCGGATACAGTCGGCTGCTGAACCTGGGGGCGAGGAAATGAGCTATGGCTCGGACCCGCTGCAAAAGCTGGATTACTGGAAACCGACGACTCCGGGATCACCGATCGTCATTTATGTGCACGGTGGTGGCTGGAAGCGTGGAGACAAGCGGATGTCTGCGGGAGAGAAGGGGCCTCACTTCGTGCAGCAGGGCTACGCCTTTGCTTCGCTCAATTACCGGCTCGTGCCATCCTGCACGGTGGAAGAGCAGGCGCAGGATGTGGCGAATGCCATCGCATATCTGATCAGGAATGCGGAGAAGCTGGGCTTTGACGGCAAGCTTGTGGCTTTGATAGGTCACAGCGCCGGGGCACATCTGGTCGCTTTGGTGGGCACGGATCTGAGCTACCTGAAAATAGCGGAGGTGGGACCGAAGGCCGTGCGTGGCGTGATCCCGCTGGATGGTGCTGCCTATGATGTGCCGCGTCAGATTGCCGAGGGCGGCGACTTCATGCAAGACACCTACTTGCAAGCTTTTGGCACTGATACGGAGCGCCAGAAAAAGCTTTCTCCGACAGCGCAGGCTGCTGCACCGAACGCCCCAGCTTTCCTCATTCTTCACGTCCAGCGTGTGGATGGTACCGCCCAGTCCATCGCCCTTGGAGAAGCCCTGCGCAAAGCGGGCACACCTGCGGAGGTCAAAGGCTTTGAGGGGCGCGGACTGCAGGGGCACATGGAGATCAATCGCGATCTGGGGAAGCCTGATTATCCCGCGACGCCTGTGGTGGATGCCTGGCTGAAGAGCATCCTGCCGAAGTGAGGCGGGGCGTGCCGCTCAAGACTTAATGTTCAGTGTTCAAAGTGGGCTCTTCCACAATCGAAGCGTGCTCATGCCCGTGAGTGGCCTGATGCACGAGATACGCGGCAAAGATGTCCTCCAGCTCCATCACGCTGCCAACTTGCGAGAAGCGCTGGCGCAGCCACTTGCCGCCGGGGATGGACTTGGTGTAGTTCATGAGGCGGTTGCGCATGGAGCGAATTGTCGGCAGTTCGCCCATGTGGGCATTGCGGGCGATGGCCATCTGGCAGTGGCGGCGCATGAAATTGAAACGCTCCTCCACCGTCGCGTGCGGGGCATGGATGCCGGTGGCGAGGTAATGCTTGGCCTCTTTGAAGACCCATGGGTTCACCATGGCGGCACGACCGATCATGACGCCCTTCACGTTGGTTTGCGCACGGCGGATCTCCACATCCACACCGCTGGAGATGTCGCCATTGCCAATGACGGGAATCTTCACGGAATCAGCCACCTGCCCGATGACTTCCCAATCCGCGAGGCCGGTGTAACCCTGCGCCCGCGTGCGGCCATGCACGGCGATGGCCTGCATGCCGCAGTCTTCCAGGATGCGTGCGACTTCGACGGCATTGACGAGGCTTGCGTCCCAGCCGATGCGCATCTTGGCGGTCACGGGAATGGGCACGGCCTTGGCGACTTCACGCGCCACGCTTGCCAGCAAGGGGCAGTCCTTGAGGAGGGATGAGCCGCCATTTTTGGAGACGACCTTGTTTACGGGGCAGCCGAAATTGATGTCGATGAAGTCGGGCTGCTTCCAGTCGATGATTTTGCGTGCGGCTTCACCCATGCGTACGCCATCGGAGCCGAAGAGCTGCACGCCGAGCGGGCGCTGGGCATCGTCGAAGTCGGTGTAGTGGCGGGTACGGTCGTCGCGCTGCAGGATGCCCTCGGCGCTGACGAACTCCGTGACCATGACATCGGCGCCCTGTTCCTTGCACAAATGGCGGAAGATCACGTCCGTGACCCCGGCCATGGGGGCCAGATAGAGGGGAAAGTGGTCATTTTCGAACCAAGGAAGCATCTTCGAGCATAGCCGCACTGGCAGAGTGCGGCAAGTCGTGTCACATTCCCGGATGGCAAGACGCCGCCGCTACCGCAAACCGCTCCTCCCCGGCCTCTGGACCGTGGTGGCCGCGTTTGCCCTGATCGGCGGCATCGGCGGTCTGTTCTGGGTGCTGGGGAAGAAGACTAAGATCAGCAGGGTGACGCAGCCTGCGCCGACAACGGTGGGCACTGTGGCGAAGAGGAAGTAGTTGGAGCGTCCCAGATTGTTGCGGGCAATCGGGACGATTGCTACACTGCAGGACGCACTACGACGATCTCTCCCAACAGCTGCTCCTGCTCCACCTGCGCCATCT
>JAPLUN010000674.1 GCA_026397715.1 Verrucomicrobiota bacterium
GCGACGAAGTGGCCCTTGTTGGTGGTGCCGAGAATGGTGCCGCCGAGCTTCATGATGCCGATGGTTTTTTCGGGACTGAGCATCATGTAGTCGCCCGGCGGGAGGAGGCCTTCAAAGCCATCACGGAAACCCACGACTTCCCAGCCGAGGGTGGTGGAGGCGCCGACGACGCCGTGGATGACTGCATTGAGTCCGGGGCAGTCGCCGCCGCTGTTGAGAATACCGATGCGCATAAGATTAAAAGGGGGAAGGGGGCTTGGTTATTAACAGGACGGAAAGGAATCCGTGGAAATTCAGAATTGATCCAGCATCTGGCGCTTGTCCGTGATGGGACGGCCTGCGGCCAGCCAGCGGTCATAGGCGGCCCAGCCTTGATGCAGCAGCGTGCGTGCTTCTTCGAAGGGGCTGGCGGAACCGATCACAACGACGACCATGCGGTGGCGGTAGATGAGGCTGGAGTTGTCCGCCTGCACCTGCACCGTTGGTGGCTTCTCGGCAGAGATGACGAGGCAGCCGCCGGAGCGTGCGGTGTTGCCGGTCTTGATGCCGTCGATGCGGTCCACGCCGAGGAGTTGATTGGTGTTCCTCAGCGCCATGGTGACCTGCTGACCACCGCGATAGATGGTGATGCTGCGGCTGGTCTGATTGGTGTAGAAACGCATGGCGGGCCGAGAGACGGCGTAGATGGCCAGGCGTGCGATGTCCGCCGCGCAGGAATAGGGCATGGGGCGGGAGTTTTCCAGGCCGTGGGGATTGGTGAAATGCGTGGCGCGTGCGCCTTCGCGTTTGGCGAGCTGGTTCATCTGCTTGACGAACTCCTCCATGGGATGTCCGGCGCGTGCGAGACGTGAGAGGTGGTCCTTTCCGACGAAGTCGCCGAGGGTGATGGCGGCGACGTCGTCACTGCCCATCATGGTGGCGTAGATGAGGTCACGCAGCGTCACCTGGTCTCCGGCCTGCAGGCCGATGCTGCTGGCACCCGTCATCTGGAAGGCGTAGGCAGGGACGGTGGCGAGCACGCCGACGCCGACCTTGGAGGCCTCCGCCCAGTCAAGCGTGACCATGGCGGTGGCGATCTTGGCAAGGCCGCCGACGGGGCGCTTTGACTGCGCGTCTGCGGCGACGTGGACTTTTTTATTGAAGGCATCGACGACCAACACGGCTGACTGCGCCTGCAGGGCAGCACCACCGGTGACGAACGAGATACAGATGCCAAGGATCAATGCGCGGGAGCTTAACCACGCCATGCTGGGGGAAAACATAGACGCGTGATGTTTAGCTGTCTGAACCATTATCGCAACCGTGGATTTCCCCCGATCATTTTCTAATTTGACGCTGGCGCTGGTGAAATTCATGCTCAGCCCCTCCCATGGCAACACTCCAGCAGCAGGCTCTAGCCCTCATCCAAACCTATTACACCACCTTCAATTCCGGCGACCGGGAGGCATTCCTGGCCCTGCTGACGGATGACGTGGTGCACGACATCAACCAGGGCGGCGCAGAAACCGGACGCGCGGCGTTTCGTGCGTTTCTTGAGCGCATGGACCGCTGCTATCGTGAGCAGGTGTGTGATCTTGTGGTATTCGCTGCTGAAGACGGCACAAGCGGTGCGGCGGAGTTTTACATCGAAGGGGAATACCTCTCCACCGATGAGGGCCTGCCTCCTGCGGCAGGCCAGCGATATCGCCTGCGCGTGGGTGCATTCTTTGATCTGCAGGACGGCAAAGTCCGGCGCGTGACGAACTACTACAACCTGGAGGAATGGCTGAGGCAGGTTGGGGGCGGGTAAAAGCTGAGCCAAGGAAGAGGCTGCTATGCAGGAGGGGATCCTCTTGATTTCCCATGGTTTGGGCTGTGAGCAGTCGCTGGGCTTTGCGCAAGCGTGAGGGCTCGGGACGGTCCCTCTCTTCTATGGACGCGAAAAATGCGTCCATATCGACATGGATAATATATCTGTTTTTCATCGGTGGGGACGGTCCATTTGGTGCCACCCCATAAGGCGCACCTTATCAGTGGCTCTTAAAGAGCC
>JAPLUN010000196.1 GCA_026397715.1 Verrucomicrobiota bacterium
CTGCTCGATCGCATAAGAGGATTTCGTCTCCTTGGAATACAGCCAGGAAAGAGCGCGCTGGTAGAGGTTTGGTGGGTACTGCTCCAGCACCTGCCGACACTTCTTCTCCAACCCTGTCTTCTCCCACTCCACCAGCCGGGATGAGCGGCGCAGCATGGGAGAGAAGTGGATATTGCCAATGAGATTGTTGATGATGCGCCAGCGGCTATGACGGACCTCCGGCCCGGTGTAGTAGATCTCAGGGTCTGCCAGGGCGATGTAGTTGCCCATGGTAAGATCCGGAATGTCCAGCATGCTGTTGGTGAAGCGCTCCCAGAGATACCACAGGCAGCGTGCCGTGGCACCTGTGGGGGTGGCGCGCACAAAAGCCTGCACTTCCTCCACGGGCACCCGGGGCAGCACCGCGCGGAGCAGTTCCAGATGCAGCCCCTCGCGCTTCAGGGCAAATTCAAGGTGGTCGCAGACGGTTTCCAGTTTGATCGTGGACCAAGGGTAGAACTCCTTCCGGCAGCCATCTGCTTTCTCCACAGTCTTTCGCTCTCCTGGCTTCGCGACGAAGGATTCGACAAAATGCGGCATGGCATCCACCTTGAAGGCATCTGCCAGCCATGCGTACCCAATGAGGTGGTAGGTTTTGTCAGTAGCCATGGCGAAATGTTAAGCACCTCCATTTTGCAGAAGATTTTATTACGGGGAATGTTTTTTTATTACTTTCGGTTCATTCCTTGTCAGAATTATTAACTTTTTCTCTAATTTAAAAAATATTATTTGACAAAAATATCAATATTGGTGCGGCGATATTTGTTCCAATTTTAACCGTGATGCATTGTGGCGATTAATGGCAAAGGTGAATCAATGCATGAATCCTGCAGCGAAGTGACGCCGCGATTTGCTTTTCAGACCAAAGCTTCAGATTGAATCCGCCCCTTATGCCCATCCCCACCTACCAGGAAGTCATGCTGCCGCTGCTGCGCGTGCTGGGTGCCGCCAATGAAGAGATGCACCAACGCGACTGCACCCAGCGTGTGGCCGAAGCTCTGAATCTGACCGAGGCCGAGCGCCAGGAGCGCCTGCCCAGCGGCTCGCAGACCTACATCCACAACCGCTGTGGCTGGGCCGGGTGGTACATGCAGCAGGCAGGGCTGGTGGAAAAGCCCCGCCGCGCCCATCTGCGCATCACCGATGAAGGCCGCCGGGTGCTGGGCACCCATCCCGCCACCATCGACAACGACTTCCTCGCCACTTATCCCAGTTTCCGTGAGAAAGTGATCGAGGCCCGGCCACGCAATGACGGTGACGACGGCGGCAACGCAGAGCCTCCCGGCGCACCTGCGGCCGTCGCCAGCACGCTCACGCCTACCGACCAGATCGAGCAGGCCCATGCCCGGCTCGATCAAACTCTCGTCACCGAACTGCTCGAACTCATGGCGCGCATGGACGCCTACAAGTTTGAGCAGCTCGTGCTCGACCTCCTAGTCGCCATGGGCTACGGCGGCTCGCGCTCTGAGGCTGCCAAAGTCACCCAAAAATCTAACGACGAGGGAATTGACGGCACCATACATCAGGACCGCCTGGGGCTGGATGTCATCTACGTGCAGGCCAAGCGCTGGCAGGCCATCATCGGGCGGGAGCAGATTCAAAACTTCGTCGGCGCTCTGGCAGGGAAGCACGCGCAGAAAGGCGTCTTCATCACCACCAGCGACTTCAATGCCAACGCCGTCAACTACGCCCGCACCGTCCAGCACAAGATCATCCTCATCAACGGCCAGCGGCTTGCCGAGCTCATGATCGAGTATGGCGTCGGCGTGTCCACCGTGCGCACCATCGCGCTGAAGCGGGTGGACTCGGATTACTTTGAGGACGCGTGAGGGTGTGAGGGCGTGAGGGCGTGAGGGTGGATGCCCGTTCTTCGCTCATTCTCCTTCCACCTTCGCTCTGCGAGCTGCGGAGGACACGAGCTTTGAAGGGCAGGCTGGATGCTGGATGCTGGATGCTGGATGCTGGATGCTGGATGCTGGATGCTCGATTTGGAAATGAGCAGGGCATCGCGCAGGCGGCGCATGCGCGGTGTCGAGTCTGCAGGTGCGCGGAGGCTCTCCGGCAAATGAAGCTCAGTAAATGTCAAAACGGGCGCGCAGCGCCTTGGTGCGGTTGAGCCAGCCATTGAGGTACTTGGCCCGCTTGGGCTGCTGGGCCAGCCTCCGGTAGTAGGCCTCCTGCAGGCCGATGAACGTGTTGGCGTCTGCTTGAGAGGCGGCGCCAAACTGCCTGGCGCGGCCCAGGCCCATGTTGACGGCGCAGTTGAAATACACCTCGGCATAGGGGCTGGGCATGCCAAGGCAGCCATCGGCCTTCCACTCCTCCCAGTAGATGGCCGTGGCCACTTCCTTCGTGAGGTTCTTGATGTCCACATTCGGATGGCTCCGTTTGTCGATGCCAAACTTCGTCTCCCCGCCCGGATCATCCGGGTCGTTCTCGTAGGTCTCGCCTTCCCACTGAAAGATGAACGGCATGAACTTTTTAAACTTCGCGCTGGAGTCCGCAGGCGTCGGGGCCTTTTCATTCACTGCTTCCGGCTGCTCCTTGGCCGGTGTACGCGGCAGTACCGG
>JAPLUN010000572.1 GCA_026397715.1 Verrucomicrobiota bacterium
CAGCGCGTCCTGCAGGTGGTTTATAAAAAGTAGGCGACCCGTCATTTAGCCTGCAGACAATCAACGCCGCCCGATGCGCCCCATCTGGCGGCTTTTTTGTGCCTTGGTCCCAGCTCAGTTCATCCACAGCGGCCTTGGCCTGAGTTTCTCCTACGCCTGCCGCCACGTCATGGACGGCACAATTCTTGTCTCGTATTTCAGCCCGCTTTTGGGTCTAATGGCGGTGGATAGCGGAATATTCCGTTATTCACATAACATAATAAAACAAGATAGATAAACAAACGCATAACATGAAAACGAAACGAAACCACGCCTTCACTCTGATCGAGTTGTTGGTGGTGATCACAATCATCGCGATTCTCGCGGGATTGGCGGTGCCCACCTACACCTACGTTCAGATGCTGGCCAATCAGGCACGCGGCGTCAACAACGCCAAACAGCTCATCATCGCGATGAAGCTGTTCTCAAAGGACCACAGCAGCCAGTATCCCGACTCGGTGTCCAATCCGCTGACAGGGAGCCTCGCACAAAACGCCAATGACGCCTTTCGGCTCATGATCCAGGAAAAGATCGTGACGGATGAGCGCATCTTTGGCTGCCCCGCCGGCTTCAATCCGGATGGCAGCCTGGGTCAGAGCCCGAACTATGGCAATGCCTTGATGCCCGGTGAAAACCACTGGGCCATGACTGGCGGCCAGACGGACACCACGGTGGGCAACATGCCCCTCGTGTTTGAGAACCCTGCCTCGAACAGCTGGCCTCCGCTTTGGAATGCGGACATGGCTGGCAAGATCGCCCCGGGACGCACCTGGAGCGGTGGCAGGATCATCATTGGGCGCAACGACGGCAGTGTCGCTGTCGAAACGCTGGCAGACACCAAAGGCATGGTCGGTCCCAAGGTGATGGCTGGTGGCATGAACCTGTTCACGCAGGCCTCAGACAACATCCCGCAGCGCGTTTTGCCGGTGGTGACTGGCAATGTCGCACCTGGCATTGTTGATCCACCAATGTATAAAGGCAATGTCCCACCTCTCGCTTCTGTGCCCCCAGTCCCCGGTGCAGCGCCCAGCGTTCCTCAGGCTCCCGCCAGCCTGCCGCCTACGGGACTGTAATCAGTCATAAAATCTAGAGACATACCACGCCGCCGGATGCACGCCATCCGGCGGCTTTTTTGTGTCTTGGTTTGCAGGCAACTAGCTGCCTTTTTGGAGCACTTGGGATGACTTTGCCCCCGTGGCTCGAAAGGTGACATTTTTTTCTCGCATTTCAGCCCCCACTTGGGTCTAATCCTTGGGTGCCGAATTAATTCCGGTGTCCTAATAACATCATACCCAACCAAAAACATACCCAGACAATGAAAATGAAAACGAAACGAAACCAAGCCTTCACTCTGATCGAGTTGTTGGTGGTGATCACGATCATCGCGATTCTCGCGAGCTTGGCCGTGCCTGCCTTCACGATGGTGCAGACCCAGGGCAACCAGATGAAGGGCGTCAACAACTGCAAGCAGGTCATCCTCGCGCTCAAGCAGTTCTCCAAAGACAACAACAGCCAGTATCCTGACTCCGTGGCCAACCCACTGACAGGCAGCATGGCCCAGAGCGCCAATGACGCCTTCCGCTACATGATCCAGGAACAGATCGTGACGGATGAGCGCATCTTCGGCTGCCCTGCCGGCTACAATCCGGACAACAACATTGGCCAGGCCCCCAACTACGGCAATGCGCTGATGCCAGGTGAAAACCACTGGGCCATGACCGGCAACCAGACGGACACCACCGTGGGCAACATGCCCATCGTCTTTGAAAACCCCGTCTCCATCAGCTGGCCTCCCCTTTGGAATGCCGACGTGGCAGGTCAGGTCGTTCCCGGCCGCACCTGGCCTGGTGGCAAGATCATCATCGGTCGCAACGACGGCAGCGTGGCCGTTGAAGCTCTGGCAGGCAAAAGAGGCTCCATCGGCCCAAAAATCATGGCTGGCGGTCTCAACCTCTTCACCCAGGCCTCACAGGGCATCCCGCAGCGCATCCTGCAGGTGGTCTACGGCAACAACAGCATGAACACCAATTCCGGCATGGGCGGGCAGAATCCTGGCGGCCCTCCTCCAGCCTTTGGCGCTCCCCTCCCTGGTGGAATGCCCGGCGGTGCTCCTCCTGCAGCACCCCTTGGAGCTCCTGGCGGCGCCCCTGGTGGCCTGCCACCTTCGGGACTGTAATCAGTCATCAGCCCCAATAAGCTCTACACCGCCGGATGTGCTCCATCCGGCGGTTTTTTTCTGCCTTGTTCCGAAGGTTTGCAGGCAAACCACTTGACCCTTTCCCTGCATCTTCGATTACTGTACCCCAGATGAGCTTGCAGGCTTGTTCATGCGAAACCTGCCTCGCTCTCACCTCCCGAATCACATGCCGACTTTCCCCACCCCTCGCCATGCTTTGAACCGCCTGCTCACGGGCACTTTCTGGGCTGCGCTGATGGTGTCGATGCTGCTGAGCAAGGCTCACGCTTTTGACACCGTCATCCTTGATCCCGGCCATGGCGCCCATGACCGCGGCGCAGCCATCGGCTACGTCTATGAAAAGCATCTGGCGCTGGACACCGCGCGCCGCGTGGAGCAGCTCCTCAAAAAAGAGGGCCTGAAGGTCATCATGTCCCGCAGCCGGGACGTCTTCATCCCCCTGCAGGACCGCTCTGCGCTGGGCAACAGCAAGGGCAACGCCATCTTCGTCAGCATCCATTACAATTACAACCGCGGTGGCAGCGGCGCCGGAGCGGAGACCTACTACCACTTTTCCTCCAGCTACATGCTCGCGGCCTACATCCAGGCCTACCTCGTGCAGCGCACCAGCATGACCAATCGTGGCGTGAAGAACGCCGGCTTCCACGTCATCCGTGCCACCAACAAGAACCCTGCCGTGCTCGTCGAATGCGGCTTCGTCAGCAACTCCACCGAACGCGCCCGCATGCTGACCGGTGAGTTTCGCGCCAAGATCGCCGAAGGCATCGCCCAGGGCATCATCGCGTTCAGGAAGTCGAAGTAAGGGGCTCCTTGGGACCTGAAGTTTGCAGTGGTTGGCGTTGTTTGCAGTCGTTTGCAATGGTTGCCGAAGTTCGGCTAAACCATCGAGCACTTCAAAGCACGCATTCGTTTTGGAGTGCGGTTGCGCAGCAAGGAACAGCCTGCCCTTCGTAGCTTGAGCGAAGGAGGAAGGCAGCCACCGCTTTCCGCTGGCCGACCCGCTCACGCACACCAATCGACGCACGGAAGAGCGGCTACCCCGCTCACCGTCTCCCCACGCGCCATTGAAACCGGGTCTGAGCAGGTTTGTGCACGGATAGCATGGCGCTCTGGTCGTAGGTTGGATGTGTTTGGCGTCGCCCCCCTTCTTCGCTCCACAACTCCCTCCGCCAAACCGTCCGACCACCAGGGTGTTCGCAGGCTGATGTGTTTGCGGTACGCTGGTGGACGGGCGGGCTGTCGCCACACCCATCCTACGTAGGGCGGGCATGCAAGCATTAGATGCCCGATTTGCCTTGAAGTCTTCCAACTGAATCCAACTGAAAACAAAGTCTCTTCTTCAGAGCCGAACTTTCATCGGCTCCAAAATAGACCCGTTTTCAATGAATGGTGGTCTCACTCTCAGTGCGCCGGGGACTTCGCCAGCTTCACGTCCTCGACGTTCTCCACCTTGGGCGTCTTGACCCGGCGTTCGTTCAGGGATAGAAACACGCCGTAGCCCATCAGCAGCAGCTGGCTGAGCCAGTAGCCGTAAATCTTCGGCCAGATGCCGTCTGTGAAGCCATAGGCATGCAGGCCGACGCCGAGCTGGTTCACGCCGAACCATGAGAAGATCACGATGCAGCCGAGGATCAGATTGCAGCAGTGCAGGCCGATCTCGCGGATGTAACCGCCGAGGCGCGCATGCAGAATGACGAGGCACATGAGCACGATCATGAGCGCGCCGTTTTCCTTCGGATCCCAGCCCCAGAAGCGGCCCCAGCTATAGTTCGCCCAGATGCCGCCGAGGACGGTGCCCACGAGCGAGAGAAAAAGGCCGGTGGCGATGAACCCGTAGGCGACGCGGGTCAGCAGGCGCGAATCCCCTTCCCCGGTTTTAAACACACCAAACAGGCGCTGGATGAAGTAGATCATCGAAATCAAGGCCGCCACCATGCAGGCCGCGTAGCCGAGATTGATCATCGGAACATGAGTCGAGAGCCAGAAGTTCGTGATCAGCACCGCCTGCAGCTGCTGCAGGGTGTCGGTGGCTTCGGAGGCCTCAAACTGGATGGAGAGAAACATGCATGCCGTGCCTCCGATGGCCGTCACGAGCAGTCCCAGCCCGCGTTTCGTGAGCCACTCCGCCATCAAGCCGAGCAAGGCGCAGGAGGCACCGATGAAGAGAATCGTTTCATACAAGGTGGTGATCGGCGGACGCTGCATGATGATGCAGCGGATCACCACACCCGTCACCGCCAGGGCTGTGGCAGCACCCAGCAGCAGCCACGCGCAAAGCCGGGCCGCTTTTTCAAAGCGTGACCCCGGTGAAACCCAGGTGAGCGCAACGGCGATGAATCCCACGAGGAAAATCCACTGCGCATAAAAGAAGTAGTCTGCCCGCATGGAGTGGCGCTCCAGAGCGATGGACTGCCCTTCCCCGCGTGCCTTGGCTGCCTCCTGAATTTTGGTCAGCAGCGCCTTGGAGGCCGCCTTGAACTTCGCCGCGTCTGGCAGGGCCAAATAGACGTCTTCATATTGCGCGAGCCAGGCAAGCTGATCTGCCGTCACGTCTTTGTCGCTGTTAATCGCGCCGAAGATCATCTCGCCGGGACCATTCCAGACATTGTTCGCTCCGGGCGCAGGCGGGAAGATGCGATACTGCTGCTCAGGATTGCCGCTCATCATCGCGCCCAGGGCACCCTGTGCGAAGGCCCTGAACCATGGGATCTGCATCGGCGGTCCGTTGTTGGCCCGAACGGCGGCAACGAAAGCGTTGAGAGTCTTCGACAGACGAATGGGTGGACCCACTCCGGCGGGCAGTCCTTCCGGCTTTTCACCCACAGGCTCGCGGATGAAATCGAAATGCCCCATGATCATTTCATAGTCGAGGAAATTGGCCGCAAGCTGCACGATCATGCGCTGCTCAGGCGTCTGTTTCCGGGGTGGAATCTCACGATACTCGCCCATCTTCTTCATCATGACCTGCCGTGCGGGCTCGATCTCAGCGTAGGTGTACTGGTCGCGCTTGGCCTTGGCTGTCAGACCGAGCTCGGTGATGGCGGAAGAGTTGTCCACCTTGAACAGCGGCACCGTCCTGCCGATGTCCGGGCGGAACCAGCTCATCAGCATCCATTCCACGGAGCTGAGCTTGAGTGGCTTCGGCTTCACTGGCTTGCCATCCTTCGGATCGATCACCACGTCCATGTAGCCGTCCTTGGTGATCAGTTTCTTCGTCACAGGATCGGCGAGCGCCATGCCATCCATCTCGCCCGTGTCCGTCAGCCAGATGCTGCGGCGGGCACGAAAACGCAGCAGGCGATAGCTGGCGACGTTTTCGAGGGGCTTGATGCGGCCGGACTCCTGCACCGGGATGGACGCGAAGGTCTCCACGACTTCCTTGTCGCGGAAGAGATCGAGCGGCGGCAGTTCAGCAGCGGCGGCAAAGCCACTGAGCGTGAACAGCGCGAGGAGGGCAGAGCGAAGAGTTTTCATGCAGAGAAATACGTGGGCCGGAGGGCGGTTAGAGCAGCTTCCACATCGCGAGGGCGAAGGCAGCATTGAAGGCGGCAATGAGGCTGAGTGAGAAAGCCCAGGGGTTCACCTTGATGAAGCGGGCCAGCATCATGAGGAAGTGCAGCAGCAGGCCTTCCGCCACGATGATGCAGGAGATGAGCGGCCAGTGATCCGCAGGATTTTCGACGATCATGAAGCCGGAGCTTTTCACCCCCGTGCCTTCCTTTTCACCTTAGCTGAAGGTGCTCTGGAACACGGCGTAGCCTTCGCTGCGCACGGGTTCGTTCATGGTGATGTAACGCTTCTCCTCGTGGTCGCCGTTGATTTTGGTGACCTTGCTGCTGAAGCGCCGTGCACGCTCGGTGCCAGGATGTTTTTCCTCCTCGGTCTGGTCCAGACGCACGGCGAAGGGCAGCTTGTAGGTGCGGTGCACCAGCGAGATGAGGTACTTGTCCGCACCGACGGTGACCGTCCAGGGCGCAGCGGCAAACTCCCACAGGATGCCCGTCTGCTTTTCGTCACCCTTCTTCACTTTCGCGATGGCAACGCAGGCGCTGCCAAGCTGCTCGTCAGCCATCGCGGCACCGGCTTCATCCAGCTGAGGCAGCTCCTGAATGAAGTAGCCGTCCACGGCATCCGCACGGCTGCCTTCGGCATCGCGCTTGGGCTGAGCATTCTTTCTCCAGCCGGTGATCATGAGATCAAACGGCAGGCTCTCGCTGGTGAAGGTGCGCCCCTTGCCATCGGTCAGATCACGATACTTCGCTTCGTCGATCACAAGCACGCTGCGCTTGGCCTTGGGATCCGCCTGCACTTTTTCGATCTCGATCACGCGGTCATGGAAGCTGAGGAACTCGTCCGCCGTCTGGCCTTCACGCAGGTTCATGTTGCCCTCTTTGGCGAAGTGATGCGTCACCGCACCGGCGGCAATCATGAACAGGATGGCGAAGTGTGAAATGATGACGCCGATGGTCTTGGGCGACTTGCGGATGCGCATGATGCCGCCACAGAGCAGATTCACGAAAAGGATCGCCATGAGTGTGTAACCGCCGGGCACAATGTAGAGCGGCAGGGACACATTGCCGATGTCCCAGTAGGCATTGAAGGCCAGTGCGCGCCAGCACGCACCGATGTCGATGCGGTCAATGAACGCCGACTCAAAGTACCGCGCCTGACTGGCGACGAGTCCGTGCTCCGCCTGCTCCAACGTACCGAGAAAAGTGAGCACCAGCAGCATGACCAGCACCGAAGTGGCGAGGCCGAAGCTGGAAAGGAAGGCGAAGACTTTCGCGGGAAGAGATTTGGATGAGTCGGACACGACGGAGGTGCGGGGGCTGGGGAATGACGAAATCAAAAACAATGAACGACGAGCGCAGGCGCTTCAGCCGACACTATTCTTGCTTGGGCAGGTTCGGTTTGATCGACAGGCAGAAAGCATCAAAGGCGGCGGCGTTTTGATCCACGAGCGCCTTGGGTCCGGTGAGCTTGACGAAGATGGTGGCCTGATCGGCGGAATGAATGAGGCCGAGCATGCGGTAGCCGGTTTTGGCCGCCTCCGCGCCGAAGCCTTTGAAGTCGCCATCGAAGGCCACAAACGTCGCGTCGCGGTTGAAGAAGGGCTTCTTCGGCAGCTTGGCGATCTCATCCGCCGTGTAGGGCGTCTGCCCCATCTGCGTGCGCCAGCGGTTCACGTTCGCCTCCAGACCACCTGCGGGTCCGGGCATGAGAGAGATGTAGCATTCACCTTCCTGATTCGGGCCAAATCTCAGATCGAGCAGACGCATGCCCATGGGGTCTGGCGTGGCGGATTCCTTCCAGCCTTCAGGCAGGGTCCAGGTGAGCAGTTCGCGGAAATTGGGCCGCTGCTGGGGCTGCTCTTTCGCATCATCATAGAAGCGTGTGGAACTGGGGATGTCCGCATGCGGCTTCGGGGCATGACTGGAAATGTCACGCGTTTCGGTGATGGCTTCACGCTCCTGCAACCGGTCGCAGGAAGTCATGAAAAGACTGCACGCGAGCAGCGCGCAGGATGGTTGGGGGAATGTCATCGTCAGGGAACGCATGAGGGGGCGAAATGATTAGCAGCATCCTTCGTGATTGCCACGAAGATGCGCTGGAGAGCAGAGATAAACAGGCAGGGATGAAGGGTGCTTGATTGAGGGTGTTGCCCGCAGATTTGGCAGTCTGAAGTCATACGAGCCGCGCGTGAGTTTTGACGCGCCCGCGTCTTGGCGTGCGGTGGCAAAGATGCACGGTGGTGCGAATCTGGCGACGGGGCGCAGGCACGAGCGTCCAGAGCCGATAAAATATCGGCGCTCCCAGCACAGAGCTTCGCCCGGCGCGGCGGCTCACGCGCCCTTGTGGTCGGTGTGGCAGGCTTTGCAGTTCACCGCAGCCTTGTAGGCGGCGGCTCCGGCGGCGTCTTTCGCCTGTACCTTTTTCACCGAACCGATGAGTGCCTGACATTTGGTGACCCATGCGGCCTTGTCACCTTTCGGCGGCGTGGCGGCGCACATATCCTGGTAGGCTTTGAGCAGCGTGGCCAGCTCCGCATCGGTGGCGGTCGTGCCCACTTTTTTGCAGAGGGCGTCATCACCTTTGTGGAACTGCTTCATGACCGTCTTGATGACGTCGCTGCCTGCCGCAGGAGCGGCAGCGGGTTTTGCGGGTGCAGCGGCAGGTTTCGCGGGGGCCGGAGCTGGTGCTGGCGGCGCAGGAGGTGGGGCGGTGAGTTTGGCAATTTCTTCCGCCGTAAGGCCGACGTTCACCTTGAGGCCGGGCACCTGGCCTTCGAGCGCTTTGGCTCCGGACTGTGTCACTCCGGTTTCCCACACAAACAGCTTCTTCAAACCTTTGGCGGAAGCCAGCTTGGCTATACCGCCATCCGTGGTCTTGGTGCCGTAGAGATTGAGGTACTCGAGGTTGGGCAGCGCACCGAGTTTGGCGATCCCCGCATCGGTGATCTTGGTGTTTTCAAGATGGAGACGCTCGAGGTTGGTCATCTTCGCCAGCGTTTCCACGGCGGCATCGGTGACCTGGCTGCGGGAGAGATCGACCCAGAGAATCTGCGTGGCGATGGGGGCCAGCAGCGCGAGTTCTTTGTCGCCGAATTTGTCAGCGGCATTGATCACGCCAAGGCGAAGCTGCTCGGTGTCCTGCGCCAGCGGCATGAGCGAGGCGTTGAGGGCCTGCATCTTGGCAGAAATCTCCGCCACCTGTTTCTTCTCGGCATCGGTGAGCGGCTTGGCCTTGGGCTTGGTCACCTTGGCCACGGCCTCGGTTTTTGGCAGGCCTTTGGCAAGCAGCACGGCCAGCGCGCCTTCGACATCAGCAGGAGCTTTCAAGGAGGCCACGGTGGCGGTTTCGGAGGCACCGGTTTCAATCCACCACTTGAGCACGGAGATCTCTTCCTTCGTGAGCTGCGGCTCATCGCTCGGCGGCATGTGGTCGTCGTCGTCCTTCGGCAGATTGGCGCGTACAAGCATCAGGCTGTCCTTGATGTTCTTCGCGATCACGGTCGTCGCACCATCGCCGCCGCCTTTCAAAATGGAGGCGTAGTCATGCAGCTGAAGTTTGCCCTTCTTCTTTTCCACGCCGTGGCAGGCGGTGCACTTCGCGCTCATGATGGAAGCGACGACGTCCTTATAAATCACGGCCTTCGCGGCGATGGCGGGGTCCAGTTTGCCACCAGCAGCTGGTGCGGGTGCAGGCGCAGCGGCCGGAGCGGCGGGTTTGGCGGCGGCGGGTTTGGCGGCGGCAGGTGCAGCAGCGGGAGCCGCAGCCGGCGGCGCAGCAGCCACCACGGCGGAGGGCTTGGCATCATCCTCGGCGGTCCAGCCGGTGTTGATGTGGGCCTTGGGCAGCTTCGCTTTCAAAGCGGCCACGCCGGCCTTCGTCACACCGCTCTGCCAGAGATAGATGGCCTTGAGCTTGCCGAGTGCGGCGAGCTTGGCGAGGCCTGCATCCGTGACCTTGGTGTTGTAGAGGTTGATGTATTCAAGCTCCGCGAGGCCTTTGAGCTGATCGATCCCTGCATCGCTGATGGCTGTGCCTTCGAGGTGCAGTTCCTTGAGGTTCTTCATGCCAGCCAGGGCCTTGAGGCCGCCGTCCGTCACTTTGCTGCGCGCGATGTCGAGCGAGGCAATCTTGTCGGCGATGGGCACCAGAGGTTCGAGCCCCGCATCCCCGAACTCCTTGGCCACATTGAGCGCGGTGAAACGGAAGGTCTTCGCGTCAGCGGCGACGGGCATCAGCGAAGCGCCGGTGGCGTTCACTTTCTGCATCGCAGCGGCGACAGCGGGATCTGCGGCGGCTTTGTCATCGGCGGCATGCGCGGTGAAGGCCAGAGCCAGGGCGAAGAGGAGGGAGGTTGGTTTCATGAATGAGACAGGTTTTCGGCAGAAATGGTACAGGCAACAAAAGGCGTGAATTGGACTAGCCTTTCAGAATTCCATCAACAGTGGCCTGAAGCTCGGCAGGGAATTTCGTATCTTTGACCTTTTGCGTGCCGCTGGCCCCCTGCTCCACCCACCACTTCAGGAGCGCGATCTCCTCCGGTGTGAGCTGGTCCTTGCCGTCCGGTGGCATGTGTTCTCCATCAGTGTCATCAATGGGAAGCATGATGCGTGTGATGCTGAGACTTTCCTTCAAGTTGCCAGCCACGAAATTCTTGCCGTTCTCGCCGCCCTTCATCGCCATCTCGTAGGTGTCCATGCGCAGGTCGCCCTTCGACTTCTCTTCGCTGTGGCACTTGTTGCACTTCGCAGTGAGGACCGGGAGAATGACATGCTGGAAGACGAGCTTTTCATCTCCGCCGGGAGCGGGCGCTGGAGGCGTGGGGGCAGGCGGAGGTGTGGGTCCTTTGTCCATCGCCACAGGTTTGACCTCGGGCTTCACTTCCGCAGGGGTCGCGGGCGTGACTTCTGGCGTGGTCTCGGTCGGAGGCGTGGCTTTTGCCGCCTTGGGTTTTTCCACAAAACTCAGCATCAGTTTCTCCGTGGCCACCATCGGGGCTTTGAACCACTCGGGCGCATGCTCGACGAGGAATTTGTTTCCATGGCTCATGTTGCCACCGAAGTGGGCGCCGAGGCCCATGATGCCAAAGCTGACGAAGTAGACCGCGCGGTAGGCGTTCAGCAGTTCCATGCTGCCACGGGCCATGCCCATGAGGCGCACCACGAGCGAGATCAAAACACCCGCCGTGCCCAGCAAGCCCATCGTCTGATGCAGGCTGAAATTGCCGCCCACATAGCCGCCTTCGCGTGACAGCATGATGCCGGCAAAAACCGCCAAAATCGCACCCGCCGAGCCGAGCACCAGCATCAGCAGGGAAGCTTCGCCAAACTTGATCTCGCCGCGCCGGGTGGAGCAGATCAGCTCAAAGAAGACCAGCACACTCAGGATGCCCACCGGCAGATGCAGAAAGATGGGGTGGAAGCGGCCGATGAAGAGCACA
>JAPLUN010000462.1 GCA_026397715.1 Verrucomicrobiota bacterium
GCCGCGCAGGGGGCCGGCGACGGCGGCTTCGGTGATGCCACGGCGCACCGCGCCCATGAACTGGGAGGGGATGCTGCCGCCGATGATGGCGTCTTCAATGATGAAGCCGCCGCCACGCTCCAGGGGCTGCACGCTGACCTTCACGCGGGCGAACATGCCGGAGCCGCCGTTTTGCTTTTTGAGCAAATGGTCTGCTTCTGCAGTTTGCGTGATGGTTTCACGGCACGCGATCTCGGGTGCGCCGGCGATGGTTTCGACGCCATGCTCGCGCAGGAGTTTTTCGCGGATCACTTCGAGGTGGAGCTCGCCCATGCCGGAGATGAGGCACTGGCCGGTCTCCTCGTGGGTGCGGACGCGGAAGGTGGGGTCTTCATCGCTGAGGCGCGAGAGGGCCGTGGCCAGACGTGACTGGTCGGCGGACTTCGCGGGCTCGATGGCCATGCTGACGACGGGTTCGGGGAACACGGGCGGCTCAAGCATGATTGCATGATCTACCAGACACAGGGTATCGCCTGTGCTGAAGTTGTTGAGCCCGGTGACGGCGCAGATGTCGCCTGCCTGGACGCTTTCGAGTTCATCGCGGCGGTTCGCGAAGACACGGAGCAGCCTGCCGCAGCGCTCGGTTTTGCCGAGGCGCGGATTGAGGAGCGGCTTGCCTTTTTGGAGGGTGCCGGAATAGACGCGCACATAGACCAGGCGGCCTGCCTGCGGATGGCGCACGATTTTGAAGGCGAGCGCGGCGAGGGGCGCATCGATGGCATTCACGCGATGCACTTCTTCAGGTGCAGGGAGGAAGTCCACGATGGCATCGACCAACGCGGAGACGCCGATGTGTTTATAGGCGCTGCCGCCGATGACGGGCACGAAGCGGCCTGCGAGGGTCTGACGACGGATCGCGGCGCGGAGTGCCTGAGCGGGCAAAGGGAGGTTTTCGATCCAGAGTTCGGCGATTTCATCATCGAGGCTGGCGAGAGCCTGGATGAGATCACGACGTGCGGATTCGACGGCGGTGAGCCATTCGGTGGGAATGGCTTCCACGGTGAAGCCGGTGGGCGAATCGGCATGGGTGCGCAGGGCGCGCTCTTCGATGACATCGAGCTGGCCGAGCAGTGCGGATTCGGCACCCCAGGGCATGAGAACGGGCCAGGCGCTGGCGCCGAGCTTCGTTTGGAGTTCGTTGACGACGCGGGGGAAGTCCGCGCCGAGGCGGTCCATCTTGTTGATGAAGGCGACGCGGGGTACGCGGTAGCGATCCATCTGACGCCAGACGGTTTCGCTTTGAGGCTGCACGCCACCGACGCCGCAGAAGACGGCGACAGCGCCGTCGAGCACGCGGAGGGAGCGCTCGACTTCGGCGGTGAAATCGACGTGGCCGGGGGTGTCGATGATGTTGAGGCGATGGGGTTGGCCGGTGAAGAGGCGGGTGAGGCCTGCGACGGGCTGCTGAGTCCACGAGCATGGAGCCGCGGCGGAGGAGATGGTTATCCCCTTCTCGCGTTCGATGTCCGAGAAATCGGTGGTGGTGTTTCCTTCATGCACGTCTCCGCAGGCATGGATGGCGCCTGCGTAGAAGAGAATGCGTTCGGTGAGCGTGGTTTTGCCAGCGTCAATGTGGGCGGCGATGCCAATGTTACGGATGCGGCCCGAGTCAGTCGTATTGAGTTTCATAAGAGTCAGAGGTTCGAAGTGAACGTGCTGCTCCCCGGAAGGATATGAAAAGGCCCTGATGCAGACTGGCGGCAATCAGGGCTCCCGGGGATAGCAGCGATATCTGACTTCTGTCCTCTATGACATAGTCATCCCGAGCCCTGGCCGCAGCCGGGCTGAATGAACTATTTTGAGAACGCGGGGTGTCATAAGACGCGGTGGTATAGTGCGCTTGATTTGGGTTTTGTCAATGGTGGGGGTGCATGTGTGGCCCGGCGTGCTGAGCTGCCACGATGTGCTATTTGATGAAGAGCGGCGAAAAATCACACTGCATCTTTTTCTAATCATTCCCTGATTGAGATCGTTGAATGCACTCCTCCGCCATGGGTGCCTCACGAGACAACTTCATCAAATACCCGCGCACCCCGCACCTTTTTGGTTCGAAGGGCACGGACGATGATCGGCACATGGGGCCGAAGGACTCCGCTGCGTTCATTGCCAATCCTTCTTTGATCGTGGAGGAGAAACTGGATGGAACGAATGTGGGCATTCATTTTGCCAGCAACGGGCGCATGGTGCTGCAGTGTCGCGGGCATGAGATCACGGAGGGCATGCATCCGCAGTATGATTTGTTCAAGCAATGGGTGGCGGTGAAACGTCCGGTGCTGGAAGGAATGCTGGCGGATCGCTTCATCCTGTTCGGCGAATGGCTGTATGCGAAGCACAGCGTCCATTACCGCGCGCTGCCGCATTACTTCTTTGAGTTCGACATCTATGACAAGGCTGACGGCGGATTTCTCTCCTTGGAACGCAGGCTCGCTTTGCTGGATGGCACTGGCATTTTGACGGTGCCCGTCGTGCATACGGGAGCGGCCAGGCATGAGCAGTTGATGGAAATCATCACGGAATCTGCGTTTGAGGCGGAGTTTGAAAACCCGCTCACGGGCGGCACGGACTCGCGCATGGAGGGGTTGTATCTGCGCATTGAAGCAGACGGCATGGCCACCGGGCGGGCGAAGATTGTGCGTCCGGAATTTGTGGAGAAGGTCAAGCAAAGCGAGCATTGGCAGCATCAGCAGATGATTCCCAACATGCTGGCGGAAGGAGCCGACATCTGGTCATGAGAACCTGGGCTGATGTGCTGAAGGCGAGTGATGCCGCTCTTTTTGACTGGGCCGCGCAGCAGCCGTGGGCCGAGCCGATGCGCCGCTGCATGCAGGATGCGCAATGGCATGCGGAGGGAGATGTGTGGACGCACACGGGCATGGTCTACGAGCAGGTCACGCAGCTGGCGGACTACCCTGCCCTGAGCCGTGTGGAGCAGATCATGCTGCTGTTTGTGGCCCTGCTGCACGATGCTGGAAAACCGGCCACGACGGTGATTGATGCTGAAACGGGCCGCACGCGCTCGCCCAAGCACTCGATCGTGGGAGCGGCGATGACGCGGCAGATTTTGCGCGATCTGGGCTGCGATCTGGGGACGCGTGAGCACATCGTCAGCCTGGTCCGCTATCATGGCAGGCCGCCGTATCTGCTCGAATCACGCGATCCTGAGCGGGCGGTGATTCAACTCTCGTGCGTGCTGTCAAACCGGCTGCTCTATCTCTTTGCGCTGGCCGACACACGAGGCCGGAAGGCGGAGGAGATGTCGCGCCCGGAGGACACGCTGCACCTCTGGCGTGATACTGCTTTGGAGCATAATTGCTTCACGGCGGCCTATCCGTTTGTGAATGATCAGGCGCGCTTTCTCTACCACCGCGATGAACTGACGAGCCTGCACTACACACCCCATGAAGAGTACCGCTGCACGGTGACGATGATGAGCGCGCTGCCGGGCGCGGGCAAGGACACGTGGCTGGCGAAAAATCGGCGCGGACTTCCGGTGGTCTCACTGGATGCCGTGCGCCAGGAACTGGTTGTTTCCTCCACGGACAATCAGGGGCAGGTTATTCAGACAGCGCGGGAGCAATGCCGCGAGCACCTGAGAGCGCACCGTGACTTCGCCTTCAACGCCACGAACATCACCCAGCAGCTGCGCAAGCGCTGGATCGACCTGTTTGCCGACTACCATGCGCGCATCGAGATCGTCTACCTTGAGCCACCGCTTGCGACTATCCTGAGCCAGAACAAGGAGCGCAGCGCTGCGGTGCCGGAGAGTGTGATTCGCCGCCTGCTGGAAAAGACGGAGGTGCCGACAGTGGCGGAAGCGCATGTGGTCACCCTCACAAGTGCTGCGGATTGAACTCAATTCCCCACGGAACAGCGCCATGCTTTTAGGTGGTCAAACAAAACCGCCATCCACCTTGTGATTGGCCAGCGCTGTGATTGAATGCGCGGCATGAAAACACCACTTGTTCTTTTGCTGGTGCTCGGTTTCAACATGGTGGCCGCACTCGTTTCAATCCAGGCGGCGGAGGGGGATTTGAAGAAGGCGGTTTATTGCCATGGGTTCAAGGAAGAGGATAACTCGCCGAAGGATGTGGCGGAGTTTTTCAAGCCGGATGAGACGGTGTATCTTTCGATCGAGCTGAAGGGGAGGCCGAAGTCGGGGGTGGTGGCGGCGAAGTTCATGTTTCGTGAGGATCTGATGGCCGAGGCGAAGGTGGATGTGGCGACGGTGAACAAGGGGGTGATCTTCTCGTTTGGGGAGGACACGTTTGTGAGCTTTGACATGAAGACGAAGCAACCCATGCCGGTGGGTGCGTGCTACCGGGCGGATGTGACCCTGGATGGAAAGCCGCTGGGGCAGTTCCCCTTCCGTGTCGCGCCGCCGAAGGAGGCGATTCCGAGCAAGTTTTTAGGAGCCACTCTGGCCAAAGGCACGGATGAAGAGCGCAAGCCGGTGGATGAGACGCATGACTTTGAAGGCATGGACAAGGTGTTCCTCGTGGGGACCGGCAACCTGGGTCTGGCGTCTTGGATGGAAGCCACGTGGACCGTGAATGGCAGGGTGGATGATGCGGGCACGCGCAGCTTCACCAGCGAGGAGAACAAGGAGAATGTGCCGTTCTCTTTTTCCTTCATCCCTGCCGGAGGCTGGCCTGCGGGCACACATGAAGTCTCACTTCAGCTCGACGGGCAGGAGGTGGCGCATGAGAAGTTCACGGTGAAGGTGGGCGCGCCGATGGCCGGAAAGACGAAGCTGGTGCTCGACTCCTCGCAGTTGTTTCGAGATGACGGCAAGGGCGAGCCCGGCAAGGAGGTGAAGTCTTTCACCACGGACGACACGGAGCTGCATGCGCGGTGGAACTTGAAAGAGAAGGCGCTGGCCAAAGACGTGCAGTTTGTCTGGGTGCTGGTGGAAGTGGAAGGCGAGAAGAGCCAGGTGCTGGCGACGGCGGATGTGCAAGCAGCCGTGAGTGATCAGATTGATTCTTCGCTGACAGCGAAGAAGGGCCTGCCTCCCGGGAAGTATCGCATTGATCTGGTGCAGGATGGGAAGGTGCTGGATAGCAAGGTGTTTGAGGTGAAGTGAGGGGCTGCGGCCATGCGATACCATGCTCAATTGAAAACAGGTCTGTCCGCTGAGAGGACATGCGTGCTTTCTGGAACGTAGGTCGGTCGTGTTTGGCGTCGAGGACCGCCCATGCTCCAGCGCCCACTCCGCCAAACCGCCCGACTGCGAGGACGTTCGTACGCCCCAGCGCCCACGGTGCGTTCAAGGCTGCCCGAACGCTCGCAGGCTCAAGACGTTTGCCTCACGCTCATGGACGGACGGGCTGTCGCTACGTCCATCCTACGTCCCAGCATGAAGCGCCGGGCCTGATGCTCTGCTTGGAAAACAGGCCTGTTCCTTCAGACTCATTTTCAACTGTCCTGGGTATGAGGCGATTTGGGAGCGCGGCTGCGATGAGCTGCCGCTTTCGAATGTCTCGTGGTGGGCGTGAGGTGACCGGCTGGCGAAGAAGCAGCGGCTGCCGCATTCGGGTATTTCGTGGCATGCGTTGGTCACCAAGGACGGCGAAAGCGGCAGCTGCGTTCGTTCCTCACTCCGCGACTGCAGTCCATATCGGAAGCGTGAGCATGTGGAGCAAGGCTCACGGCTGAATGATGCGCGCACCGCGCTGCCAGGTGATGTAGGACCAGACCCAATGGAGGAAGACGATGGCGCGGTTGCGCATGCCCATGAGGAAGAGGAGATGGACGAAGAGCCACATGAGCCAGGCGAGCATGCCGCGTAAATGCATGCCGGCAAAGCTGACGACGGCGGCGCTGCGGCCGATGGTGGCCATGGTGCCTTTGTCGAGATAGGTGAAGGCTGAGCGGGGCACGGACATGCCTTCATTGAGAATGGTCTTGCAGATGAAGTGGCCCATCTGAATGGCTGCCGGGCTGACGCCGGGTACGCGGACACCGTTGGTATCGGTCAATGCCACGAGATCGCCAGCGGCGAAGACTTCGGGATGACCGGGGAGGCTCAGGTCTGGCTGGACCTGGATGCGGCCTGCGCGATCCAGCGGCACGCCTGCGAGAGTGCGTGTGATCCCGCTGGCCTCCACGCCTGCGGCCCAGATGACGGTGTCTGTCTCGATACGCTGATCGCCGGTGATGACATAGCCTGCGCCGACTTCTTTGACGGGGGAATTCAGATGCACCGTGACACCCAGGTGCTCGAGATGCTTGCAGGCGTAGTCCGGCAGTCCGCCGGGGAAAGTCGCCAGCAGTTTGGGCCCGGCCTCGATGAGGTGGACTTTCGCCAAGCTGGGATCGATGCGCCGGAAGTCCTCCTTCAGCACCTGCTGCGCGAGTTCGGCGATCGAGCCCGCCATTTCGACTCCGGTGGGGCCACCGCCCACGATGACCATCGTCAGCAAGCGCGCGGTTGTCAGGGGATCATTCGAGCACTCGGCCTGCTCAAAGGCGAGCAGCACCTGTTTGCGGATTTTCATGGCATCATCCAGGCTCTTCAGGCCGAGCGTGTGCGCGGCCCATTCATCGTGGCCGAAGTAGCCGGTCTTGGCACCGAGGGCGATCACGAGGTAGTCGTAATCGAGCACCTGCTCCTTGAGGTGGACCTGCTTGGCATCGAGATCAATGCGGCTCACTTCATCCATCAAAGTGGTGACGTTTTTGTAATCGGAGAGAATGGAGCGGAGCGGCTGCGCGATGTCGGTCATGGCGAGGCCACCGGTGGCCACCTGATAGAGCAGCGGCTGGAAGAGATGATGATTCCAGCGGTCCACGAGTGTGACATCGAAGCGTTCTTCGGGGAATCCCTTCGCACAAGCCAGACCGGCAAACCCACCCCCGAGAATCAAGACACGCTGTTGTTTCATATTTCATAAGAGCATACGCCAGCCGGACAGCAAACACGGGCCTTTCTTTCGCATATCTGCAGCATCGGGAAGTTGGATGATTTGACGATAAGCGCCGCGTGTCGGGCCGTTTGTTACGCACCATGAAATCCGCCCTGCTGTTTGCCCTGATCCTGACCACCGCTCTTCCTGCCGCCGACACCTTCACGATGCCCGGCTTGAAACAGGACATTGAATTTGCGAAGGCGGGCGATGTGTCGCTGACGCTGGATGCGTATGTGCCGGAGGGAGAGGGGCCGTTTGTGACGTGCATTCTGGTGCATGGCGGCGGCTTTACGAAGGGGGACAAGCATTCGTTCATCAAGCCGCTGTTTGAGCCGCTGTCGAAAGCGGGCTTCACGTGGTTCACGATCAACTACCGCCTGGCGCCGCAGCATGCGTGGCCGGCGTGTGCGGATGATGTGGCGAGTGCAATCAAGTGGGTGAAGGCGCATGCGGCGGAGTACAAGGTGGATGTGAACCGCATCGCGCTGATTGGTGAATCGGCGGGTGGTCATCTTGTTTCCTGGGCCGGGGTGACGGGCAAGGGTGACACGCGGGTGGCGGCGGTGGTGCCGTTTTATGCGCCGCATGATCTGGTGGTGCAGGCGGAGCGACGCAAGGCGCTGGGTGGCCTGGGAGGACTCATCGGCATGGACGAGCATTTTGAAGCGAAGACGAAGGCGGCGGGCAACAGCTGCGAGACCATCGTGGTTCCCGGAGGCAGTCATGGCATGGGCGGCTGGGAGAAGCTGGGGTCAGATTATCAGAAGCAGATGATTGAATGGCTTCGGAAGACACTGAAGTGAGGGGTGGTCATTCCTTGGAGTATGGTTGAAAAAATTCGCCCATCTTCACATCCCAATCTTGCACACATAATCTGCAAAAACAGTTACACGCACGCGTTCCCCTTTTCTCCATTACCGACCATGATCCGTCCACTCATCTGCCTGCTGGCTCTCTTTGTCACTGTCTTCGCTGCTGCTGAAGATGCTCCCCTGCCTTCCAAGGATAAGTTTCATCTTTTCCTGCTCGTGGGGCAGTCGAACATGGCGGGGCGCGGGGTGGTGGAGGCGCAGGATGTGGCGGTGAATCCGCGGGTGCTGATGCTGAGCAAAGAGGGCAAGTGGGTACCGGCGGTGGATCCGATGCATTTTGACAAGCCCTCGGCGGGTGTGGGTTTGGGCAAGACCTTTGGACAGATCATCGCCGAGGCGAATCCGGGGGTAACGATTGGTTTGATTCCGTGCGCGGTGGGTGGATCGCCGATCGACACCTGGAAGCCCGGTGTGTTTTATCCTGCGACGAAGAGCCATCCTTGGGATGACATGGTGAAGCGTGTGGAGCTGGCGCTGCCTGCGGGGACACTGAAAGGCATTCTCTGGCATCAAGGCGAGAGCGATTCACTGCCGGGGCTTGCGGAGACCTATGCGGCCAAGCTGAGTGATCTGGTGAAGCGCCTGCGCGAGCTGGTGAAAGCGCCTGAGGTGCCGTTCATCGCGGGGCAGATAGGGATGTTTGATGGAGTGCCGTGGAAGCCTGAAACCATTCTGGTGGACAAGGCGCATCGTGAACTGCCGAAGGATGTGCCGCACACGGCCTTTGTGACGGCGGAAGGACTGAATCACAAGGGTGACAAGGTTCATTTTGATTCGGCGGCGTATCGTGAGCTGGGGAAGAGGTATGCGGCGGCGTTTTTGAAGATGACGAAGTGAGGGGTGCGGACGAAAGCGCATGGCGGCGCTGAAGATGGAATGTCACAAAAGGCGACGAATTGGGCACAATAAGCACCGTACCCAGCGCCGTATTGTCACGCACCATGATGCGCTTCCTTCTCCCGCTGTCCGTTCTGCTGCTTGCCACCTCGATCCATGCTGAATTTAAAGCGGGTGCTGCGGTGGTGGACATCACGCCGCCGAAGCTGCCGGTGCTGGTGAATGGAGGGATGATCAGCCGCTACGTGGACAAGATCACCAGTCGTGTGCATGCGCGCTCCATTGTGGCGACGGATGGTAAGACGGAGATCGCGCTCGTAGTGGCGGACAGCTGCATGATGAGCCGCGAGGTGCTGGATGATGCGAAGAAGATGGCGGCGGCGAAGACCGGCATTCCGGCAGATCGCATGCTGATTTCCGCCACGCATGCGCATTCCGCCCCGGCTTCCATGGGATGTCTGGGCACGGATCCTGATCCGAGCTATGTGCCGTTTTTGAAGGAGCAACTCGTGGAGGCCATCGCTGCGGCGCAGGCGGCGATGGTGCCTGCGCGCATCGGTTTTGCCAAAGCGAATGCGGCGGAGTTCACGGCGCTGCGGCAGTGGATTCGCCGGCCGGACCGCGTGGTGGAAGATCCCTTTGGCAACAAGTCGGTGCGGGCCAACATGCATGCGGGGCGCAACTGGGATGACGTGACGGGTGAGTCCGGCCCGGAAGATCCTGATCTCTCGCTGATCTCGATTCAAACGAAGGACGGCAAACCGCTGGCGGTGCTGGCGAATTTTTCGATGCACTACTTCGGCGACAAGGACATCGGCGCGGACTACTTCGGCCTTTTTTCGGATGGGCTGCAAAAGCGCATCGACCCGGAAGGCAAGATGGTGGGCATAATGTCGCATGGCTGCAGCGGGGACATCTATCGCACGGATTACACGATCCCGGAGAAGGACCGGCCGAAGCCGACCATGTATGAGTACGCGAACGGCCTGCTGGACATCGCGATGAAGGCGTATGCGGGGATCAAGTATGACGACAAGGCCACGGTGGCGATGACGGAGACTCGCATGACTTTGAAGTACCGCACGCCGGACAAGCAGCGCCTGGAATGGGCGCAGCGTGTGATGACGGAGGTGGGCGACCGGCTGGCGAAGACACCGACGGAAGTGTATGCGCGGGAGCAGATCCTTTTGAATGAGCGGCAGCAGACGGAGATCGTGGTGCAGGCGGTGCGCCTCGGAGACATCGGCATCGCGACGACGCCGAACGAAACGTATGCCATCACGGGCCTGAAGATCAAAGCGGCGAGCCCCCTGCCCCACACGATGGTGATCGAGCTGGCGAATGGTGGCGATGGTTACATCCCGCCACCCGAGATGCATGCGTGGGGCGGCTACAACACCTGGGCGGCGCGCTCCGCCGGGCTGGAGGTGAATGCGGAGCCGAAGATCGCGGGGGCGGCCATCGCGGCGTTGGAAAAGGTGGCTGACAAACCGCGCGCCGAATGGAAGCTGAGCGATGGCGCAGCGGCCAAGGCCGTGCTGGCGCTGAAACCGACGGCTTACTGGAGGCTGAATGAGTTCACGGGTCCGGTGGCGGCGGATGCGAGTGCTCATGCGCATGATGCGGTGTATGAGCGCGATGTGGCCTACTATCTTGAAGGGCCCAAGTCCGCGAGCTTTTGCGCGGGTGATGTGAACCGCGCACCGCATCTGGTCGGCGCACGCATTCGCTCACGCCTTGCTGGGCTGGGGAGCCAGTACTCCATCTCGCTTTGGTTTTGGAATGGCATGCCGAATGACGGGCGCGACACGAGTGGGTGGCTGTTTTCGCGTGGCGACGACCATGGGTTCGGGGTGTTCAGTGATCACCTCGGCATCGGCGGGAAGAGTGGAAACACGGGAAAGCTGATCTTCTTCAGCGGCACGAACGACAAGAGCCTCGTGACAGGCAAGAGCGAGATCCCGCGCTGGCAGTGGCAGCATCTGGTGCTGGTGCGTGACAAGAACCAGGTGCGTGGCTACCTCAATGGCGTGCTCGAGTTTGAGACGGAGAGCGTCACGGAGGCGGCCAAAGCCCCGCATGAGTGTTTCTTCGGCGGTCGCAGCGACAATGATTCGAATTGGGAGGGGCGAATCGATGAGATCGCGGTGTTTGACCGGGCGCTGAAGAAGGAGGAGATCGCGAAGCTGGAGGTCAAATAGCTCCAGCCGAGCTGTTCATTCGGCCAGACGACTGCGCCGAACT
>JAPLUN010000232.1 GCA_026397715.1 Verrucomicrobiota bacterium
TGCTGTTCTTCCTCATTTTCAAGGTGGCTGAGGGCCCCATGGGCTGGATTGAGGCTGGATTCGGACAGCTGGGGACCTGGGTGGAGGGACTGATGTCTGCCGGGGATTTCCGCGATCTCATTGTGAATGGCGTTGTGCCCGGAGTCGGTGGCGTGGTCATTTTCCTGCCGCAGATTCTCATCCTGTTTTTCTTCATCGGCATCATGGATGACACGGGCTACATGTCGCGTCTGGCCTTCATCATGGACTGGGCGATGAGCAAGGTGGGCCTCAACGGCAAGTCGTTCCTGCCCTTCCTCAGCTCGTATGCCTGCGCCATTCCCGGCGTGATGGCAGCGCGAACGATCGACAGTCCCAAGGACCGGCTGATCACCATTCTGATTGCGCCGCTGGCCTCCTGCTCGGCGCGTTTGCCGGTTTATTCGCTGCTCATTGGCGTGTTGTTTCCAGTGGGGGAAGTTGGTGCGCTGACCCAGGCGGGCATCATGCTGGCACTCTATGCACTGGGCACTTTTGGTGCGTTCTTCTTTGCCTGGGTGTTTAACAAGTGCGTCATGAAAGGTGCGGCGAGTCCGATGATTTTGGAGATGCCATCTTACAAGATGCCTGCGATCAAGAGCATCCTGCTGCATGTGTGGCAGCGTGCGCGCATGTTTCTGGTTCGTGCCGGGACGATCATCATGGGCATTTCCATTCTGATCTGGGCGGCTTCGACTTATCCGAAGACCGATACGGAGGACAAGGCGCTCCAGCTTGAGAACAGTTTTGCGGGCCGGGCCGGCAAGCTGATCGAGCCTGCCATAGCTCCGCTGGGCTATGACTGGAAGATCGGCATCGGGCTCATTGGCAGCTTTGCCGCCCGTGAGGTGTTCAATTCAACGATGGGCGTGGTTTATGCCGTGGAAAGCGGAGATGACGACAACCTGACCCCGCTGCGAGACAAACTGGCTTCCGAGCGCCGCCCTGACGGCCGGGCGGTCTACACGCCGCTCGTCTGCATCAGCCTGTTGGTGTTTTATGTCTTTGCCATGCAGTGCGTCAGCACCATCGCCATCGTGAAGCGCGAGACGGGAAGTTGGAAATGGGCGATGTTTCAGCTCGGGTACATGACCGGAACGGCGTATTTACTGAGTCTGCTTATCTTCCAGATTGGCAGTGCGCTGGGCTACTAACCTTTTCACACCATGAACGCAGACTGGCAATCCATCGCAGCGATCACAGTCGTGCTCGTCACGATCACGCTTTTCATCGTCCGTTCCGCGAAACGCCGGAAAAAGCCGGGGTGCGGTGGCAGTTGCGGCTGTGGGAAATGAGGCGCACAATGCGCCATGATAGCGATTGATCTCTGCACGTTTGATTCCAGAGCTGCCGCCAAATCGCCGGCGGCTTTTGCCGCAGTGGTGGTGGATTGCGTGGAGGAGTCCTGGGACAATGGGGCAGACCTGGTGCTGCTGCCGGAATTTGCCTGGGTGGGGCTGGTGCCTTTGGTCGAGCCTAAAACACTCGAGCGAACGGCTGAGGTGTTTTGGGGGGAAGTGCTGCCAGCGCTGAAATCGCTGCTGATCCGTCCCGGCAAGGCGGTTGTGCTTGGTACGGTGCCGTTCTGGGATGAGGAGCGCCAGGAATTGCGCAACCGGGCGCCGATCCTGGTGGAAGATCGAGTTCTGCATCAGGACAAGCTGCACCTGACGCCGTGGGAATCTGATTTTTCGCCAGGGACCGAACTGCGGATCTGGGAGTTTGCCGGGCTTCGTTTTGCGGTGGTGATCTGCCTGGACATTGAGATTCCTGAAATCAGCACACGGCTGCGCGGGGCTGGCGTGGATGTGATCCTTGTGCCGAGCGCCACGGAAACGGTTCTGGGAGTCGAGCGGGTGGGACGATGCGCCTCGGCACGTGCGGTGGAACTGGGCTGCGTGGTTGGAGTGTGTCACCTGACCGGCAAAACCGAGGTGGAATTGATCGACGTGAATGTGGGGCGCACCGGAGTTTACTGGCCTTCACAGGCAGCATTTCGTGCTGCCCCACGGTGGAGTGAGAGTGATATTTTTGAGAGCGGCATCCACAAACAACGGCTCGTGCTTGATCCCAAGCTTCTTCAGGTCATGCGCAGGATGCCATTGGAGACAAATCCTTCGTTATTGAAAAGAATGCCAGCTTTCGAACTGGTAAGAGACTGAGTCTGTCGAGGCTCAAGCCTTGGCTTTTGCCTTGTGAGCGGCATGTCCGGCCACTTTGGTGTCGGATTTTGACTTGGACGATTTCGACTTGTGCACCGGCTTTTCGTGGTCAGGGCCGACTTTGCCCTTGGCCTTGGCTTCGTTTTCTTCAGCCCGCTTTTTCTCACCGTCTGAGGGTGCGATAGGCGCAATTTCGAGTGGCTGGGCTGCAAGCGTAGCTGGAGCATTCAGCGCAGGAGAACCATCCACATCGTCCGTGACTGTGGCTGGCTTTTCTTTCTCGCCAGCTGGCAGGCCACCCTTGGTGATGACGACTTTGGCGCCGACATTGACGGTGTTGAACAGATCGACCACATCCTTCATGCCCATGCGGACACAGCCATAGCTGGCGGGGTGGCCCAGACGGTTTTCTTCCGGGGTGCCGTGGATGTAGATGAAACGGTTGAAGGCGTTTTTATTGGTGGTTTCCATGCCACGCAGCCAGAGGATGCGCGAGACAATGGGATCACGGCCCGGAGCGTTGGGTTTGAGCACCTCGCCGTTCCAGCGGCGGCTCTTCAGAACCGCCCCTGCAGGCAGGCCCTGGCCGATCTTGGCGATGACTTCATGCTGGCCCAGAGGGGTCCGGTTGCTGCCTTTCTGGTCGCCGAGGCCGAATTTCGAAGTCGAAATGACGTATTCCTTGGTGAGCTTACCCTCACTGTAGATGCCGAGTTTCTGATCTTTCACGCTGACCACCACATCCCCTTTGGGCGGTGAGGTGCACTGACTGAGCGCTCCAGCCAGCAGGACGCTCCCGACGACCTTGAAAAGGCGGTCATTGAATCGGGATTTTTTAGAAGTCCGGCTAAAGAGTAGCATGGGCTAGAAGAATGATATAAACTAAGATATTCGCAACTGTGAATTATTACTGTGATCAACGTCAGCAACCAAGCAGGTATTTCGCAAGACCCGTGCCATTTACTCGATAGATGCTTGTTTAAGGCGTTACTTATCACCCTTTTATTCAGTATTCAACCCCCGCAAACATGGACGACCCACCCCTTCACATCCGCTCGTATCAGGACACGGACCTGTCGCAATTGCGCCAGATTACCGTGGCGTCCTTTGGCAGCGTCGCCTTGGAGCAGATGCTGGAGCACAAATTTGGCCTTTGGAATGAACGCGACTGGAAGGTACGCAAGGCGAGTCACATCGACGACGACGTGGCGCAATGCCCGGAGGGGTGTTTCGTGGCCGAGCGGGGCACCGAGATCCTCGGCTACATCACCACCCGGCTGGACCGGGTGAATGAACGGGGCCGCATTCCCAACATCGCCGTGGTGGAAAGCGCCCGGGGATTGGGGCTGGGACGCCGCCTGATCCAGCACGCCCTGGATTACATGCGTGACGAGGGAATGAAACTGGCACAGATCGAAACGATGGCCTCAAACGCCATCGGTCAGCACCTGTATCCGAGCTGCGGTTTTGAGGAAGTCGCCCGTCAGGTGCATTATGCGATGAAGCTCTGACCCCGCCCGTCGGCTGTCTGCGGGTTTGCATTGTCGCCCAAACTGGCCGATAAACCCCGCCTCCTACTCTAGAAAACGCTTGTGACCACCCCACGCAGACCCGAACACGCCCCGAAGAAACCCTCTCTTTTCAGCCGCTTTAAAGCCGGCCTGAAACGCGTCATTGGCGGAGACAAGAAGAAGGAGGCGCCTCACTCGCCAGCCAAAGAACCTGGCCATTCGAAAGAACACCATCCCGCCACCATTCACGCGCACAAGCGTCCGCATGAGGACAAGCCGCGTGAGCAAGCTCCTCGTCAGCCCCGCGAACAAGCTCCGCGTCAGCCGCGTGAGCACTCTGCCCGCCCACCCCGCGAGCGTGGTGACCGTCCGGAACGCCCCGAGCGCCAGGAGCGTGATGGCCGCCGCGGCCCGCCGCGTGGCCGGGAGCGTGATGACAAGCGTCCGCCCCGTGGCCCACGTGAGGACAAGCCCGAACGTGTGAATTACTCCTCGGTGGCCCCGCCCGCGCCGCCACCTGTGCCTGAGGGCCCCTTTCCAGAAGCCTTTGAAGTGCTCGGACTCTCGCCAGCCGTGCTGGCAGCCATTCGTGAAACCGGCTACACCACGCCCACGACCATTCAGGAAAAATCCATCCCTATCATCCTCACTGGCAGGGATGTCATCGGTGCTTCCCAGACCGGCACTGGCAAGACCGCCGCCTTCGCGCTGCCTACGCTCACCCGGATGGGGGCTCCTGGGAAATTCCGTGTTCTCGTCCTCGAACCCGTGCGCGAGCTGGCCGCGCAGGTGGTCGAACAGTTTGAAAAATATGGCAAACACACCGGCCTGCGAGTTCTTCTCGTTCATGGTGGCGTTGGCTACGACAAGCAGCGCAAAGGCTTGCAGGAGGGTGTCGATATCGTCGTCGCCACACCAGGACGTCTGCTTGATTTCATGCAGGAAGGCATCGCCGACCTCCGCGGTATCGAAGTGCTGATCTTGGATGAAGTGGATCGCATGCTCGACATGGGCTTCCTCCCCGATGTGCGCCGCATCATTGAAAAAACTCCGTCTGCGCGTCAGACACTGTTTTTCTCCGCCACGATGCCGCCGCAGATCAAGAGTCTCGCGGATTTCGCGCTCAAAGATCCCGAAAGCGTCGAAGTGGGCATCCGCTTCTCCGCTGCCGAAACAGTCAGTCACTACATGTATCCGATCGCCAGCGATCAGCGCATGGAACTGCTGCTGGCGATCCTGAAACAGACCCATTTCGAGAGCGTCATGATCTTCACCCGCACGAAGGTGCAGGCGGACCAGATCTACTCCGCGCTCAATCAGCTCAACGAATACAAGGTGGCCGTCATGCACTCCGACATCGGCCAGCGTGATCGTGAGCGCGCCCTGCAGGGCTTCCGCAATGGTGAATTTGAAATCATCGTGGCAACCGATCTGGCGGCGCGTGGTCTGGATGTCAGCGGAGTGACCCACGTGATCAACTACATGGTCCCCGAGCATTCGGAAGATTATGTGCATCGTATTGGCCGCACCGGCCGTGCGCAGAAGGAAGGCGATGCCTTTACCCTCTTCGCCGCTGACGAGCTCATGAACGTGGCCTCCATCGAGCGACTGATCAGTCAGAAGATCGAGCGCCGGAAGCTTGAAGGATTCAGCTACAAGTACACGACCGCACTCGACGACGAAGATCGCGCCCGCGCCATCCTCACCGGCCGGAAAAAGAAGAAGCGGCGGTAAAGCGCATCAGCGCCCAGGCTTTGAGCCGCTCGTAATGCAAGGCGGGCGGCGCTGAGTCAGGCCGGCGAATGAACAACGCGCGCAGCATCTGCTGGAGGCTGCGCGGTACGCCGAGCCATGTGACGTGGAGCTTGTAGCGGCGTGCGAATTGAAACACCAGCTGCGCAAACTCGAAGGTGCGGTCATGGCCGCTGCGCTCATAGCCGAAGCGCAGAGACAGCCGTTTGCAAATGTGGCCGCGCTGCAGCTGCTCAATGGCCCAGGCGTAGTCTTCGGCAGTGATCAGGGATTCATCGAATGGGACAGCCTCCCATGACTTGCGGCGGATCATGCCCATGCTGTTGCTGTAGATGGAGCCAAACTTGAGGCCCTTGGCGCGCAGTTCGTCCCAGGTGATGGCGTCGCTGTAAAAAGGATCGTCGTCCCATTTGGCGCTGACACAGGCGACGCTGGGATTTTCAAATGCGGCAAGCATGCGCTCCACAGCGTCATCGTCTTCCAGGGTGGTGTGGGAGCTCAGGACGAGCACGAGATCTGTGTGAAGGTGCTTGAGGCCATGATTGAGCACTCGCGCATGATGGTAGGGCTGGGACCATGCAATTACCCGGCCACCCGCTTGAGTGATCAGCGCGGCTGAGTCGTCCGTGCTGCCGGTGTCCACGCCAAGAATGAAAAGGGGGCGGATGGTTTGCGCCTGTAGCCGTTGGAGCACACGCGGAAGTGTGGCTGCGGAGTTCTTGAAGCGGATGAGGACACCGATGGTGGGACGCATGCTGGAGAAGAGGTGAGGTGAAATCTAAGAGAGTGGTGAGGAGTTGGCTCCCCCCTCAATCGGGGGCGGTGAGATGATGAGGTGTCAGGGCTTGATTTCAGCTGTGAAGGATCTTTTCAAACTCTTGATTGCCCTGCTGCTCTACGGCGGTTTTGCGCCGTTGCTTGGGGTGATGATGGCGTCGCGGCGCGCCTGGCAGCGGGCGTTGTTTGGACTGATGATTTTCATGCCCACGCTGCAGCCGGGAAGATTCACGCTGATGATCGGCAGCATCGAGAAGTACCGTGGCCACACCAAGGGCTATGAGGTTTCCCTGATCGAGGTGTTTGCCATCGCCTTGATCATCGCCGTGGCGCAAAGCCCACGTGATCCGGCGGTGCCGCCGCGCAAAGGGTGGCCACCTGGAACCTGGCTGTATGTAATGTGGACGGTGGTGGGCTTGCTCTCCGTCGCCAATGCCTGGGATGCCTCGATGGCGTGGATGGCCTTTTCGCGTTTTGGCAAAGGCACGCTGATCTTCGTGGCTGCGGCGATGTATCTGCGTGATGACAAAGATCTGCGTGCCGCCTTGATCGGGCTTGGGCTAAGCCTGGTCGTGCAGGGGTGGATTTGCATGAAGATGCGCTACCTTGAAGGCTACTTTCAGATCAAGGGCTGGTTTGAGCATCAGAACCCCATGTCCATGTGGGCGTACATGACGGCCTGCGTGGTGTTTGCGGCTGCTTTGCACAAGGATATCAAAGGGCGGCTGCTGTGGCTGTGTCTGGCAGCGTTTGGTGCAGCAGGACTGTGCGTGTTGCTTTCGGTTTCCCGGGCGGCACTGGCGGCATATGCCGTGGGTGCTGCCATCGTTCTGGGAATGGCATGGCTGCGTGGTCCCGGGGTACGCACGGCAGTGTTTTCTTTGATGGGTGTGGTGGGTGCCGTGATGGTGATGATGTTTGCCATGGACTCGCTCAATTCACGCCTCAAGGAGGTCAAGGAGAGCAAGGAGAAGAATGCCGAGGATCTGCGTCCGGTGCTCAACCGCCAGTGTCTGGCCATGCTGCACGATTACCCGCTGCTGGGAATCGGCTGGAACAACTACGGCCTCGCCAACAGCCGTCCGCTGGGCGCGAAATACAGCGCCATTTTGGAGGAGTGGGACGCTGAGCGTGGCTTTGCGATCATTGATGAACTTTACTGGGGCAATCCGCTGACGGAAAGCCTCTACTACCTGCTGCTGGCGGAGAATGGGTGGCTGGGCTGGTCGCTGTTTCTGCTCTTTGAGGCGGTCACGCTTTGGTGCGCGCTACGTGCCTGGCTCTACCATGGCAAAAGCCTGATGGGCTATGTGGCTTTCGGCATTCTCGTGGCGCTGTCCATCTGCTATCTGCATGGAACGGTGGAGCGTATTCTGACACAGACCAAGAATCTGTCTCACTGGCTCATGCTCGCCGGGATGGTGTGCGGAATGGATAT
>JAPLUN010000600.1 GCA_026397715.1 Verrucomicrobiota bacterium
GATGCCGTGCAGGAGGATGCCAAACGCGTGCAGCAAGGCCTCACGAAAACCGACATCGACAAGCTCGACGAATACTACCAAAGCATCCGCGACATCGAGGTGCGCCTCGGCAAGGACGAGCAATGGCTCAGCGTGCCAAAGACCAAGCCACCGATGAGTGAGCCCAAAGAGGGCCTCGCAGGCAAAGAAGAAATCAAAGTGATGTATGACCTCATCGTCGCCGCCTTGAAGACAGACAGCACCCGCGTGCTGACCTACCGACAGCCCGTAGGCACGCTGCTGCAAAGCCTCGCACTCAAAGTCGCCCCACATGACATGAGCCACTACTCGCCCGGCGACCGCATGGCGGCCTCACAGAAGCGTGACACCACGCAGAGCGAGCTCCTCGCCGGCCTTATCGACAAACTGAAGGCCACCAAGGAAACCGATGGCCGCAGCCTCTTTGACAACACCTGCCTTGCCTACGGCAGCAACATCCGTTCCATCCACTTCCTGGACAACTGTCCCACCCTCCTCACCGGTGGTGCTGCGAATATCAAGCTCGGCCACCACCTCGTGCTGCCGAAGGACACTCCTCTCGCCAACGTGTGGCTCACTCTGCTCAACGGCATGGGCATCAACGCAGAACGCCACGGCGACAGCTCCGGCGTGGTGAAGCAACTCATCGCTTAACTCATCTCCTGTTCTGATGAAGCGATCATTCGCCACATTCGCGCTGTCTTGGCTGGGTATCCTGCACTCCCACGCTGCCGAAGCCCCCCACGCTGAGCTCGACTCCAAGCACCGCGCCTTCTTCAAGGACTACTGCCTCAACTGCCACAATGCCGAGAAGCAAAAAGGCAAGGTCCGCCTCGATGACATCGCCTTCACCTTGGACTCAGTCGAACGCGCTGATCTCTGGCAAAAGGTGCTCAACTCCATCAACTCGGGAGACATGCCGCCCGAGGATGAAAAGCAGCCTGAACCCGGCGCGAAGAGCGATTTCCTCGACGATCTCTCCCGCACGCTCGTCACCGCGCGCGGCCGCCTGGGCGACTCGGGCGGAAAAATCGCCATGCGCCGCCTGAACCGGCGTGAGTACAAAAACACCCTCCGCGATCTGCTCGGCGTGGACCTGCGTGTGAACGAACTGCCCGCCGATGGTGGCGCTGGAACATTCGATACGGTGGGCTCATCGCTTTTCATGTCGTCGGACCAGTTTGAGCAATACCTTGCTCTCGGACGTCAGGCGCTGGACGAGCACTTCGCGCGGTTCATCACGCCCACGCCGGCCAAGCCCCGCTTGATGCATGTGGAGGCGGAGGCGAGAAATGCCCGCATCGCGGTATCGCTGAAGGAGCGCACGGATGCGCATGAGCGCTACGAGAAGTGGACGGCGGCGGTAAATGCGGCGGCGGCCAGGCCTGAGAATGCGGATGTCCTCGCGCAGATCCGCGCGGAGAAGAAGGGTGATGCGACGCATCACTTCTTCGTGTGGCAGAGGATCAAAGGAGCGCCTTCACCCGCGGAGTTTGGCTTCACGGATGCAGTGCATGCAGACGAGCAGGGTCGGCGGAACTGGGTGCATTCCGTGCCGCAGCAGCGTGCTTATCTGGCGCATCCAGCGGCGAAGACGGGCAGCTTCCTGACCATCGAGGATGTATTCGCGAATCCGTATCAGCCCTTTCGCATCCCTGGCGACTGGCCCGCGGGCGACTACGTGGTGCGTGTGCGCATCGCCGCCACGAGCAACACGCCCAAGGAGCGGCACTTCGTGGAGTTTGGCTCGCAGCACGACACCGGAGTGCGCGCGGTGACCAGCAGCCATCAGATCACCGGCACCATGGAAAAGCCCCAGGTGCTGGAGATTCCGCTAAAGTTTTCGCCGGTGAACGGCCACGGCTTTTTCTTCCAGGAGAAAGGCAGCTACGAGTCCGAGGAGGTCGCGCATCGCATCTTCGCCGAAGCAAAGAAGCGCAACGGCATCGGGCCGGAGTTCGCGCTGTGGATTGACTGGATTGAGGTCGTCAGCGCAGCGTCGGCTCCGGTCGCGAAGGCGGAACCGTCGAAGCCGCTGAAGCTACGCAAAGACCCCGAGCAGTGGGCAAACAAATACATGCCCATCTATGCCGATGGTTATGTGGAAAAGTATTCGCGCTTTCAGAAATGGTGCGCGGCGATTGATGAAGCGGCGAAGAATCCAGAGAACGTGGACATCGTGAAGAAACTGCGCGACGCCCCGAAGGTAAAGCAGTCGCCTCAATTGTTTTACAACCACTTCGCCGAGATCGCGGGTGCGCCGCCACCGACGCAGTTTGGCTTCAAGGACGTGGACGACGCGCAGTTCGCACGCAGTGAATACAGCTATCATCATCAATACTACGCCGAATATCCGAAGCTGCCGCAGCGCGACACCGGCACCTGGCTCATGCTTTACTCGCTAGGTCGTTACACGGGCATCACCGCGCCGACGAACTGGCCTGCGGGCAAATACACGCTGCGGGTGCGTCTCGCCGCCAGCGATGAATCACCGAAGGAACGGCGCTTCATTGAGATCGGCACGGGCAAGGCGGACGCGGCGGATTTCAATGTGCTTAGTTCGCATCAAGTCACCGGAACGCTCGCGAATCCGCAGACGCTGGAGATACCCATTGAGATCAACGCGAGCGGTGATCGCAACTTTGCCATCCGCGACAAGCGCCCAAACACGCGCGAAGCCGAGTATGCCTTGTTCCGCGAGGCTTGGGACAAAACCGGCACAGGCCCGCGTCCGTGTATCTGGGTGGACTATGTCGAACTCGAAGCGCCCGTGGCTTTGCCCAGTGCTCCCGCTTTGACGAAGACCATCAAAGAGCGCCGCGAGGTCGAGCTGCATGCCAACGCGATGGTTGGCGGCACTTACAATGGCTACTTCAAAGGGGGCTACGAAGCCGCGAAGAAGTTCATGGAGACCAAGCAGCCGCAGAAGGGCATTCCCGATGAGCAGGAGGCGAAGTTTCGCATCCGTGGCTTTGAACAGCAGGGGCCGACCTTTGAGCGCTACCTGAATGATCCGCTGTCGAAAACCGGCGCTTTTTTGACGATCTACAACGTCCACTCCGAGGAGGTCATCACGCTGCCACCGGATCAGCCTTCCGGCTGGTTAAAGACCAAGCACGAAGTCGAGAAAGCCGGGCCGGGCGAATACAAGCTGCGCTTTCGCATCGGTGCGGTGAAAGGTGCGTCAAAGGAGCGGCTGTTCGTCGCTCTTGGCAGTCGGATGAAACCTGAAGAGCGCGAGGACTTCAACTTGATGCAGACGTTTCAAATCAGCGGCACCACCGACTCGCCGCAGGTCATCGAAGTGCCAGTGAGCATCACCGCGAACGGCCCGCGCACTTTTGTGTTACGCGAGAAGCGCGATGTGAAGCTGGATCACGATCTCTTCATCAATGCCCAAACAGCCACGGGTGTCGGCCCGCCGCCCGCGCTGTGGATCGACTGGGTCGAATGGGAGGGCCCGCTGGTGAAACAAGCGCCCATCGCGAAAGTGCAGCACATCGAGCCGGAAAAACGCCGCGCCGATGTGGAGCGCGCTTATAAGCGCTACCAGTTTTTAAATGAACAATACGCCAAATGGAAAGCCGCCGGTGGCGATGAAGCCAGGCTGAAGGACTTCGGCTTCACCGACAAATCGCACGCGGAATTCGGCAAGTATGTGTGGGATCATGACAACCGCTGGCTCCAGCAATACCTTGACTGGCCGCTTTCCAAGTCAGGTCTCTACCTCGACAATACCGTCACCGAAACTTCCGAGCATGCCATCGACCTGCCCGCCGACCTCGCCACCGGCGATTACGTCATGCGCGTGAAGGTCGGCTGCGCGCCGGGCATGCCGGCGGAGCGCGCGTTCCTCAATTTCGTCGAAGCCAGCCCCATCGACAAAGACGACCGCACCTTCCTCACCAGCAAGCAGATCACCGGCACGCTCGAAAAGCCAGAAGTCATCGAGCTTCCCTTTCAGGTGCGTCCCGGCGGTCCGCGCAAATTTGCCCTGTTTGAAAAGCGCCCGCTGAAAAAGGAAGCCATCAGCCTCGCTGGTCGCACACGGCTGATCACCGACACCAAACAACGCGATCCCGTGCTGTGGATCGACTGGATTGAATACGAAGGCCCGCTGAACAAGGTCGAAGCCGGTTCGCAGGTGAAAGCCGTGATTGCCACCGGCGAAACGAATGCGCGCACCGTGATCGAAAATTTCGCCCAGCGAGCTTTTCGCGGCAAAAAGCCCTCAGCAGCCTTTGTGGACAAACTCACCGCTCTCTACGAAGTGCGGCGCAAGGCAGGCGATGCTCACGAAGCAGCGCTCAAAGAACCGCTGAGCGTGATTCTGGCCTCACCGCGTTTTTTGTATCTTCAGGAAATCGGTTCACCATCTTTGACCCCGAATCTTTTACCCAAAGAAGAGGCTGGTAAAAGGTCGGGCGTGAAAGCTGAAAGGCAGAGCTCCCTGTCACCTCCCGAACTCGCCTCCCGCCTCTCCTACTTTCTCTGGAGCGCACCACCGGACGAGCAACTCCTCGCCGCCGACCTCACCAAGCCAGACATCCTCGCCCGCGAGGTGGATCGCATGATCGCCAGCACCAAGGCGGATGAATTCGTCAGCGGCTTCGTCCACCAGTGGCTCGGCATGGACCGCCTCGAATTCTTCCAGTTCGACACCAAGCAGTTCCGAGACTTCGACGAAAGCGCCAAGGCCGCAGCACGCCGCGAAGTGTATGAAACCTTCGCTCACCTCCTCCGCCAGCGCGGCAGCCTTTCCAGGCTGCTCAAGAGCGATGAAATCCACATCAACGGCCTCCTCGCCACCTACTACGGCATTGAAGGTGTGAGCGGCGATGCGTTTCAAAAGGTCACGCTTCCCAAAGACTCCCCGCGCGGAGGATTGCTCGGCATGGCCGCCATCCTCGCCATGGGCAGCAACGGCGAACGCACCAGCCCCGTGGAGCGCGGTGCCTGGGTGCTGCGCAAACTCCTCCACAACCCGCCGCCGCCCGCACCGCCCAATGTGCCGCAGCTCGACCGCCTCGCCAGCAAGCCCATCAGCCCGCACGACCGCCTCCTCGCGCACCAGGAGCAGCCGCAGTGCCTCCAGTGCCACCGCAAGATCGACCCCATCGGCTTCGGCCTCGAAAACTTCAATGCCGCCGGCAAATGGCGCGATGTCGATCACGACCCCAAAACCAAAAAAAACTGGCCCATCGACCCTGCCGGCCAGTTTTATAACGGCCCCGCCTTCAAGACCTACTTCGATCTCCGCGACATCATCGCCGCCCGCAGCGAAAACTTCGCCCAAGGCTTCACCGAGGCCCTCATCGAATACGCCCTCGGCCGTCCCTACGGCTTCACCGACGAAGAACTCGCCACCACCATCGTCAAGCAGGCCAGGGCAAAGAATTTCACCATCCGCGAGTTCATCGTTGCCCTCGTCCAAAGCCCGCTGTTTCAGCGAAAATAAATCACCGCAAAGTTCGCCGCCCTCGCCGCGCAAGCCCTCGACTACACCCACGCCACGGCAGAACCGCAAAAAACCGGCTGGCCGCTCACGGCGGAGGAGAAAGCCTACGTGCGCAAGCCCGAGCATGAGCGCCGCCCGGGCCGTGAGTCGAACAAGCACCTGCCGCAGCTCTGGCCCTTGGTTCCCAGCGCGGGTTTCTTCGGCGGAGTTGCAACAACAGGACTGCCGCTGGCAAGCCATCCCGCTCATTGGTCAAGGGGTGCACTCGGCGGCGCTTGCGCGAAATTTATTTTTCCTCATCCCACCCATGTCGAGTTTTCAGCAGGCTTTGCGTATTCTTTGAAAGCCCATGCTGCCGCCAGAAAAAATCGCCTCCATCCTGCTCGCAGAGCGCCTGCCGCTCACCGCGTTCATCGCCAGCGTGACGCGGGATTTCCACCTCGCGGAAGACGTGTTTCAGGAGGTCTGTGTCAAAGCCGTGGGTCGCGCAGCGGAGTTTGAAACGGAGACTCATGTGGTGAACTGGGCACGCCTCGCCGGAAAGAACCGCGCCATTGACATCCTGCGCGCACGTGATGGCCGCTATGAGGGTCTGAGCGATAAGCTGCTGGAGATGCTCTCCCAGGAGTGGCCGCAGGCGTCCCATGCTGACGCCATGCATGAGGCACTGGGGCACTGCATGGGGCAGATCACTCCCAACAACCACGAACTGCTGCGCCTGCGCTACTTTGAGCGGCGGCACTGCACCGACGTGGCCGCCATCATGGGCCGCAAGATCGAGACCGTTTATCAAGCCCTCGCACGCCTGCACAAAACCCTCGGCGAATGCGTCCGCACCCGCCTGCAAAACACCGCCACCTCATGACCGACACCGAATTTCTCGAACTGGCCATGCGCCATCAGGACGGCGCTCTGTCCGCCGCTGAAACTTCCGCGTTCGAAGCAGCGATGCAGGCTGATCCCGCCATGCGCAAGCTCTTCACCGAATCGCAGTTGCGCGCCATGGCCCTGCACGATCGTTTTCGCCAGGAGGCATTTCGTCGCGATTTGCCTGAGAAGCAGCGCCGCGTGTGGCTAACACGCCCGATTGCCGCAATGGCGGCAGGGCTGGTCTGCGGCCTTTTCTGCGCTTCCTTGGTTTGGGCCGTCGCCGCGCCGATAGTGACCTCTGAGCGACTGCATGCACTGGTCGATGGCGGTTTTGAACACAGCCAGGTGGAGTCAGGCTTTCCGGCACGAACTGGCGTGTGGAGTGGTGATGTGGTGGAAATCTCCGCCGGAGATGCCGGCCATGGTGGGCGTCAACTGCGATTCATCAGCCCGCAGCCGGATGCCACCAATCCCAACGGCAGAGCGATCTCGTGTGATGTTTTCCAGCTAGTGGATCTGCGCCTGCTGCGGCCTGCGCTGAGCAAGAATGGAGATGCAGTGCTGGAGCTTTCTGCCAGCTTTCTGGATGAGCGGCCCCAGAACACCCGCCCTTCTGTGACGTGCTTCTGCAAAATCTATGTCTTCAAGGGAGACCCTGCCAGACTGCGCGAGACCTGGCCGCTCAATATTTCCGAGGCAGTGGCCAGCGGGATTGCGGAAGTGACCACACTCGGCGGCAGCACGGAGGCATGGAAAACGGTCACGGCAAAGTGTCTGGTAAGTGCGGATGCAGATTTTGCCGTCATTCAGCTCGCTGCACTGCCAAACCTGCGTCCGGCAAAATTGGCATCCATCTATGCGGATGACGTCAAACTTACGCTCCGCACCCCGCCAAATCTGCCCGTGAGAATCGTCCAACGTTGATTTCCCAACCTATGAAACTGCTGAATATTCTACCACTTACTACCATACTAGCGACTGTTACCGCGCAAGCCCTCGACTACCCCCACGCAACCGCAGAACCGCAAAAAACCGGCTGGCCGCTCACGGCGGAGGAGAAAGCCTACGTGACCAAGGCCGAGTATGAGCGGCGTCCCGGCTCGGAATCCATGAAGCACCTGCCGCAGCTCTGGCCCGTGGTGCCCAGCGCGGGCTTCTTCGGCGGAGATGCCTGGCTGAAGCTGCATGAGGCGCATGTGCAGACCGTGCAGGCCAGCCAGGGGGCCATCGATGTGCTGCTCGTCGGCGACAGCATCACCATCCAGTGGGGTGAATCCTGGAAGAAGCACTTCCCCGCCCTCAACACCGTCAACATCGGCATCGGCGGAGACAAGACGCAG
>JAPLUN010000469.1 GCA_026397715.1 Verrucomicrobiota bacterium
TGCCGCTGTAGGTGCTGGCGCCGGACAAGATGACGTTGCCGCTGGAGATGTCCACGCTGCTGAAGTTGGAGATCGATCCAGCATAGTTGAAGGTATTGCCAGTGCCTGGATTGAAAGTGGCGGTGTTTGTGCCGGTGCCGCCGTCGATGTCGCCGGTGATGGAACCTCCTGTGACGGTGAGCGTGTCATCACCAGCTCCTAGGTCGATGGCCAGACCATTGTCGCCAGTGATGGTTCCGGCGTTGTTGAGGATGTCTCCACCGTCACCGGTTTGGATTGCAGCACCTGAACCCGTACCCGCGCCACGAATGGTTCCGCCGGCGTTGTTGGTGATGGTGTCGGCAAAGGTGCCTATGATCTTGATGCCAAAGCCGGTTTTGCCCTGAATCAGGCCGCTATTGGTCACGGTGGTCGCCGCAATAGCGTTTCCACTTGAGCTGTTGTCCACGAGAATGCCATTTCCAGCACGCGTATTGTCACCATTAGGCGCATCCGCTGTCAGGGAGCTGCCAATGATGCGACCGGTCGAAGTGTTGATGATGGTGCCGCCACCTGCAGCGACTGCCTCAGCATTGTTCGGAAGCGTGTCACTGCCCACGCCTTTGGCTCCGTAGCCGAAAATGTCGCCGGAGTTGTTCAGGGTGAGCACACCGTCCACATCCACGCCATCTCCATCACCATTGGTTGCAGCCGCAAGCACACCCCCTTGAATGGTGGCACCAAATGCATTGCCGACGCTGACCGTGGTGTTGGTGAAAACACCGTCAATGTTGATGCCCGAACCATTCACAGCCGAAATGGTGCCAGCGTTGTTGTTCACCGTGAGGGAAAATCCCGCGAAACCTCCGGTTATCCCATGGCGCCCCGAGATAGTTCCGGTGTTGGTGACCGTGACACCCGAACCATTGGCCTGAATGCCGTCGCTTCCGGTTGGTGCTGTCGTGCCAGTCGGTGTGGCCGTGATCGTTCCTGCATTGATCACCGTGCCATTGGTGCCTGGCCGAACAGCATCTTCACCGACGGCTGAAATAACGCCGCCAAGCTGATTGGTCAAAGAATTGGCAGCCGTGGTGATCGCCGCCCAGTCAATTGCCTGGCCGCCCGCGCTCACACTGATGGTGCCGCTGTTTGTCAATGAGATGGCTGTGTTTGCCGAATTGACCCGTACTGCATCCGTGCTCACTGAAGTGATGGTCCCCGTATTCGAGATCGTGAGCGAGGAATTGTTTACCGTGCTGTCAATCGCCCGGCCAGTTGAAGTCTGCTGGATCGTTCCATTATTTGTCAGTGAGGTGGTGGCACTCATCGTCACCGCCACCGTGGCACCGCCTAGGGTCAGAGATTTACCGGCGTCCACAGTGCCGGTCTGCCCATTAGTATCAAGCGTCTGCGCGCTGGTGGAGTTGGAACTGATGACAAAGGTGGCCGCATGAAGCGAGGCCGCTGAAATTAAGCCTAGTATGGCGAGGGAAACGGAGGTGTAGGATAAGTGCTTGGTAATCATTGCGCGCGTTGGGATTTCCCACGCCTATGCGTGTTGCGTTCCTCGTTGTCGAAATGCGCGGCGTTACGATTTTGCCTTGTGGCAAATCTGGCACATTGAGGTTGAAGATTCCACGCTCTCACCGGCTCCAATATGGAAAAAACGTAACATGACTTGTCGCTTCCATCTCTTGGCTATAGTCGCGTCATGCCTGTCCTCACCGAACGCAAAACGCAGCCACAGTATGATGTCATTGTCGTGGGCTCTGGAGCCGGCGGTGGCATGGCGGCGATGATCCTGGCCCTGAATGGTGTGAAAGTGCTCATGATCGAGGCCGGGCGCAATTATGAGCCGGTGAAGGAGACGCCGATGTTCAACACGCCGGAGATGGCACCGCTCCGTGGTGTGGCCACGCCAGACCGCCCTTTCGGGTTTTATGATTCCAACATCGGCGGCTGGCAGGTGCCCGGGGAGCCGTATACCAACAAGCCGGGCACGGAGGGGGACTTCTGGTGGTGGACGGCATCGCGAATACGCCGAATTCATCGCCCGGTGTGCTGATGCCGCCGCCGAAGCCGCGTGTGGGGGAACTGCTCGCGAAGAAGGCGGGTAGGAAACTCGGAGTGCCCGTCGTCGCTGCGCATCGTGCGGTGCTCAGTCAGCCGATGGACTGGAAAAATCTGCCGAAGGTGCTGTTTCCGAACAATCCCAAAGCGCAGGAGATTCTCGGCAAGGACATGATGTCACGCGCCGCCTGTTTCTGGGCTACCAACTGCATCCGCGGCTGCAGCATTCGCGCGAACTTTCAGAGCACCACGGTGCTACTGCCACCTGCGCTGGCCACGGGAAATCTGGACATCATCACGGATGCGATGGTGCGTGAAGTGGTGCTGGATGACAGCGGCAAGGCCACGGGCGTGCATTACATCGACAAGGTCACCCGCCGGGATGCAATCGCGAAAGCCCGCGTGGTCATTCTCGCCGCGAGCACCTGTGAAACTTCGCGCATCCTGCTGAATTCGAAATCACGCGACAAGGCGGGCCTTGCCAACTCCTCCGGGCAGGTGGGGCTCAATCTGATGGACAGCGTCGGCACGCGCCTCGGGGCACACATTCCCGCCATGGAAGACCTGCCGCCGATGAATGAGGATGGCGCGGGAGGACTGCATACCTATGTTCCTTGGTGGCTGGTGAATGAACACGCCAAGCTCGGCTTTGCCCGAGGTTATCACATCGAGATGGGTGGTGGCCGGCAGATGCCCGAGGTAAAGAACTTTGGCTATCTGGACTCGACTTCGCCAGGTGTGTATGGCCGCAAACTTAAGGAAGAAGCACGTCGTTACTACGGCGCGCAGTTCGGTTTCTCCGGACGTGGTGAAATGCTTCCCAACAAGGATTGCTATAGCGAGCTCGATCCCAATGTGGTGGATCAGTGGGGCATCCCGGTGCTGCGTTTCCACTGGAAATGGAGCGATCATGAGATCAAGCAGGCGGAACACATGCAGCAGTCCTTTGCGGCCATGATCGAAGGCATGGGTGGCAAAGCCAAGCCGCTCAGCGGAGCGGACGCCATCCAAAGGCCGGGGGAGATCATCCACGAAGTCGGCACCGCCCGCATGGGCTACAAAGCGGCGGAGAGCGTCGCCAATCAATACTGCCAGACTTGGGACGTGAAGAACCTTTTCCTCATGGACGGCTCCGTCCTGCCCAGCAACCCCGACAAAAACCCCACGCTCACCATCCTTGCCCTCGCCTGGCGTTCCAGCGAATGGCTGATGGAAGAGATGAAACGGGGGAACATTTAACCGATTTGCGCCATGTCTGAGTCCTCTCCCATTTCCCGTCGCAACGCCCTCAAAGGCCTCCTCAGCGGTGCTGCCGGTGCAGCAGCCGTGCCAGCCATTGCCGCGCCAAACCACACGGAGCCGGCACCACCGGCACATCCGTCGCGGTTTGTCTTTCACGACCCGGACTTCATGCAGCCGCTGAAGTTTCCGTGGGAAAAGCTGCTGTCGGCTGAGGAACTGGCCACCACGCAGGCCCTGGCCGATTTGATCCTGCCGAAGGATGAAACCTCTCCCGCAGCCTCGGAGGTGGGTGTTCCAGATTTTATCAACGAATGGGTCAGCGCCGATTATCCCGCGCATCAGGAGGACCGGGAGACCCTGCGCGGAGGCCTCGGCTGGCTCAATACGGAGAGTTTTAAGCGCTTTTCCAAGCGTTTTGAGGAGTTGGGCGTCGATCAGCAGTCCCAGATCGCCGATGACATCTGCGATGCGGCCAAGGCCAAACCGGAGCACCACGTCGGGGCGGTCTTTTTTAAGCGCTTCCGTCAGCTCTGTGTTGGTGGTTATTACAGCCATAGTCAGACCTGGAAAAGCCTCGGCTACGTGGGCAATATCAGCATCGGCGGCCCCTATCCCGGCGTTTTGCCGGAGGTCATCGAGAAACTGGGACTGCAGGACGTGGTTTAGGGGCTGATTTGAGGGGCGAAAAAGACTTCGTTTGGGAGCAAAAAATCCCTTTGCTCACCCCTTCATCTTGCTAGTCTGAAAAGGTCATCATCGAGCACGTTTCCGGTAGCGGTTTCATGGACGGATTCAGTCGATGGTCAGCCCTTCAAATCCTATGTCCGAACAGTCTCCTGAGCAGAATGCTGCTTTCAATACCGGTGTGGCCGAAAACCAGGCCTACGGTGCCGATCAAATCCAGAAACTCGAAGGCCTCGAAGCCGTCCGGCTGCGGCCTGGAATGTACATCGGCGACCCCGATGAACGCGGCCTGCACCATTGCGTGTTTGAAGTGGTGGACAACTCCATCGATGAGCATCTCGCCGGTCATTGCAAAAACGTCTGGATCTCCATCCACACGGACGGCTCCATCACCATTCAGGACGACGGGCGCGGCATTCCAGTGGAAATGCACAAGGTGGCAAAGATCCCCACGGTGGAACTCGTGCTCACCAGCCTGCATGCCGGCGGCAAGTTTGGCGACGGCGCGTATGAATTCTCCGGCGGTCTGCATGGCGTTGGTGCCAAGTGTACCAATGCCCTGTCCGACTGGTTCAAGTGCGAAGTGTTCCGTGATGGCAAGATCCACGCCATCGGCTTTGAGCGTGGCAAAACGACGGAGCCCCTGACGGTTCTGGGCGATCTCGATGATCCGAAGACCACCGGCACCAAAATTTCCTTCTTCCCAGACGCCACGATCTTCAACGTCACCACGACGTACAACTTTGACCGCCTGCTGGTGCGCCTCCGCGAACTCGCATTCCTCAATCCCGGCATCAAGATCACACTTACTGACGAGCGCGCTGAGCCACTGCGTCAGGAAATCCTTTTCTACCAGGAAGGTGTGAAGCAGTTCGTGCGCGAGATGGGTGCGGACAAGGACAAGATCCATCCTGAACCTGTGGCACTCGCAGGTCGCCGCGAAGTGCCCATCGACGACAAGAAGAAGTTCATTCTCGTCGATTGCGTGCTGCAATGGAACAAGGGGCTGAATGA